>JADEXV010000266.1 GCA_015206945.1 Nostocales cyanobacterium LEGE 12452 | reverse complement strand
CGTAATTGACGGTATTCAAGCTAGAGGAGAAAAAGGGAACTACAGTACAGAGCGTGTAAAATTTAATTCTAATTCATCTGCTTAATTTTTCGTTACATAGTTGTAAATTTTTCCGCCCACCTACTTATCTCTTCAAAAAGAGAAAATTCTGAATTCTGACTTTTGAATTATTCACCAAGCAGTTTAAAACTTTAATGTTGCGGGTAAATATTTAGCCACCAAATCTTCATAGTATGGTTTTAATTTTTGCCAATCAGGAGGAATAGGATTTTTGGAATACAAATCGTAGGGATTGAATAAACGTACCCATTTAAACATTTCTCGATCGTGTTTATCCATCAAATGCTCATAGGCATTTTCACGATGTTGAGGATAAAATGAGTGATAGCGAAGCATATACAATGCAGGTTCGGGCAAATAGTTTTTCATCATCTGATAAAAATACTCATCATGGCCCCATGAAATATGCACATTATTCAATCCACAGTTAGGCTCATAAATGCCATATTTAGTGTTGTAATCGGGGTTATTATAATCAGGGTTTTTCTTGAAGAATTCGGAAAAAACAATTTTATCTGAAAATGCACAACCTACAGGATAAGTATCGCCTACGGTAGCCCATTGCGGTTCACCAAATAGACAAAGTACTTTCCCCATATCGTGAAAGAAGCCAGTAAGTACCATCCAGTCAGGATGACCATCGGCGCGAATAGCTTCTGATGTTTGCAATAGATGCTGTAACTGATCCATGTCTGTATCAGGATCGGAATCATCGACTAATTGATTCAAAAATTCGACCGCATCCCAAACAGACATTTCTTTTTTATCAAACTTCAAAAATTCTTTTTCTTTTTGAAGTACAAAATTATATGTTTGATTAATATGATTTAACCGATAAAACTCTTTTACCGTATCTCTGATAGTCGTTTCGTAATTCCTGTACTCTTCGGTGGTTTTACCTTCTTTAACGATGTTATCTGGATCGGGATAGCGATTAAGTAAGTCTTCTTCCCATTCTTCTAGTGAATGTAAGGGATTGTTTTGAACCTGAAGAATGGCATTATTTAGAGTTTGAGACATATCTTCCTACTTGTCGATATTGTATTTGTTAAATGGTACTTTCACACTCTATTATGCACAGGTATGCAAAACCTGTATTGGACTTATTATTTATTCTTGCACACGTGTGCAAGAATGTGTGTAAAGTTTCATTTCGTCTTTGCGTATCTATGCCGCTCTACTTCACCAAGTGTTTTATCCGATCTGTTTGGTTCAGAATAAAAATGGTGCTTTTATTTTTTGCACATCTATATCTGTGTAGGAATTTACTAAACATAAGTTAATATTTCCTTTTACACACGTGTGCAAAAGCTATACTTATTATTTTTTGTCGGACTTAACCAGCGCTGTATCAATTTGTCAATTGTACAGCAGTGTAATACTTGACAATATTAGCCAACTCTTGTAATTGGTTTATAGCTTCTGCACCCTCCAACTTCATTAATTCGCGATCATCCCACAATTCCATCCAAGTAATCCCGTAATCAGACACTAAAAACCGAATCAGGTGCTTTTCTTTCAGGCTAACCATAAATGAAGCACTCTTCATTTGCTCGCCGCATGTATAACAAGACGCAGTATAGCCACGCCGCTCAAGTATAATTGTCAAGGCTTGCAGGTTCATTACCAAGTCTTGGACAAATTCCTGATGTTGTTGCGCTAATCTTAGAAACACTAGTTTTCTCCTACCATTACAGTTATCTGCTTGCTTTGATATTTCTTTAGACTTACATCTGATGTGATTTAGTTGCCAAAAGTTCGTGTTTTCCTATATACGTGATTAATCTTAATATTACGGTTGTCATCAATAAGCTAAATTTCCAAAGCCGTTCTAATGTTTTGGACAATTATTTGGGGTGGCTGTGCAACATCCATACATAGAGTATCTACTGGTTCTTCAAGTGTATAAAACTGACTATCGAGTAGTTTTTCACTCATGTAATGATTGCTACGCTCTTGTAAGCGCATTTGAATCAACTCGTAAGACCCTTTGAGGTAAACTAGCTTGATGCGTTCGCTATCCACTAACAAAAATTGCCGATAGCTATTTTTTAAAGCCGAACACGCCAGCACCACATTTTTATTTTCTTGCAGCCAGTGTTGAATAGCTGTTTGCAAATCTTGTAACCAGGGCATTCTGTCCTCTTCACTCAGAGGGATACCGCGCCGCATTTTCTCAACATTTTCTGGCGAGTGGAAAGTATCAGCATCGCTAAACTCCCATTCTAACGAATCTGCTAGCAGCTTTCCGATGGTGCTTTTGCCAGAACCTGATACACCCATGACGATAATAATCATTTTTCTCTTAATAAAAATTAAACTAATTCGGAATTCGGAATTTGGAACTTGTAGTTGTAATCATGGGCGGAGTTAAAAGTCCTTATTTTTAACTCTTTTCCATACGAATGTGAGTTGTATTAAAATCTCTTGACAAATCACAATTATTTTCTATAATACATACAAATGCACACGTGTGCAATATTTAAAAGCTAAGATAAAATAATGAATAAACGAAGAATTTCAATTGAAGATATTGCCCGCAGAGCAGGCGTTTCTCATTCTACAGTTTCACGTGCTTTGCGAGATAATGCTCTCATTAGCCCGAAAGTGCGAGAAGAAATTAAGCGACTGGCAGAGGAGATGAGTTATGTACCGAATGCTATTGCTCAAAGCTTGCAAAATAAACGTACTAATACTATTGGTGTAGTAGTAACTTCAATTTCAGATCCCTTTTACGCTGAGGTAGTAGAGGGAATCGAGAAGATAGCCAAACCAGCGGGTTTGAGTGTTTTGTTGAGTGCTTCACACCGAGATTTTGAGCAAGAAATGGCAGCTATTGATACTTTTCATCGCCGTAGGGTGGATGGAATCTTAATAGCTGACTCGCGAATTAGTAAACAGCATACTAAACAACTTACACAAATTGCTGTACCAACAGTTTTGATTAATAGTCAAACTGAAGATCAATCGGAAATATTTCATTCAGTAGCAATAGACGATCGCTTAGGTGCTAAATTAGCCACAGAGCATCTAATTAGTTTAGGACACACCGCCATTGGTTATCTTGGTGTAGGCGATCGCAGCAGATCGAACCAGCAGCGCCTAGAAGGATATCAAATGGCCCTTGCAGAAGCTGGTATTCCACAAAATACTGATTGGGTTTCAATTAGTGACGAATATGATACCAGAACCAGCGATGTTACGACTGGGCAAAATATGCTATCTAAACTATTGACTGCGGAAGTTACAGGCATATTTTGTTACAACGATATGGTAGCGGTTGGCGCTTTGTTAGCTTGCCAAGAATTAGGTATTTTAGTACCACGAAATTTAAGTCTCGTCGGATTTGATGGTATTGCTCTGGGTTGTTATGTTACGCCGGCACTAACTACAATTAGCCAGCCAATGTTAGAAATTGGTGGCTATGCCATGCAAATGTTACTCGATTTAATAGAAGAAAAAACTGTGGAAAACCGCGTTTTATCTCCTTTTCTAGTACAGCGTGGTAGCAGTGCAGCATTATTAACAATTTAAAACTCAAAACAATTTATACAAAAATTATGTTAACTAAAAAACCGAGTTTATCTCCCGATCGCTGCTTTTCTCCAGAACCAGTTCAAAGACGATTAGCCCATCAATTTTTTGATAGCATATCTGCGTTACCTCTAGTTTGCCCACACGGACACGTAGATCCAGCTTTGTTAGCTAATCCCGCAGCCCGTTTTGGTTCGCCCACGGAATTACTGATTATCCCTGACCACTACCTTTTGCGGATGCTCTATAGTCGGGGCGTATCTCTGCAAGCTTTGGGCATACCAACCAATGATGGTTCGCCAGCAGAAACCGACCACCGCAAAATCTGGCAATTGTTCGCTGACCATTTTTATCTATTCCAGGGTACTCCGTCTGGGTTGTGGCTGAAAGAGGAACTAACTAACGTCTTTGGGGTGGATGAACCTTTAAACTCTCGCAACGCAGGATATATCTATGATTGTCTGGAAGGTTTGTTAGCCTTACCTGAGTTTTCCCCTCGTGCTTTATTCAAACGCTTTAATATCGAAGTGCTTTGTACTACCGATGCCGCCAGTGATAACCTAGAGAATCAGCGATCGCTCCACGAAGAAGGTTTTACTCAAATTAGACCAACTTTTCGCCCAGATGCAGTAGTTAACCTGGATGCTCCTGGTTGGCGCGAAAATCTTAGCAAGTTGGAACGCAGTATCGGTAGAGAAATTAATACTTATGCCAATTTTGTGCAAGCTTTAGAAGAACGTCGAGCTTTCTTTAAAAAAATGGGCGCGACAGCTACCGATCAAGGTGCAGCTACACCTTATACCACACGTCTTTCTGACCAGGAAGCTGAAGCTATCTTTGCGAGAGCATTAACCGGCAAGCTGAATCCAGGTGATGTCGAACATTTTATCGGTCATATTTTCATGGAAATGGCGCGGATGAGTGTGGAAGATGGCTTGGTGATGCAAATGCATTGTGGTGTAATGCGTAACCATAATCCGGCTTTATTTGAGAAATTTGGAGCTGATAAAGGTGCTGATATTCCCGTAAAAATCGAATGGACTCACAATTTGCACCCGTTATTATCAGCTTACGGTAGCGATCGCCGCTTCCATTTAATCATTTTTGGCATGGATGAAAGCACTTATAGCCGCGAAATGGCTCCGTTAGCTGGTCATTATCCCAGTGTATTGCTCGGCCCACCTTGGTGGTTTCACGACAGCGTAAATGGTATGGAGCGTTATTTCAATCAGGTAATGGAAACTGCGGGAATTTATAATACTGCCGGGTTTAATGATGATACACGGGCTTTTGTTTCGATTCCGGCTCGTCATAATGTCTGGCGGCGTGTAGCTTGTAATTGGTTAGCTGGATTGGTAGCACGGGGATTGGTTGAGGAGGAGGAAGGGTATGAGATGGCTCGTGCTTTGGCTTATGACCTCGCTAAGGTTGCTTATAAGTTTGAGAGGAATTGAGGGGGAATTTAAACGCAGAGGGGCGCGGAGGGAAGCGCAGAGGTACGCAGAGAATTTTACTAAGTGGGGGAATCATTTTGATTTTAAGTAAACTTTTTAGTTTGAAGGAGCGGGTTGCGGTAGTTACGGGTGGTTCTGGTGTGCTTGGTGGGGCTATGGCAAAGGGTTTGGCTCTGGCTGGAGCGCGAGTTGTGGTTTTGGGCCGCAATGAAGTCAGGGCGGGGGCGGTGGTGGCTGAGATTACTGCTGGTGGTGGAGAAAGTATGGCTGTGGTAGCAGATGTTAGCGATCGCTCCCAATTAGAAATCGCTAGGGATGTTATTATACAGCGTTGGGATGAGATAGATATCTTGGTAAATATGGCTGGCGGTAATATTCCGGCTGCCACAATTACTCCTGATGCGACTATTTTTGATATGCCACATGCAGCCTTTGAGGAAGTAGTTAGCCTGAATTTAGTTGGCACTCTCCTACCTTGTCAGATTTTTGGTCAAGCAATGGTGGAAAGAAGTCAGCCCCACGGTTGCATTGTGAATATTTCTTCTATGTCTGCCATCCGAGCGATTAGCCGCGTGGTTGGCTACTCGGCTGCAAAAGCGGGGATAGATAACTTTACTCGCTGGCTAGCTGTAGAACTCGCCCAAAAGTATGGTGATGGAATGCGAGTAAATGCGATCGCACCAGGTTTTTTTATTGGCGAACAAAATCGAAATTTACTCTTAAATTCTGATGGTAGTTTGACCGAACGCGGACAAAAAATTATTGACCATACCCCCGCAGGACGTTTCGGAAAACCAGATGAATTACTCAGTACCTTAATCTGGTTATGTAGTTCTGGTTCTAGTTTTGTTAACGGGGTAGTTGTGCCAGTAGATGGTGGATTTAGTATCTACAGTGGAGTTTAATAATGTTATGTATTCACTGGCTGTAAATAATGGGACACTTTCAGATGAGCAAGTTTCCGGGCTAGTTCATCAAGCTTTAGCAGACCCTAAGTTGGATGGACAGCGCATTTTGGTGTTAATTCCAGATAGTACCCGCACTGCTCCGATCCCTCAAATGTTTCGATTGCTTCATCAGGAGTTGAGTCAAAGAGTAGCAGCTCTGGATTTTTTGATCGCTCTGGGTACACATAATCCGATGAGTGAAGAACAAATCAATCACTTGGTAGGAGTAACACCAGAGGAGCGAGAAACAACTTTTAAAAAAAATCGCATCTTTAACCACCTTTGGAATGAGCCAGATACTTTTATTTCTTGCGGAGTAATTTCGGCAGACGAGATATCAGACATTAGTAATGGAATGCTACATCAGTCAGTTGATGTGCGTATTAATAAGCTTGTAACAGAATATGATTTAATCGTGATTTGTGGGCCAGTTTTTCCTCACGAAGTTGTCGGTTTCTCTGGTGGAAATAAATATTTTTTCCCTGGTATTGGTGGTCAAGAAGTAATTAATCTCTCCCACTGGTTAGGTGCTTTAATTACTTGTTACGAAATTATTGGTACGCTGGGAATAACACCAGTTCGACGTTTGATTAACCGAGCCGCTAACCTAATTTCTACCCCAAAGCTTTGTTTGGCGATGGTAGTCGCACCGAAAACAAATCAGTTAGCTGGACTTTATATAGATGAACCAGAATCAGCCTGGGAAGACGCTGCAAAATTATCAGCTAAACTGCATATTAAATATGTAGATCGGCCTTTTAAACAAGTGCTTTCAGTCATGCCCCAAATGTATGATGACATTTGGACGGCAGCTAAAGGAATGTACAAGCTAGAGCCAGTAGTGGCCGATGGAGGCGAAGTAATTATATATGCTCCTCATATTACCGAGTTTAGCTATACACACGGCGAAATTTTATCCGAAGTTGGCTATCATGTGCGGGATTACTTTCTCAAACAGTGGCATAAATTCCAAGAGTATCCTGCTGGAGTTCTGGCCCATAGTACTCACTTAAAAGGGATGGGTAGTTTTGATCCGATAGAAGGAGAACAAGCGCGAATTCGTGTTACTTTAGCGACTGGCATTTCTGCTGAACGCTGTGCTGCTCATAACTTAAACTATTGTAACCCCGCGACTATTCGACTCACTGAATGGGCGAATCGAGAAGATGAAGGCATATTGCTTGTGCCCAAGGCTGGCGAGATATTATACCGTCTCAGTTACGGCAATTTTCAGGCAACTAAATCATAGTTTTTGAGACGCGATAAATCGCCGTCTCTACAAGTGTTTTGGTCTTATCTGAACTGTATTGAATCATAGACTGCGATATCTACGATGGGCTACGCCTACGCAATTGCATGTTAATTTTACACTTTGCGCTATTCTTGATCTGATGAAACGTTAGCGAATCAGTTTATTGCAGCGAACAAAAAAGCATGGGTGGGAAATTAATTGTATTTGAAGGGGTGGAAGGCTGTGGCAAAACCAGCCAAATGCAGCTTTGTTCTGAGTGGTTGGAAAGTCTAGGTGTTTCTGTGGTGGTAACTCGCGAACCAGGAGGAACAGAGTTAGGTGTACATCTTCGCCGCTTGCTACTAGAAAAGTCATCCGCTCAGGGCGAGCCAGTTGCAGAAGTAACAGAACTTTTATTGTATGCTGCTGACCGATCGCAACACGTTGAACAAGAACTTAAACCAAATCTCACAGCCGGTAAATATATTTTATGCGATCGCTACACTGACTCTACCATTGCCTACCAAGGATATGGTCGCGGTCTGAACATGAGTTTAATCAATCAGCTTAATAATATTGCCACTGGTGGTTTAGAAAGCGATCTAACTATTTGGCTAGATGTCGATGTCGAGGTTGGACTAGCCCGCAAACTCTCAGATAAAGTAGGACTAGACCGCATTGAACAGGAGACAATCGCTTTTCATCGGCGCGTTCAACAAGGATACGCACATTTAGCAGCATCCCATCCCTCACGAATTGTTCGGGTAGATGGCAGCTTGAGTAAGGAAGCTGTACAACAGGTAATTCAAGGAATTTTACGCGTACATCTGCACTTGGCGAGGTAGGAAAAAATAAGCCTAAAAGTTTTTAATGAGAGTTTGGGCAAACTAGATATAGAAAAAGGTCTAGTTAATACAAGCCAGTAGTAAAAAATAATGGATTATAGTCGTCTGGATTATATCAAAAGTGTTACTGACAAAAGTGATGACAAACTGTGGGCGTATCCTGAATATCCTATTGGAGCTTACTTTCGGTTGAACTTTAAAAGACGTGAAAGTACAAGAGTAGTAGAATCTCACGCCCATAAATTACCAAAAGGATCTCTTATCATCCTTTCTCAAGTACCGCATGAGTGCAAAGACAATAGCACAGGAGAGCAAAAAAAAATACCTGATGGGTGCAATCAGAGATACCTGACACATCTAGTTGAACTGGTTAATGAAGGAAGAGAGGATGAACCTCAATGGGTAAACGATACGTGGGGGATTTTTCGATGGGTTAAGGTTCATTGGATTGCTAATTTGAGGAATTGGGACAGTATTCCTGTTGATAAGGAGGTAATGAAAGTCAGATGGAATCGTCGTAACACTTATGCTATATCGCTGAAAAGTGAAACACTGAAAGCTCAGTGGAATGATGTTTATGAATTAAGAGAACACTTAAAAAAAGAATTGAATTTGTGTTGCACTAAAGTCCAATAACGCGACACTACTTCCCTTTTTTCTCATCCAGTGCTTTCTGAATAGCTTCTCTGCAAAACTCAGGAGGGTCATCTTGTGCCTTTACCTCTTCCTTCATTTTTTCGGTGACACGAAAATTAAGATTTTGTGTAAGCGGTTCTTCTCTATCAGACTTAAGTGGTTTTAAATTTTCTGGATTACCTTTAGGGTTAGGCATTGTTGAGAGATGTAAATATAGCTTGAACGATACGTGAACATATAGATAGAGTTTAAATCGGTGGTGTTCGCGTCTGTCAAAACAGTTCACCACCGATACCACTTTTACAAATGGGTAATTCTATTTTATGTTCACAAGGTCAGAACTCGAAATCAAAACCACTGCTGAGTTGAGAGATTTATGCAGGCGTTACGGATTAAAGCCTACCGGGAATGGAGGGTACAAGACTAGTTGGATTGTCACCTTGATGGCATTCCCACAGATAGCACTCTCGCAATTAAGGCAAGGAAAAGGTTTAAAATCACCAGGCTTTAGTGTTATTCAATTCCTCGAAGGGGTCGTAGATGAGATGAACTCCCCCACTGATGAACAAGCGGCACTAATTCGGATAACTTTAGAGCGCAAGGCTATGAGCTACCCTGACCGATACGACCAAGAGGGTTTACTAAATTTGCACAAAGCTAAGATGCACCTTGAGATGGCTATCGGACTGCTAAATCAGTAAATCAGTTTACAAGCCGAAAGTAGTTAGTCCTTAGCAACCTAAAGCTGGGGACTTTTCTATATCCTATATACCCAAAGGGTTTGCTGTCGCTATTAACCCTTATGCTGAAGGGGAAAATAAAAACAACAGCTATGAAATTTACACAAAATCTCATCCCCCGCCAAGGCTTACTGAAAGCCCTGACTCTAGCTTTCCTTGTATTGGCATCTGTGATATCTCCCAGTGTTCTAGCCAACGAGAGCGAAAAAGCGACATTCAACGGCACAACCACACTTCAAACTATACTCACCAGCAGTCATCGTTCAGAGCAGAATCGCCTTCGAGACAAGTACCGCCACCCAGCCCAGACTCTCGAATTCTTCGGTCTGCGCCCAAATATGACAGTGGTTGAATTGTGGCCAGGAGGCGGCTGGTATACTGAGATATTAGCCCCATTTCTAGCAGCAAAGGGACAACTCATAGTTACTAAATCGGGTTCTAGCACAAGTAAACCTGCTTTGGCTTTGCAAGAGAAACTAGCAGCTAATCCAGAGGTTTTTGGTAAGGTCAAAGTAACCCAAATCAATCCCCCAAATGAACTTACCCTAGCCCCAGAAAACTCTGTGGATATGGTTGCTACCTTCCGCAATATTCACAACTGGGTGAAAGCTGGCTATGCAGAGCAGGTTTACGCGGCGGCTTACAAAGCACTTAAGCCAGGGGGTATCTTAGGCGTAGAAGAACACCGCGGACTTGGGGGGATTTCTTTAGAAGAGAGTATCAAAACGGGCTATATGTCTGAAGATGGGGTAATTGCTGCTGTGGAGAAGGCTGGCTTCAAATTGGTGGGCAAATCAGAGATTAACGCTAACCCAAAAGATACCAAAGACTATCCGGGCGGAGTTTGGACACTACCTCCAACTTTGAGCCAAGGTGAAAAAGACAGAGAACGCTTCCTCACCATTGGAGAGAGCGATCGCATGACCCTCAAGTTCGTCAAACCCAAAGCCTCCTAAGAGGGAGATGATA
>JADEXV010000265.1 GCA_015206945.1 Nostocales cyanobacterium LEGE 12452 | reverse complement strand
GTATTGCCCTAGATAAGACTTTTTATGACTAAATAATACAAAGTATTTGAAGTTGACTTTCAAAGACCTAACTATTGAGGTCTTTTTCATGCTGTGTTTATTTAAAAAACAGTTTAATTTAAATTCATGGTTAAACAACAGGTTCTGAACACGGTAAGCACAAAACTAAACAGCTAAGACTCTATTGAAAATAATAAATAATATTTATTCTCATCAAATTCTCAGCAACTACGTTCCAGTAAATATCGATTTCAAGCGATGTTTACATCTTTGCAAACCACAACTTAATCTGAACTTGACCACATCACAATCAATACCTAAAGGACAAAAAAATGGCACTTTTCAATCTTGGTACAGTAGGTAGCACCCCTGTTATCAGAAATGACTTCAGTTTAACTATTACAGACCCCACAGATGTTTTTAAGTTCCAAATCGCCAGTGGCAAAAACATTAACCTCTCTCTGACAGACATTAGCGCTGGTGATGATGCCGACATCCGACTGTTTCGAGATGCTAACAATAACGGCGTACTAGACAGCTTTGACCGAAATTCTGGACTTGCTTCCAATCGTGGAAGCAACCAAGATGAGGCGATTAACTTTAAAACTAGCTCAGGTACTTTTTTTGCCGAAGTATCTCGCTTTGGTCCAAGTAGTTCAGGCAATGTCAGTTACGATTTAGCCTTGTCTGCAACTGCACCATCTGGAACTTTTCCTGTTTCAGGCAGTTTCAGTAACCTTCTACCTAAAGAATTTGTACTTGGTAACTTGTCAGCTGATGTTACTCGTACAGGTAACGTCAGTAACACCAACACTACTGATGTTTACAACTTCTCTTTGGGATTTTTTGAGGGTGTCAACATTAAATTGGACAGACTGAACGGCGATGCTGACATCCGGCTGATTCGGGACTCTAACAACAATCGCATCGTTGATGCTGGTGAGGAAGTTGCACGCTCTACTAGTGGAGGTACTGGGTCAGAGCTTATTTCCAACACTAACTTATCTGGTGACTACTTCTTGCAAGTCACTCAGTTCTCTACCTCTAACTACACTGTGACTTTCGACCACTTCACCACCCCCTTTGCTTTAGTTTAGGCATCGACAGTGGTGAGTAGTACTTGAAAGTTTTGTACGGCAATGCTTTCAAGGGTATGCAAATGATGTAAGCGGC
The DNA here is from genome assembly GCA_015206945.1 of Nostocales cyanobacterium LEGE 12452. Taxonomy (GTDB): domain Bacteria; phylum Cyanobacteriota; class Cyanobacteriia; order Cyanobacteriales; family Nostocaceae; genus Nostoc. Next base: position 9,304 of record JADEXV010000265.1, on the reverse strand, counting down.
AAAGAATTCTATCTGAACTTTGCCGCTTTTATTCCAGACTTTAGACAAAAAAATACATCAGACTTAACTAAAGCGGACTGAGCAAGGATGCTGATATCCAATTAATTCGAGACTTTAATTGCCATCGAGGAAATTGCCTGTTTTATTAAGAGCGGTATTACCTCAGATATTATTTCCAATATTAATAATGCTGTTAAATACTTTTTACAGGTCGAGCAATTCAAAGATAGCACTAACTACACTTTCACTTTTAACTAGTTCACCACCCCAGTTTGCTTAAATTTAGGCATCGGGAGTGGTGAGTAGTACTCGAAAGTATTGTACGGCAATGCTTTCAAGGGTATGCAAATGATGCAAGCAGCAGAAAGTTATACCTGAACTTTACCGCTTCATTGCATAAATTATAGCTGCATCGATCAAATATTTCAACACAATTGATGTTAAAGATTTTTTAAGCTTCAATCGGGGAAGGGATTTAGGCACAGATGTATGTTTGTGGGGTTCTATCGTCGGTGATGAAGTGAAGTGTAACAAGTAAGGAGTGAGAACTCATAAATTAGCGATCGCTTAAAGAATACCATAAACATCCAATTAATCATAAGAAGCCTCTGAGTTACCAGAGGCTTTTTTATATTAAAAGTAACAATAACTGTACTACTGCCATCGCCTTGATACAAGCTTTTGCCTAATTCTTGACACATCTATTATTTCATTAAACTCATTTTCGATTGTGCCAATGGTGAGCCATAAGACTTTTTATGACTAAACAATACAAAGCACTTGGAATTTACTTTAACAAACACCTAACTATAGAAGTCTTTTTCATGCTGTGCTTATTGAAAAAGCAGTTTAATTTAGATTCATGGTTAAACAACAGGTTCTGAACACGGCAAGCACAAAACCAAACAGCTAAGGCTCTATTGAAAATAATAAATAATATTTATTTTCATCAAAATCTAAGCCACTATATTCCAGTAAATATCGATTTAAATCAGATATTTCCATCAGTGCAAACCACAACTTAATCTGAACTTGACCACCTCAAAATCAACATCTAAAGGACAAAAAATGGCACTTTTCAATCTTGGTACACTCGCTAGCACCCCTGTTATTAAAAATAACTTTGATTTAACTACATCCGATTCCACAGATGTCTTTAAGTTCCAAATCACCAGTGGCAAAAATATCAACCTGTCTCTCACAGATATCAGCGCAGGTGATGATGCCGACATCCGGTTGTTTCGAGATGCGAACAATAACGGTGTATTGGACAGCTTCGACCGAAAAGTTGGACTTGTTTCTAATCGCGGAAGCAACCAAGATGAAGCGATTAACTTTAAAACTAGCTCAGGTAGTTTTTTTGCCGAAGTATCTCGCTTTGCTACAGGTAGTTCAGGCGATGTCAGTTACAATTTAGCCTTATCTGCGACTGAACCTTCGGGAACTTTTCCGATTTCAGCCAGTTCCAGCAACCTTCTACCTAAAGAATTTGTACTTGGTGACTTGTCAAGTAATGTCACTCGTACAGGTAACGTCAATAACCAGAACACTACCGATGTTTACAGCTTCTCTTTGGGATTTCTTGAGAGTGTTGACATTAGATTGGACGGATTAAGCAGTGATGCTGATATCCGGGTGATTCGAGACTCTAACAACAATCGTATCGTCGATGCAGGTGAGGTAATTGGAAGCTCTACTAATGCAGGTATTACTTCAGAACTGATTTCCAATATTAACACTCCTGGTGACTACTTCTTGCAGGTAACTGAATTCACTGGCGCCACTAACTACAATGTGTCTTTTAACCAGTTCTCCGTCCCTGCTTAATTAGGCATTAGCAGTGGTGAGTAGTACTTGAAAGCTTTGTACGGCAATGCTTTCAAGAGTATGCAAATGATGCAAGCGGTACAAATTTATACCTGAACTTTACCGCTTCATTGCATATATAGCTGCATCAATCAAATATTTCAACAAAATTGATGTTAAAGATTTTTTAAGCTTCAATCGGGGAAGGGATTTAAGCACAGATGTATGTCTGTGGGGTTCTATCCTCGGTTCGGTTGATGAAGTGAAGTGTAACAAGTGAGGAGTGAGAACTCATAAATTAGCGATCGCTTAAAGACTACCATAAACATCCAGTTAAGTATAAGCAGCCTCTGATCGCTCAGAGGCTTTTTGTCTTAATTACAACAAGGCTTATGGTGCTAGCATCGCTTGATACAAGCTTTCGCCTACTTCTTCACACATCTCTTATTTCATCAGACTCATTTTTGATTACGCCAATGGTGAGTCATAAGACTTTTTATGACTAAACAATACAAAACACTTGAAATTTACTTGAACAAACACCTAACTATATAAGTCTTTTTCATGCTGTGTTTATTAAAGAAACAGTTTAATTTAGATTTATGGTTAAACAACAGGTTTTCAACACGGTAAGCATAAAACCAAACAGCTAAGGCTCTATTGAAAATAATAAATTTTCTTTATTTTCATCAAACTCTAAGCCACCAAATCCCAGTAAGTGTAACTTCCAATAGAACGTTTACATCTGTGCAAACCACAACTTACCTGAATTTGACCAAATCACAATCAGCACTTAAAGGACAAAAAAATGGCACTTTTCAATCTTGGTACAATAGGCACTACTCCTGTTGTTAGAAACAACTTCACTTTAACTACATCCGATCCTACTGATGTCTTTCAGTTTCGAATCGGCAGTACCAAAAACATCAATCTGACTGTGACAGATATCAGTGTTGGTGATCCCGAACTGTTACTTTTTCGAGACAATGGTAACGGGATTTTTGATGCTAATGACCAATCAGTTGATTTGTCCACTAGGTCTTCTAATAGAGATGAGTCTATCAATAATCAGGAAAATACAGGGACTTATTTTGCCCAAGTCATTCGCGGTGCTGCTAGTTCAGGAACTATAAGTTATGATTTTGCCGTGTCTGCGACTACACCCAACTCGACAAGCGATTTGAGCAATCTTCTGCCTAAAGAGGTTGAACTTGGCAACTTGTCAGCTGATGTTAATCAATTTGGTTCTGTAGCCGACTTTGACACAGCAGATGTTTACCAATTCTCTCTAGGATCGTTTGAGGGTGTCAACATTACATTGAGTGGACTCACAAGTGATGCTGACATCAGACTGATTCAAGACTTTAACAACAATCGCATTGTTGATGCAAATGAGGTAGTTGCAAGCTCTACTAGGGGTGGTACTGCGTCGGATGTAATCTCTAACATTACTTCATCTGGTAACTACTTCTTGCAGGTCAATCAATTTATTGGCAATACTAGCTTTAACTTGACTTTTGACCATTTCACTACTACCTTTGCTTAAGTTTAGACATTAATGAGTGGTGGTAATTGAAAGCATTGTATAGCAATGCTTTCAAGAGTATGCAAATGATGCAAGCGGTACAAATCCATACCTGAATACTGCTTGCATTTCTCAATTTATCTCTGCACGGCTCAAATCTTTGCACAAATATTATGAATAAAACATTACAACTAGGCGATGTCTACGACGGGCGTAGCGGCAGCGCCCTCTTACCGCCAGAAATTATTCCCTTTTTAGCAAGTTACAATCTAATCCCGCAATTGTTATCTCAGAGCATTATTGAATTAGCGATATCTACGATGGGCTACGCCAACGCACCAATTACCTGCACACCAGCCGAAACAACTCAGGCTCTAGAGCAATTTTATCAGCATTGGGATTTAAACAGCGAAGAAAAAATCCAAGATTGGTGTTTGCGTTATGGTTTAACTCAAAAACAACTAGAACTTTTTGCCACCCGCAAGTTGAGAGTTGAAAAATTCAAGCAAATAACTTGGGGACATCAACTAGAATCTTACTTTCTCAAATACAAAAGACATTTTGATAAAGTCATTTATTCTTTAATTCGGACTGATAGTAGAGGAACTGCTAACGAGCTATTCTTCCGAATTACAGAAGGAGAACAATCATTTTCGGAATTAGCTCGTGAATATTCTCAAGGGCCAGAAGCTGATACAAATGGCATCATCGGCCCAGTAGAACTTGGTACTATAACTCCCAATTTTGCTCAGGTACTTTGCACAAGTCAAGTAGGTATAGTTCAACCACCCGTACCCTTTGGAGACTCATGGATAATTATCCGCGTGGAAAAGTTTATAACTGCCCAGTTGGATGACTTTATGCGCCAACGATTGCTGCAAGAGAATTTTGAAACTTGGTTTCAACAGCAACTAAGTCAACTATCACCAGAAGAAAAAACCTGGATGGGAATCAATACCAAACCAGCACAGCCTCAAGAAGCGAAGGCTGCTTAAAAATTATTAAAATCGGGTGCAAGATGATGACAAATACAACCATTGATATTCAAGAATATATTGCCGATTTATTCCCTTTCAATTATTTGCCAGCAAATGTTTTAGAAAATTTGCTCGACAAAGTGCAATTTTGTCGTTATCGCATCGGGCAGGTAATAGTAACCAGGGAAGCTATGCCCAATTGGATTAGCATTATTTACCAAGGACAAGCGCGTTTATTAACCCACAATTCCCAAGGACAAAATCCGGCGACACTGAAGTTAATCTCACCAGGAGAGGTTTTGGGTTGGGTAAGTCATGTGCGGGGTATTGCATGTGAAACTGCGATCGCTTCTACTGAAGTTATCGCTATTAATCTACCTATTGCTGGTTTTCTAACCTTACTCAAGCAGGAAGAGGCTTTTGTCCACGCCTTGCAAAATGAGATTACTCTCTTAGAAGTGCATGAGCTGCTTACCGAAGAACTTAGCCGTCGCGCAGATGGTAGCAGGAATTTAGTTAAGCTTGCCCAAGCTACAACTGAAGTTGCGATTATCCAAACAATTCCTGCACGCAAAGTTTTCCGCCAGCAGTTAGATTCAGAATTTTTGTGGTTAGTCAGCAGTAATTTTGATGCTGAGTTCCCTGTGGGGAGTCGCTTAGAGTTGGATGAACTCAATCCCAAGCTGAAATTTAATACAAATATGCGTTTGGTGGGATTGCCCAAATCAATATTTAGAGAAAATCTCGCATCCCCTACACCAAAAACACTCTTACCCGCAGAGATTCCCTACGCCTCAGAAATTACTGTCACAGAAGCACCAGCAGCTAAGGGCAAACAAAAGAAGTTTCCTTATATCAAAGGTAGAGGGCCGCTGGATGCAACACTAGCTTGCTTCCAGATGTTGAGCCAATACTTTAACATCTCCTGGCGCAGAGATACATTGCAACGAGTGTTGACCAAGCAGCACGAACAGAAAGGCGTTATATCTCTGCAATTTTGCGCCGCTGCTGCTGAGTTGATGGGGCTGACAACACAGATGGTAAAAGTTCCCGCTACCGCAGTCGGACGCTTGCAACTACCAGTAATGATTTCTTGGCAAGATAGTTTTGCAATTATTTACAAAAATAGCAATCAAGAGTTACTCATTGCCGTTCCAGAGATGGGACTACTGCGCTACAAACTCCGAGACTTTGCCGAAAACTGGGGGGCTGAAGGAGAAGTTCTGCTGCTGCAAACCACCAAAAATACTCCTAAGGCGCGGTTTAGTTTGAGTTGGTTTGTACCTTCACTGCGGCGCTATCGCAAGGTGTTAATTGAAGTACTAATTGCTTCCATTGTTATTCAACTGTTTGGGCTGGTAAATCCCCTCGCCACACAGGTGATTATTGACAAAGTACTGGTTGGTAACAGTCCTGATACCCTGGAAGTTTTTGGCATCTTTTTGCTAGTAGTAGCAGTCATCGAAGCAATACTCACCAGTATCCGCACTCATTTATTTACAGATACCACTAACCGAATTGACCTCGCCCTTGGTTCTGAGGTGATTAATCACCTGTTGCGTCTGCCATTATCTTACTTTGAACGCCGTCCTGTGGGAGAATTGGCAACGCGAATTCACGAACTGGAAAACATTCGCTCTTTCTTGACTGGTACAGCTTTAACTGTGGTGATGGATGCTGTATTTTCAGTGGTCTACATTTTAGTAATGGCAATTTACAGCCCAGTGTTGACATTAGTTGCTTTGGCAACAGTACCGCTGTTTGGTTTGCTCAACTTGATGGTATCACCTGTGATGCGGCGACAACTGCAAGAAAAAGCAGAATGCAATGCCGAGACACAATCTTACTTAGTGGAAGTGATGGGGGGAATGCAGACAGTCAAGGCGCAAAATTTAGAAATGCGATCGCGTTGGCAATGGCAAGAACGCTATGCTCGTTATATTAGCGCAGGTTTCAAAACAGTCTCTACCCAAACTACTGCCGGTTCTGTTAGCAGTTTTCTCAACAAGTTTTCTAGTATGTTAGTGCTATGGGTGGGAGCTTTTCTCGTCCTCAATCAGCACCTTACCTTGGGACAACTCATCGCTTTCCGCATCCTAGCTGGTTATGTCACCAGTCCCTTGTTACGCCTAATGCAACTTTGGCAGAACTTCCAAGAAACCGCTCTATCTCTGCAACGCCTTGCTGATATTTTAGACACTCCCCAAGAAGTAGAAATCGGTAACTGTCAAAACATCCTCATGCCCAGTATTCAAGGTAGTGTCCGCTTTGAAAATCTCAGCTTCAGTTTCGCGGAACACGGGCCATTGCAACTGTGCAATATTAACTTAGATTTTCCTGCTGGCTCCTTTGTGGGAATTGTTGGTCAAAGTGGTTCTGGTAAAAGCACACTGCTAAAATTATTACCTCGGCTTTATGAACCCAAGTCTGGCAAAATCTTGATTGATGGCTACGATATCAGTAAAGTAGAACTCTATTCCTTACGCCGTCAGATTGGGATGGTGCTACAAGATACCCTATTGTTTGATGGGACAGTCCGCGAAAACATTGCCTTGGGATATCCTGATGCTAGCGATGAGGAAATTATTACTGCTGCCAAGGTAGCTTATGCCCACGACTTTATTATGTCTCTGCCCAGTGGTTATAACACCCGCGTCGGCGAGAGAGGTTCAGGACTGTCTGGAGGACAACGCCAACGAGTAGCGATCGCTCGTACTGTTCTGCAAAATCCACAATTACTGATTCTTGATGAAGCTACAAGTGCTTTAGATTACAATGCCGAAGCCCAAGTTTGTCGTAACTTGGCGACAACTTTCCAAGGTAAGACAGTGTTTTTCATTACTCACCGCCTCAGCACAATTCGCAATGCAGATGTCATTTTGATGATGGATCAAGGTGCTGTAGTAGAACAGGGGACTCATGAAGAATTGATGGCGCTCAAAGGTTATTACTACTGTCTGTATCAGCAACAGGAAGCGAAAGTTTAGTCATTTGTCATTTGTCATTTGTCATTAGTCATTTGTCAGCCGTAAATACTATTGCTTCAACTTTAAATAATGAAACTTCAAGCTTAAAACTCGACACTTGAGCCTCTGAACTCGGAAGTTGAGCCTTTTTACTTGAACGTTGAGCCTTTGAACTCGGAAGTTGCACCTTTTTGCTCGAACGTTGAGCCTTTGAACTCGGAAGTTGCACCTTTTTGCTCGAACGTTGAGCCTTTGAACTCGGAAGTTGCGCCTTTTTGCTTGAACGTTGAGCCTTTGAACTCGGAAGTTGCACCTTTTTACTTGAACATTGAGCCTTTGAATTCGGAAGTTGCGCTTTTTTGCTTGAACGTTGAGCCTTTGAACTCGGAAATTGCACCTTAGCACTTCTAATCTCATGTACAGACGCGATTCATCGCGTCTCTCTGCACTCCCCAATGCTCAATTCCCCATTCCCGATTCCTCATTTATTATGAACATTCAATATAAATTCGATCAACCAGTACTTTTACAACAGACACCTACTTGGTCACGAGCGATTGCTTGGACTATTGTTGGAGTTAGCGCCTTTACAGTAATTTGGGCCTCAGTGTTCCAAATTGATGAATCAATTCATGCTACTGGCAAGTTAGAACCACAGGGTGCAGTCAAAGAAATTCAGGCTCCGATTCATGGTGTTGTCAATGAGATTCTAGTCAAAGATGGTCAGCGAGTCAAAAAAGGTGAAACACTCGTTACCCTAGAAAAAACTACTTCTGAGGCGGAGTTAACTTCATTGAAACAAAGTCGGGCTGCTCAGTTGCTTGCCAAACAGGCGCTAGAGCAAGAAAATGACTTCTATCGCCGTCAGCTTCAAGGGAGCATATCACTACAGGAAGTGGCACAGCAAACTGCTCTGTTGAAAATTAAACCAGAACTAGCCTTTTTAACCAAGAGTCGAGCAGCCATTATTGCCGAAAACCAGTTGTACCGGACACAGTTAAACGGTGCGACTGCTGGAAATACTTTTACAAGAGAGCAACAGTTACGCTTGCAAAATCGCCAAATAGAATTAGAATCGCGTTTAGCCACAGCTAATTTAGAAACAGGACAGACGCAACAGCAATTTTTTCAGACTCAGGCGCAGTTAACTAACGCTAAAGAGTTGCTGACAATTAATCAACAAATTCTCCGCAAGTTTGAACCTCTAGCGCAGCAGGGGGCTATCTCTCAGGTGCAATACTTAAAACAGCAACAGGATGTCAGCACCAAACAAGCTGAAGTGATCCAACTGAGTAGAGAACAACAGCGATTACAATTAGCGATCGCACAATCAAATGAAAAATTTCGCAATACTGCGGCTGTGTCTCAAGAAGATTTACTAGCCAAAATTACAGATAATGACAAAAACATTGCCGGAATTGACAGCCAATTAACCAAGGTAATTGTAGATAATCAGAAACGCCTCTATGAAATTAACAGTCAGATTGGAGAAATTGATAGTAAGTTAACTCAGGCAGAACAAACCCTAAAATATCAGAAAATTACTGCACCCGTAGATGGAACTGTCTTTGAACTCAAAGCCAAAACAGCAGGATTTGTAGTTAATTCCAGCGAACCGCTTCTGAAACTCGTTCCTAGTGATAACTTGGTTGCTAACGTATATATCACCAACCGCGACATCGGCTTTGTCAAAGAAGGGCAACAAGTGGATGTGAGAATTGATTCCTTTCCCTTCCAAGAATATGGTGATATCAAAGGTGAACTAATTGAGATTGGCTCTGATGCCTTACCTCCAGACCAAGTTTATAATTTCTGGCGTTTTTCCGCAAAAGTCCGCCTAAATGGGCAAAAGTTACTGATTAATCAGCGTCAAATTCCCTTGCAATCAGGGATGTCTATTAATGCTAATGTGAAATTACGTCAGCGCACCATTATGAGCATCTTCACTGATTTCTTAGTACAAAAGACTGAAAGCTTAAAGTCTCTGCGCTAAACAAAAAGATTGAAAAACCTCTCCCCTAGAAGCCTAC
>JADEXV010000264.1 GCA_015206945.1 Nostocales cyanobacterium LEGE 12452 | reverse complement strand
TTAAAAATGCTTCCCGAAATCCCGGAGCCTATTTTATTAACCCAGATTTTTGCCAAGCTTACTGCTTTAGGTCGCATTCATCCCGTTTCTACAGGCGTTGAACCCTCGTAAATTGGCAATGGTATTGGTTGATAATGAAGATTTAATCCTGCTGCAAAGGTTGCAAGGCGAATTCAAAGCAGAGTTGCAGCAATTACAGCAGCGCGTCGAAGTTGTGGAAAAGCAGACTAGTGAATTACAAGGAAATCGGTTTTCCACAACAACCAGATTATTTGGTCAAGCCATTTTTAGCGTGCAGGGAACCAATAGCCCCGACGTGGATTTGTTTCCGAGAGATGGAGTACCTGAACGCCAGGGAAAAACCAATCTGACTTTCACAAGTAGCGCCCAACTAACCTTAGCAACTTCATTTACAGGGCGAGATTTGCTGTTGACAGGGTTGTCTGCGGGTAATTTGGGTTCTAATGCATCGTTGTTATCTACCAATATGGGGCGGTTGGGTTTCGAGTCCAATACAGACAACAATCTAGTTGTTAGTGACTTATCTTATCGATTTCTCGCCTCGGATAACTTGGGAATTGTCGTCGGTACAGCGGGAGTCAACCCCATCAACACTTTTCGCGGTATTAGCCCTTTAGAAGGTTCTAGCGATGGCGCAGTTTCTCTATTTGGTCAGCGGAACCCGATTTTAAGTATTGGTAACGGCAGTGGTGGTATAGGCTTTGACTGGCAGATTAGCGATCGCATCAGTTTGCAAGGCGTTTATAGTGCCGAAATACCCAATTTTGCTGGCGATACCAAGCAGGGTGGACTATTTGGCGGTAGATATACTGCTGGCGCTCAGTTAAGTTTAGCACCCACAAATAACATTGATGTCGGCGTACATTATCTCTATTCCCATTCCCCAGATGGCTTACTGGGAGGTGGTATTGGTGATTCTCAACTGATTTCACCTTTTGCAGATCCTACAGCTTTCGATACCCACGCCATTGGCGCTACCGTTGCTTGGCGAATTAACCCTAACTTGCATTTGGGTGGTTGGGGTGGCTTTACTTCCTCCAAGCCATCTAACCTTTCTGGAAGTGTAGAAACTACCAACTGGATGGTATTCGCGGCTTTTCCTAATTTGTTGCGTCCTGGGAATTTAGGGGGCGTTCTCGTTGGACAACCACCCAAGATTACTTCCAGTACTTTACCCGACGGCTTCAATTTTCCCAACTTTTCTGATGGGGGGACAGCAGGTGGACGTAGTGACACATCAATTCACGTAGAAGTTTTTTACCGCGCCCAACTCAGCGACAATATCGCCTTGACTCCAGGCTTATTCGTTATTTTCAATCCCGATCACAATGCCGCTAACGATCCATTAATCGTTGGGACATTAAGAGCAAGTTTCCGGTTTTAATTTTGTACTGATGTAAAGGTAATAAAATACGCTATTTAACTACTGGCTTTGTCAGTATTAGATGCTTTCACGATCCATTAGGAGCAAGGAAAAGTCATGCGTAAACATACGCGTATTTTTTTTGTATGTGATTAAAGGAGCAAATTTTTCATGAAATTAAATTCATCAGTTCAGTTGGGTTGTGTTCTTGTTAGCAGCAGCAGTTTAGCCGCAGTCTTCATCGGTTTAGCTGGAACAAGTGCTTCTGCTCAAATCACAATTCAAAGCACTGGTACATTATCGGGTACTATCCAACTTCCCAGAAATAATCCCAATTTCAATCAAAGCACTACTCGCATTGATACAGACGATACGGGGACTTACTCGCGGAACTTAGGAACTAAGAACAATCCTAATTACGTTCCTATATACAAGTCAGACTATGTGCAGGTACAAACACGCTCTGATGGTAGTCTGCATTATTTTGTTGACTTTAAAGGCATTCCGATTGTCTCCTTTAATGGCGTTCTCACTTCGCCGATTCTCTCTGGCGGTGAGTTGACACCCTATAAATACCAGGGACAATTGGCAGGAACCACATTTCAAGGAGTAGTTCAGGATGAATTTAATCTCACAAAAGCCTTATACACTGGTATTGTCACCGATCCAAACACTGGAAACCAGTATCAGGGCACTTTTGAAGTGAGTGGATATGGAGTCCGATATAGCGATCGCAATGGTAGCGCCACCCCCACAGTCTTTGATTTCAAATCCGATCTCCCAGGTTCGCCAAAGGTGACATCTTTGGAAATGACTAACGCACCCCTGGCAAGAATACAAATTAAAGTACCTGCAACAGCAACTCTCATAGCTCCTACACCAACTACTGGTAGTGGTAGTACAACCACTCCCCCACCAGTAATTAGCGGTGGTAGTACACCCACTCCCCCGCCAGTAATTAGTGGTGGTAGTACACCCATTCCTCCATCAGTAATTGATGGTAGTGCGATCGCCCCTACACCTGTAGTTAGTGATGGTAATGCGATCGCCCCTACATCTGTAGTTAGTGATGGTAATGCGATCGCTCCTACACCTGTAGTTGGTGGTGATAATGCGATCGCTCCTACACCTGTAGTTAGTGGTGGTAGCACATTCACTGTTACGCCAATAGTTGATGGCGGTAACACATTCACTGTTACACCAATAGTTGATGGGGGCGCTTCCTCGACACCTACAACGTATACATCTGGATCTAATTCTCCATCACTTTCTACTACACCTAATATGGAATTCAGTAGCGGTAATTCCTTAGAGGTCAATCAAATAGTTGTCAACCCTGCAACCCTTGCTCAAGCTGCTTGTTCACAGGATTCTGCCAAGAGTTGTACAATGCCCACTTCATCCAAACAAGCGATCGGTCCTCGTAGTCGAGTGCTACTGCGTTAGTTAGGGACTTTCAAATAAAAAAATATCCAATTATTTATTGTGGGGTGGGCGTCTCGCCCGCCCCTAAGCAAAGGCTAACTTGACAAAAACTTTAGGTGCTTTTGGAACTCTACCAGGGCAAAATGAAATCAATATAATAGTTAGCACAGGAACATACATTGCAATTAAAAAAGCCCACCATAAGTTATTCGCGGCGTTTTTGCTGGTCAGACCACCTTTCGGTAGTATGTTTTACCCTAATGATTTTCTGGCTATACTAGTGACTTAAGCCGATTGATTGATAAATTTCATCCTCCAGCATAAAATACACAAAAACTCTAAATTTCGGCCATATATCAGTATGTCTTTACTTCTCACTGAGATAAAAATCTTGTCTGATGTTGGAGGAAATTAATTTTCTTGGAGGCTACAAAAACTTAATCGCTAAGGTTAACACTAACACTACAGAGTGAATCTAGACCAATCAAACATCTTCCGAGTAAGCACCTATGAAAGAAGAATTGATAGCCAGAGTCGTGCAGGTCTTGCAAATTAATATGAGTTGGATGACTTGGAATTTGTTTCTGGCTTTTATACCTTTGGCTTTGAGTGTCTGGCTATTTCGCATGAGGCGCGGTGGCACTTGGCTTTGGTGGCTAGGATTCTTAGTTTTCTATGCTTTCTTACCAAATGCACCGTATTTATTGACCGATGTAATTCACTTGATAGATGATATCCGCACGATTCAATCGGTGTGGATGATTACTTTAGTACTTATTCCTCTGTATTTGCTAGTAATTTTAAGTGGATTTGAAGCTTATGTAATATCGTTAATTAATTGGGGTCACTACTTACATCGCATCGGCAAGAGCCAGTGGATTTGGCGCGTTGAGACGATTACACATTTTCTCTGTGCTGTTGGTGTTTATTGGGGGAGATTTTTGCGTTTCAACAGTTGGGATTTTATTACTCAACCCGATGCCGTACTTACCAAAGGGGTAGAAGAAATTCTGGGAAAACAGCCCTTGGTGATTATTGCTATCACCTTTGTGGTACTTGCAGGTTTGTACTGGATTATGAAACGAGTAACTTTAGGTCTTAGCCAATCAAATAGCAGAATAGGGATGAACTCAGAACGCACAAACTCTAACACGCCGAACATTTGATCGACGTGGCGATTTTGGTTTTTAAAGTTGGGGTTTTAATTAGTAATTCCCTTAATGAATATTGCCTATCAAAAGAAAGATGCAACTAAACTCTCCTTGAGGTGAAATAAACTCATAAGCAAACGGTTGAACTTCAACCGTCATCACCTGAGAATAACGTCCTATCAGATCGTTGAATATCAATGGTCTGGTCTGATGTATCTAGTCATGTTGATAGGAGGGATATAATATGCAATTAATCTCTAAACAGGAAATCAAGACATTAATAGAACAGCCAAAAGGAAATTGTGTTTCCATTTATATGCCAACGCACCCAGCCGGGCCAGAAGTGCGACAAGATCCAATTCGCTTTAAAAATTTGGTCAAAGAAGCGGAGACTCGTTTAATTGATGCGGGTTTAGAGGAGAAAGATGCGATCGCATTGTTGGAAAAATCCCATGAACTTGATACCCAAGAGTTTTGGGAGCAAATGGGAGAGCAAGGGCTGGCGATTTTTATTTCTGAAGACATTTTTCGCTATTATCCCCTGCCAATTGATTTTCAAGAGTTGGTTGTGGTTACAGACCGATTTCACATCAAACCACTGCTACCAATTTTAAATGGCAATGGTCGCTTCTATATCCTGGCTTTGAGCCAACAAGATGTTAGGTTCTTTGAAGGAACACGCTACAGCATCAATGAAGTGGAAGTAGAAAATCTCCCTAAAAGTCTAGATGAAGCTTTGCAAAGAGATGATACTGCTAAAGAAGGTCAGTTCCGTATCGCAACATCAAAAGGGGGAACCTCCAATTCTTTTCAGCAACCAGGTACATTTCACGGACAGGGAAGCCCTGACAGGGATAGACGCCAAGAAGACATCCTCCAATTCTTTCAAATTGTCGATCGCGCATTATACGAAAAACTGAAATTGCAAAAAGCGCCTTTGGTGCTGGCTGGTGTAGAGTATCTCTTGCCTGTGTATAGACAAGCAAATACTTACCAGCATTTGATGGATGAAGCGATCACCGGTAATCCAGAAATTCTCAGCGCCCAAGAGTTACACGATCAAGCTTGGCCGATTGTCGAAGCTGATTTTCAAAAGTCACAGCAAGCAGTTTTGGAGCAATTTCACGAACTGTTTGGTGGTGATACTGGTAAAGCATCTAACAACCTCCAAGAAGTTATCTCAGCAGCTTATTACCAACGCGTGGATTCATTACTAGTTGCAGTTGGTCAGCAACAATGGGGTTTATTCGATCCAACCTCAGAAACGGTTTATTTGCACCCAGAAAAAGAAGCTGGTGATGAAGATTTGTTGGATTTTGTTGCTGCTCATACTTTATTAAACGGTGGTACGGTTTACGCTGTTCCCTTTGAAGAGATTCCATATAGCACAGCCGTTGCGGCAATTTACCGATATTGAACATCTTGCTGGTGTTGTATAAAGTTAAATGTGCTATATACAACACCAATAATGATTACTATTCGCTCCTTTTGCAGTCACTCTCTAATCAGTTTAGCTCTTTATTCTTTGCCGATTTACGGGAGTTTTTGCGCGAAACTGGCTACATTACAGCACTTCCAGCTATTATGCAATACAGACCGCCAGGGAATAGAATTCCCTGTCTAATGGTGAAAGTCCTCTAGAAGAGGACTAGAAAAAGTTGGGTTAAAGCGCTGACAAGCTATTATGCAATACAGTACAGTTTTTCTTCTTGCCCTTTTCTATCATAGCTTTCAGCTTTGAGGATGTACCTCATAGCTGCCGGAAGCGCTGTAAATAAATTAGCAGTGAGCAATTAATTCATAACTCCTAACTCCTAGCTAATTAATTAAGTTTTTGGCGTGCTGCTGCTAAAATTATGCGTTGTTCAGCACGAGCGATCGCTTGATATGTTCGCTCCACTCCTTCTGGTTCCACAGAAATGGAAGTTATACCCCATTCCACTAACTTATCAATAATTTCTGGATAGAGGGCTGGTGCTTGACCGCAGATTGAACAAGGTATACCGGCACTTTTAGCCATTTGGATCAGTTGAGCGATCGCACTCATAACAGCTGGATGACGTTCATTAAATACTTTTGCTAGCTGTCCTTGTTCTCTATCCACTCCTAGCAATAATTGGGTCAGGTCGTTTGTACCAATAGAAATTCCGGCTACACCTGCTTTCACATATTCTGGCAATAAAAACAGTACGCTTGGCACTTCTGCCATCATCCACAATTGAAACTGCGCTACCTCGGTTAAAAAAGCTTGCTCAACTTTGCGACGGCAAAAGACAAATTCTTCCACAGTTCGCACAAAAGGCAACAGTAGATTGACATTGCTGTAACCAGCTTGCTGAACACTTGCCAAAGCTTGCAGTTCCAACTCAAATACTGCGGGATTTCGTAAATAGCTAAAGGTGCCGCGTTCACCTAACATCGATTGTGGCGAAGATTCTAAACTATCACGCAATGATGGTAAATCTTGCGATCGCCAATCTAAAGAACGATAAAAAACTGGTCTTGGTGCAAAGGCACGAGCAAATTGCATAATCTGCTCAGACCATAGCTCTAACAATTCTGCCTGACGCCCGCTTAAAATCCAACTATTAGGATGTTGCCCGTTCAATATATTTAGTATCATCAATTCGGAACGCAACAATCCCACTCCATCCACAGGCAGGTTTTGCACTTGTTCTATTAAAGTGGATTGACTCAAGTTAACCAGCAGTTGGGTAGCAATCATAGGTAGATGAGACGTAACAGCAGGATGAGGCGCTTTCGGGTTGGGGTGATGGGAGGAAAGAAGATTTTCTTCTCTTCCTCTCTCCATCTCCTCCTTTGAGTCTCCTTTGATACGATAAACTTCTCCTCTGTCGCCATCAAGCAGTAATCGTTCGCCAGTTTGGATTAAAGTTGTGGCAGATGTTGCATTTACTACTGCTGTAATACTTAATTCTCTAGCCAGAATTGCCGCGTGACTGGTTAATCCCCCTTGTTCTGTGATAATACCACCAACTTGTTGCAATAATGGCAACCAATCAGGTGTAATAGTTGGTACTACTAAAATTACTCCTTTCGGTAGTTGTTCTGGTTTTTGTTGCGGATTAATAATTACCAAGGCGGTAGCTATAACACGTCCCCCTGCTGCTCCTAGTCCCTTAATGAAGTGTGTGTGGGAAATTGATTTTGAAGGACTCACTTGTGTTATGTAGAGCTTGCCAGATGTAGTTTTCTCGGCGATAGTCCATTTAATGGTAAAGGTTTTACCTAGTTCGCTTACCAGTTGAGTTCCCAGAGCAATTATTTGTTGTAAGTATTCTTCTTGTAAAGAGTACTGTTTTTGTTGGGCTTCTGGAAGCATATAGGTAATCAGACAGGTATGATCTGGTGTTAACGCGGAGTTCGGTACGGGTTGCGAAAAAACTTTAGGCGCTGCATCATCAACGCCATAAGCCAGCATTTTATTGCCTAGTTGTTGCTCAAGCACAACCCCAGTTTCCGGTTGAATGTAGTAAACATCTGGCTGTACTTCCCCTTGAGCGATCGCAATTCCTAATCCTAAAGTAGCTTCAATTTCCCAGCCAGAGGCATTGGTTGTGAGCGAACCACTGGCGATCGCATTTTCAACAGGTTGTACCAAAACTGCAAGATTAATTTGTTGCAGATTAATTCCTAAGTGCTGCCAATACAATAGACTCCGGGCCCGAAATATTTGGCTCCAGGTACGCTTTAGAGCCAAAGCGATCGCTTCCGGTTCGCACTGGCAAAATACCGACTCCAGTAAACCCGATATATTGTTGTTGATACCTGGAGTAGCAGTTGATACTGCCAAGGAAGGTCGAAGAATCAAACAGCTAGTTTGCCATTCTGTAGCGGCTTGGAAAATTGTACTCACCCACTCCTGGGTTACAGTCGCAGTTAGAATTTCTTGGCGCAAGCGACTAGCCACCTGCTGAAGTTGCCGCCAATTAGTGACATCAAGGTGTAGCGAAGAATGGGGTAAATCAGCTACTAATGATTCTGAACTATTGAGATTTTCGAGAAATTGCCGCAAAATTTCTGCCGAAACTACAAAACCAGGCATCACCGGATAGCCACGCTGGATAATTTTGCTCAAGTAAAAGGCTTTGTCACCTACTTTGGCACGGTCTTGTAGTTTAATTTGATCTAGCCAGTAGAGTTTATTCACTCAATTTGTTAGTTGTCTATTTGTAGCCACAGCCATTTCTTTTTGGTATGTTATCAGGTTAATCCACTGACTTCTGAATAAAAAGTACTCAGGACTGACAGCAGTTTTCTTTTGCATAAATTACAAAGTTACGGGTTTTGAAGCAGGATACAGGAGAATTCATGAGTCAGAAATCAGAAGTAAAACAGGCTTGATAGCTGGCTTTGAGACGAATCGTTGTGTACTTCAGTAACTTGAAATACGCTGTATAGCTGATTTGCTCTACTTGTACATGGTCGTATCATATTTAATTGTTGAGTATATAGGTTAAATCTAACAACTTAAGGTATAATTTTGTGGCTAACTCATTTGAAATAGTCAAACAACTATTTAATAAACTTAAAATTCATGTAGTTTGCCCAAATGACTATCGTTGCCACAATTTAACAATGCAAATCTCCATTGATTGACCAGAATAATATTATCTTGTTGCAAAAGAATCCTAATAATGGAAAATATTAATTCTCTGTTTCAAAACCATTCCTAAATTGATAGATTCCAAATATTGAGGTAGGCTATTGCACTACAGCCATTGGATCAAGCTCCATTAATAAAACATTAGAATAGTTTTGTACTATTTTTATAAAAATATTACGATTTAACCTAGTATATAGAATTCTCCATATCAGACTAAACATTGTCAAATACTTACTACCTTGCAACTAATGATTGGCTGAATATCAGCTTCCGGCTATGTATTGCATTGCTGATTGGAGCAATCATCGGCTTAGAACGTCAAATTAGGCGCAAACCAGCGGGTTTAAGAACTCACATGTTGGTGAGTTTAGGTTCAGCCTTATTTACCTTGATAATCATGCAAACAGAGGGGCTACAAACTAGTTCTGATGCACTTAGCCGCGTAATTCAAGGGATTGCATCTGGTGTAGGATTTCTCGGTGCTGGAGAAATTGTGCGCCAATCTTCCCAAGAATCACAGCAACTTGAAATTCACGGACTCACCTCAGCAGCGGCTATTTGGGTTTCGTCTGCATTGGGAATTGCTGCTGGCTGTGGTTTATGGCAGTTAGGATTAATAAGTGCTATCCTGACCTTTTTGGTTCTCAACGTTTTTAAAAGGTTAGAAAAACATCACAAAAAATCAGAGTAGAGACATACAGAGGGACGCTATAAATCCCCGGATGAAAATGTCATTCAATAAATTTTTAATTTTTAATTTTTAATTGTTAACTCTCCTGCTTTCACCAACAGAATTTGGGAGGACTTCAACCATTGGGAATCAAAAGAACCCAAGTGAGTTGTAGTAATCAGGGTTTGAAAGCGGTCTTGAATAGCATCAAGTAATTGATTTTGGCGGGATAAATCTAGTTCGGCAAGAACATCATCTAGTAATAGTAATGGTGGCTCTTTGACGACTTCTTCAATTAATTGTAATTCGGCTAATTTTAAAGCTAAAACCAGGGTTCGTTGTTGACCTTGAGAACCATATTGGCGAGCGGGTGTCTGGTTAATAGTTAATTCTATTTCGTCTCGATGCGGGCCGACAAGAGTCGTGCCTTGGTGCATTTCAGCAACGGCTCGCTGCTGAATTTTTGCTAAAAAAGCTTGCTGCACTTCTTCTGGCTGGTTATCCTCTAAAGGAATATTTGGCATGTACTTGATTTGTAGAACTTCTGTACTGCCGCTAATACTGCCGTGCCAGGTGGTAGCAATGGGAGCTAATCTTTGGATAGCGCGATCGCGTCGTCTAATTACTCTGGTTCCTGTGGTCGCTAACTGTGCATCCCACACCGCTAGTTCTGATTGCTCTGTATCCAGTGCTGAGTCTTGAGTTTTTTTTAAAAAGGCATTGCGCTGGCGTAACACATGGTTATATTGCTGCAAAATGTGAGCATAAACTGGTTCCAGTTGAATTAATAGTGTATCTAACCAGTTACGGCGACCTTCTGGACCGCCGCGTACTAGTTCTAAATCTAAACTGGAAAATTGGACTGCATTGAGAACGCCGAGAAAATCCATTTGACGGCGGATAGATTCGCCATTGAGAGCAACACTACGGCGACCATTGCGGCGCAGGGTTAAGGTCAGGTCACTAACACCTGTTTGTCGCTCAAGGGTGGCATCAATTTGGGCTATGGCTTCCCCTTCTTGAACTAAATCGCGATCGCGAGTCATGCGGTGCGATCGCAATGTCGCCAGTAACTCCACCGCCTCCAACAAATTCGATTTTCCCTGAGCATTATTACCTACCAAAATCGTTTTGGCAGCAGTAAACTCAACCTTTTGGTCTTGATAATTGCGAAATTGTCGGAGGTTTAGAGTTTTGAGGTACATGGTGGAAAGTGGGGAGCAAGGGAGGTGGG
>JADEXV010000263.1 GCA_015206945.1 Nostocales cyanobacterium LEGE 12452 | reverse complement strand
ATATATACACAAATGGCTTTAGTTTCTTCAGATAAAATCGTCATTCCAATGATGGCTGATTTTAGCTCTCTTGAAGGTATAAAAAGTCTTTTTATGCTACTTTTTGGTAAATATCCTTCTGCTGCTTTAAGGCAGTATGCTGATGGAATAATTACTTTTAATAATCAAGTAGAACACTTTCAACTGAAATTGCCAGTAATTTACGAGTTTGTTTTTAATAACTATACAATTAAGGATGGAGTTGCAACAGCATTTGATTCTATAAGAACAGAACTAATTGATTTTTGCTATCAGCAATTTAATAAATTTCCCTCATTGTTTGCACCTTGTGAACATAATCCAACTTCTAGCGAAGAATGGGAAAACTATTATTTTTCAGACATAAAAGATTTTCACACATCAGGTAAAGTATCATCGTCTCTGGGAATTCCTATGTCTATGCTTCCCAAACAGTCTAAATATATAATGCCAGATGGCAGTGATGTTAAACTTCCTACTAGTAACTACTCAAAAGCTTTAGAAGATATAGAATTATTTGTAGACAAGATACACTAAAATTTTTTCTAAAAAAGATTGCATTGCCGAACCCCATTATCCTATCTTTTTCCTCACCCAAGTACGAAATGATTTTAGCAAAGCAATTTCACCCATATTTTTGCTTTGCTGAATAAATCTGCTTATGTCACTCACTGATACTATAGGGAAGGCAATACTAAACTTACACTCGACATATTGACCATCTATCAACTGATAAAACTTGAAATTTTGCCCATTATATCTCCAAAGTTCAGTTACACCCAGCGCTGAATAAATCCCTAATTTGTTAACTGAACTGCTGGTAATGCCAATCTCAATTGCTAAGTCAGGCGGCGGATCATTTTCTAAATCTAAAGTCTGCTTACCCCTAATAGCTAGTTCATTCTGGATATAGTAGCAAGTATCTGGTTCTATTCCCCGTTTTGAGATTTTTCGCTTCAATGTTGTTGAACCAGCACTTCTAATTTCAATTCCTAATTCTTCGGCTAAAACTAGAATAAAACGGTCAAATTGAATTTTGGGGTTTTCATGTTCAAAAAGTGGAGTCATGATTTCTAAAACACCACAGTCATAAGCAAACCGAGAACCTCTATCTTCACCTGTATCTCTCAACAAGGCTTCAAAGGTTTCCCAGCTTATGTTATGTAGCACTGTTCTTTGTTCACCAACCGTTGACTTGACAAGCATATTAAAATAATTCGTAATTCGTAATTAGTAATTCGTAATTAATATTTTAAGCTATCTTTCCACGCACCCAAGCACTGAAGGATTGCACCAAATCAATTTCATCCATAGTTTTACTTTGCTGGATAAATCTATTCATATCACTAACAGAAATTAAAGGGAAAGCGATACTCGACTTAATTTCAATATATTGGCTTTCTACTAGTTGATAAAATTTTAAAAATTCACCGTCATATCTCCATAATTCTGCTACACCTAAAGCCGCATAAATATTAAGCTTATTAACAGAGCTGCTAGTAATATCAATTTCAACTGCTAAATCCGGTGCTGGATCTGTTGTTAAATCTAATTCTTGTTTACCTCTAATTAGTGGCTCATTTTGAATATAATAGCAAGTATCGGGTTCTATTCCCTTTGTTATTGGTTTACGTTTTAATGTTGTAGAACCAGCACTTCTAATTTTAGTTTTTAATTCCACTGCTAAAGCGAATATCAATCGGTCAAACTGAATTTTAGGATTTTCGTGTTCAAAAAGTGGAGTCATGATTTCTAAAACACCGCAGTCATAAGCAAATCTTGAGCCTCTGTCCTCACCTGTATCTCTCAGCAAGGCTTCAAAGGTTTCCCAGCTAATGTTCTGTAGCACTGTTCTTTGTTCAGCAGGCGTTGACTTGACAAGCATATTACAATACTTCTTCTGTCAGGATGTTAGATAAAATCCCGATAATTTTACCTATGTTATTAATATAATACTCACTCCAGTCAATTTCAATCACTTGCTCAATGAGCTTCAAAAACTTTAGTTGCTCCTGTAAATAATCCAGATAATTAAATTGTGCCAACTATTAGCAAGGTATGTTGCTGATAATTGGCACAATTAGTATCTGAATATTTTGTAAATTTAAGCAAGGAAACCTGCAAAGAAGTCAAGAGTTTCTTTCAGTGCTTTGATGAAAATATCAATTTCCTCGCGGGTGTTGTAGAAAGATAGACTAGCTCGTGCGGTTGCAGCAAGACCTAAGTAACGATGTAATGGTTGAGTACAGTGGTGTCCAGAACGGATGGCAACGCCTTCTTGATCTAATAATGTAGATAAGTCGTTAGCGTGGACTTCCCCGGCTGTGAACGATGCAAGAGCGGCTCTCCCTTCACCTTTAGCATTTGGTTTGGGACCGTAAATTCTAATTTGGGGAATTTGCTCTAATTGTTGGAACAAATAAGCTGTTAATTCTGCTTCGTAGGCGTGGATTTTATCCATGCCGATACTGCTAAGATAATCTATCGCAGCACCAAGTGCGATCGCTTCTCCAATTGCAGGTGTCCCAGCTTCAAATTTATGTGGTAATTCTGCATAAGTTGAATGGTCTAAATACACCTCTGCAATCATCTCACCACCACCAAAAAATGGGGGCATTGATTCTAACAATTCTAACTTGCCATACAGAAATCCTATCCCAGTTGGGGCGCACATTTTATGACCAGAAGCTACCAACCAATCACAATCTATTTTTTGTACATCGACAGTGTAGTGTGGAACACTTTGGCAAGCATCTACTAAGAATTTAGCACCGTAGCTGTGTGCGATCGCACCAATTTCTTCAACTGGGTTAATGCAACCCAAAGCATTAGAAATATGCACCACCGACACTAACTTTGTTTTTTCGGAAATCAGCTTTTTAAACTGTTCTAAATCAAAAGTTTCTTCTGGTGTTAATTCTACAAATTTCAGGACTGCACCAGTTTTTTGTGCCACCAATTGCCAAGGTACAATATTACTGTGGTGTTCCATCACCGAGAGAATAATTTCATCCCCAGGCTGCAAATTATTCATTCCCCAACTGTAGGCTACTAGGTTAATCGCCTCACTTGCGTTGCGGGTGTAGACGATTTCCTGACGGGATGCAGCATTGATGAATTTGGCAACTTTATCTCTAGCACCTTCATAAGCATCAGTAGCTTTAGCACTCAGAGAATGGGCACCTCGATGCACGTTAGCATTATAGTGTTCGTAATAATCTCGCAGGGTATTTAATACGAATAAAGGCTTTTGCGATGTCGCAGCATTATCGAGATAAACCAGGGGTTTCCCGTTGACTTCCTGATGCAATATCGGGAAGTCAGCGCGAACTTTATCAGCAAGGGTTTTGGTAGGAGTGAAAGTCATTGGTAGATTAGTTATTACTCATTAGTCAGGGACTTGAGATTATTCACTGTGTTTAAAAGGATTTCTCGCAGAGAAGGAACTGGTATTTTGTTGATAACTTCGGCAGCGAAGGCGTTAATTAACAACTTCCGAGCATCGTTTTCATCAATTCCTCGACTTTGCAGATAGAATATTTCATCATCTTCCAATTGGCTAACGGTAGCACCGTGGGCGCACTTTACGTTATCCGCAGTGATTTCCAATTGGGGTTTGGTATCAACTCTGGCTTTAGACGATAGCAGCAAATTGCGATTCAACTGAGATGCATTTGTTAACTGCGCTAGTTTGGGTACAAAAACTTTACCATTGAACACCGTATGAGCGCGATCGCCTACAATACATTTATGCAATTGGTCACTTGTACCGTGGGGATAGTTAAGTGCGATCGCACTGTGAGTATCAGACAACTGCTTACCAGAAATTATCGTCAATCCATTGAGAGTAGTTTGTGTCTGCTCACCAGTTTGCAAAATTTCTAAATTGTGCCGTGATAACTTTGCACCTAAAGTGATGGCATGACAAGTATATCGACTATCACGAGCTTGTGCGATCGCAGTTTTCCCAATATGAAAAGCCTCTGCACCTTCTCGCTCAACCCTAGTGTGGCTCACTTCAGCATTGTCACCAACCCAAATTTCCGTAACTGCATTAGTAAAATATACTCCTTCTTCCTTGGCGCTCTTGGCGTCTTGGCGGTTCGTATACTCCTCAACCAACGTCACCTGCGAACCACTTTCCGCCACCACCAAACAACGCGGCTGCGAAATCGTCGCCGTTTCCCCCGCAACCGAAATAAACACCAAATGAATTGGCGTTTCAACTACCACATTCTTCTTCACCCACACCACAGCTGCATCAGTTATCCCAGCCGTATTGAGAGCAGTAAAAACTTCCTGCGCTCCCTCAGCTTGAGCTAAATACTGCCGTACAGCTTCCTGCTCAACCGCAGACAAACCAGCCAAATTACTCACTACAATTCCAGATGGTAAATCTGAAACTGCGGATAACTCCGGTGCAAAAACGCCATTCACAAATACCAAACGACTATTAGTCGCCTCTGGCAAAATATCAAATTCTAGAGACGCAAAATTTCCCACCTCTACATTAAATTGCACCTTTCGTAGAGACGACAAATCAGTAAATCGCCATTCTTCCTCGCGGGTAGTCGGGACAATCGAGTGACGTACCCAATTTGCAGCACTTTGGCGTAATTCCTGCAACCAACCTTCTGTTTTAGTTGCTGTTACTTGATTTAACAACCCAGTCAGATAATCATCTCTATCTAACATCGATGTCAAACTGACTGCATTTGAATTAGGTATTGGGCTAGGGGATACTTGAATATTCATTACACACCCACCTCAGCAGCCGCAAATTCTTCTAGCACCCAGTCATAACCGCGAGACTCTAATTCTAGTGCCAGTTCCTTACCGCCACTGGTAATAATTCGCCCCTGTGCCATCACATGGACAAAATCAGGCACAATATAATCAAGTAATCGCTGATAGTGAGTAATCAAAATTGTCGAATTTTCTGGACTTGCCAGTTGATTTACCCCATTCGCTACAATTCTGAGCGCGTCAATATCCAAACCCGAATCAGTTTCATCCAAAATTCCTAACTTTGGTTCCAGCAGAGCCATTTGCAGAATTTCATTCCGCTTCTTCTCACCACCAGAAAACCCTTCATTCAAACTCCGACTGAGAAAACTGGGATTCATCTTTACCACATCCAGCTTTTCCTCAATCAAATCGTCAAAATCAAAAGCGTCTATTTCCTCTAAACCTTGCGCCTTCCGACGAGAATTGTACGCCACCCGCAAGAAATCCAAATTGCTCACACCCGGAATTTCTAACGGATACTGAAACGCCAAAAATACACCACTTCTAGCGCGTTCCTCCGGCTCCAACTCCAACAGATTTTGCCCTTGGAAAATCACCTCACCGCCAGTCACCTCATACGCCGGATGTCCAGCCAACACCTTAGAAAAGGTACTCTTACCAGAACCATTCGGCCCCATGATCGCATGAATTTCACCCGATCGCACCTCAAGATTCACACCCTTAAGAATCGGTGTCCCATCAACATTAGCCGTCAGATTCCTTACTGACAGCACAACTTCACTATTTTCAATAATCATCTTCTCTCCCTTCTCTTTCTCTGCGCTCTTGGCGTCTTGGCGGTTCGTCATTTTTCCAAAAGATAAACACAGAACGCCGATGTCCCTGTGTTTATCCTTCCTTCCACTTATCCAACACTGCCTTCCAACTTCAAACTCAACAACTTATCAGCTTCCACAGCAAACTCCATCGGTAGCTGATTGAAAACATCCTTACAGAAGCCGCTAATCATCATCGAAATAGCATCTTCAGAAGAAATACCCCGTTGAGTAAAGTAAAATAACTGATCTTCCCCAATCTTAGAAGTAGAAGCTTCATGCTCCACCTTCGCACCGTTATTTTGCACCTGAATATAAGGGAAAGTGTTGGCATGGGCATTATCCCCAATCAGCATTGAGTCACACTGAGAATAATTTCTCGCCCCTTTAGCTGTCGGATTAACTTTCACTAAACCCCGATAGCTATTACTAGAATTACCTGCGGAGATTCCTTTAGAAATAATTGTACTGCGGGTATTCTTACCTACGTGAATCATCTTACTACCCGTATCAGCTTGCTGCTGATGATTTGTCAGCGCCACCGAGTAAAACTCACCCACAGAGTTATCACCCACCAACACACAGCTAGGATATTTCCAAGTAATTGCCGAACCTGTTTCTACTTGAGTCCAGGAAATCTTAGAATTTACGCCCTGACACAAACCGCGCTTGGTGACAAAGTTGTAAATACCGCCTTTACCGTTGGCATCGCCAGCGTACCAGTTTTGCACAGTAGAGTATTTAATTTCCGCGTTGTCGAGAGCGACGAGTTCCACAACTGCGGCGTGCAATTGGTTGCTATCATACATCGGTGCAGTGCAACCTTCGAGGTAAGAAACATAACTACCTTCTTCGGCGACAATCAAAGTCCGCTCAAATTGTCCCGTGTCACCAGAGTTGATGCGGAAGTAGGTAGATAGTTCCATTGGGCATTTCACGCCTTTAGGAATATAGACAAAAGAACCATCGCTAAATACGGCGGCGTTCAAGGCGGCAAAATAATTGTCAGCGATGGGAACAACGCTACCCAAATACTTTTTAATCAGTTCTGGGTGTTCTTGCAACGCTTCGGAAAACGAACAGAAAATAACGCCATCTTCCGCTAGCTTTTCTTTAAATGTAGTGGCGACAGAAACGCTATCGAAAATTGCATCAACGGCGACATTTGCCAGCCGCTTCTGTTCAGATAGGGAAATGCCTAACTTCTCGAAGGTTTCTAAAAGGGTTGGATCAACTTCATCTAAGCTGTTGAGTTTTTCTTTCTTACGTTTTGGCGCTGAATAATAAATGATATCCTGATAATTTATTGGCGGATACTTGACATTCGGCCAAGTTGGTTCCGTCATTTTTTGCCACTGGCGATAAGCTCTGAGGCGAAAGTCCAGCATGAACTGCGGCTCGTTCTTCTTAGAGGAGATCAAGCGGATAACGTCCTCGTCTAGTCCACGCGGTATGGTGTCGGACTCAATGTCTGTGACAAAGCCGTACTTGTAGGGTTGGTTGACTAAGGTTTTGACAGTGGCACTCATCAGTAATAATCTCTCGTGTTCGGAACTGGAATCTCTCTATAAGGATGGGAGACGGGGTTTCTTTAGCCGATTCCCATCTACCGTTACGGAATGGTTACACGGCTGCTAGAATAGTGGTGGAGAGTAAAACAACAGCTATGTTGTTTAATCTATCTTCATTTTACGCTAAATTAACAACAACAATGTTGTCTAAGTCAAACAATTTTGGATTTTAGATTTGCAATTTTAGATTTAAAAAGACCACAAAGGTGCTTGGCTCAAGGATTTTAGATTGACGATAGCACAGCGGGGCATATACCAGAAAACTTTTTTAATCCAAAATCCAAAATCCAAAATCCAAAATCGGCACAGTCAAATTTTCCAAGAAATTAATTTTTGGGGCGTTCGCTGAACGTCTCGCACCACATGAAGATGGCGACTACCCACCAGTCCTCAACCAAGCAAGATATCCTAGAATATCTGCACAAACACGAAAAAGCAACGGCTTTGGAGCTAGCTGAAGTTTTAGACGTTACCCCCCAAGCGATTCGTCGCCATCTCAAAGATTTGGAGACGGAGGAGCTAGTTTTGTATTCGACATCAGTGCAGGCGGCGGGGATGGGGCGTCCGCAGCATCTTTATCAGCTGAGTCGTCAGGGACGCGATCGCTTGCATCGAACAATGAGCGATCGCTTTGGTGATGCAAGCGGAAATTTTGCGGTTTCGCTGCTAGACACCTTAGCCGAAACGGTAGGACACGACCAATTTAAATCGATTTTAGAGAAACAGTGGCAGCGCAAAGCCAAAGAATACCGCGATCGCGTCGGTAACGGTTCACTGCGAGAACGTGTAGCCAACTTAGTAGAGTTGAGAAAAGCGGAAGGCTTCATGGCAGAGTATCACGCTGTTGATGTAAATGACTGCTTTGAGAGCGATCGCTTTATATTAATGGAGCATAACTGCGCCATTTCCAACGTTGCCGAGTCTTTCCCCAGCATCTGCGGTCACGAATTAGAAATGTTTGCAGCCGTCTTACCCGATTGTACCGTAGAACGCACCCACTGGATTATTGATGGCGAACACCGTTGTGGCTATTTGGTACAAGCTCGCCAGCAAAAATTTCATGAATAAACTCGGTTTTATATCTAGCTTCGGTAATAGATAATAGCTGAATCACAACTACCCACTATCAATAATCAACTAAGTTTGAGATAGCATTTCATTTATGGATGTACCGCCACAGCAACCATCAACACAATTTTTAACTCTGGAAGAGTCAGCAAAAGTAGACGCGGCTTTGTTGTCTTCTCCAGAAAAATTTTTAACAAGATTGACAATTTCATCACTGAAGCTTTTGAAGCATATTGCCCAAGAGTACGGCGTTGCTATTGAAGATTTGACAGCGCAGCAAGTAATTGCCTGGTTTGAGAAAGATGGCAAAATTCGACGTGGACAGGGCATTGAAGGTTCATATCTGAAATGGTGAACTGCGGTAGTAAAGTTTTCGTTGCATTTACTTGTAAAAAACAACCATACAAAATATCGCGCTTCTAAGAAACATTTCTGTTTTTTAGAAGCGCGAACTTAAGAGATAAGATATGCTGCGATAACATTCAGTTCAGCCCAAGATTGTTACTAGAGACGCAAAATTTTGCATCTCTACAGGTTTAAAATCAATACCAAAATTCTTTAACTGAACCGTATTGGAGCGAGAACCTTTTAAATAGGCGACGATGAGTCTATTTATTTTTGTGACTCTGCCGCCCTGCTTCAGCATGTTGTTCTCGTGTGCCTCCTTGAGTGCCCTTTTCTTCACTATCGGCATCATCACTATCTTCATTCTGACCGCCGCGATGAGAATTTTTGCCCCCCTCACGACCGATTTCAGCCATGTGTTCTCTATCTTGACTCACAGCTTCACCACCTTTTTGCCCTGCTTCACGAGCTTCTTCAGAGGTAAACTCGTGTGCAGTACCCTTTTCATGAGCAGCTTGTCCGCCCTTGCTTGCTATTTCGCGCTGCTTGTCATCATCCATGGATGCAAAACCACGTTTGCTTGTATCTGACATGATACTACTCCTTGTTACTAACTAGAGTTTTTAGCTTTTGCAGCAAGTCAAAACCTTATCTCGATTTCTATCTCATCAATTCATTGACTTTTT
This sequence comes from Nostocales cyanobacterium LEGE 12452, assembly GCA_015206945.1. Taxonomy (GTDB): domain Bacteria; phylum Cyanobacteriota; class Cyanobacteriia; order Cyanobacteriales; family Nostocaceae; genus Nostoc. Next base: position 1,329 of record JADEXV010000263.1, on the reverse strand, counting down.
CAATTTAGCTAATCAAAAGTTCTGTATTCATTACCCTTAAGAAAGAAACAATCAACATTAATACTTAACTTAAGATATACAACTAAAGTTGCTATTTGCTAGTAACTTTACTATATGAAAAACAGTAAAATTTATGCTTTATGTAGAGAAAATATATGAATTAAAGCCCCCAGTATTGACTAAAATTTTTTAAATATTTTTTATCTTGCACGAAGTTAATACTTTATCAGCTTTTTAGGAGGGTGTGTAGTAAGGACTTTAGCGCAGAAAAAATAAGGATTAAACCCCTTACTAAGAGCTTACTTACCAAGTTTTAGCAACAGCAGAATTAAATTAATTAGACGCTACAAATGCCAACTTTAAATAATAAACAAAAAACACCTTGAAAAAGGTGCTTCTATTTAAAAATAAATAACATTTGATTTTTCAAACAATTATTTAGGTATTGTAATTGTTAGCGCGAGGACTACGAGCGCCTGTTACGGCTCCAATCATTGAGGCTATTAAACCCAACAAAGAACCAAACACAAACCACCACAATCCCGAACGTAAATTAGCTGCTGCATCACGAGTTTGTTGGGCACTTATGTTTGCTTGTGGGACATTAACACCACCTTGCTGTTGTACCTGGTTTATGACTTCTCCTGCATTAGAAGCAGCAACACCAAAAGCACCAGATACTCCACTTGCTAAAAGCCATGAGCTAACTGCCAAAGTCGTTGCCCAAAGAATTGCGCCATTAAGAAGCGCTGTATTGCGGTTCATCGGCCCACAAGCACGGGCTGTAACCCAACCACCAGTGAATAGGGAAATTAGTAAAGCAATAGTTGACCAAAGCCCCGCATTACCCGCAGCGTTAGGAGCAATTGTTCTGGGCGCACCTGAACTTTCAACTGTGCCTGCTGCAACCGCAGCAATGATAGAACTCAAAATTAATTGTGTAGCCAAAGAAACCAACAAACCAGCAATAATTGGCCCCCAGCGAACACGGTCGTGATATTCGGCTACTCGACCTGTTGCCACAGTATCAGTAGATATAACGTCATTGCCTGTCCGATTTACGTATGACATTGCTTATTTTCTCCAGTGCTGTTTCAGCAAAGTTTATGCTCAGGTATATTCATCTTTATGCTTCAAATTAAATAACTAAATGTTCTATTTTCATCTCTATCGATAGAAAGATTTAATAGGTCTATCTTTAGTCAGAAAAAATAGATTCGCTTTCACAAGTTTTATACCAATTTAATATGAAGCTGCATAGAATAAAGCTTCCAGGATAAAGTTATAAGAAGAGATAGAAATTACCTGCTCAAATGTAAGTTGGTCGAA
>JADEXV010000262.1 GCA_015206945.1 Nostocales cyanobacterium LEGE 12452 | reverse complement strand
ACCTTGGGTCGCCAAAAGCAATTCTATCCCAGCGTTGAGCATGAATTCTTATTGGATTTTCCACTCTCTCTTGCACCCTCAAATCCCTGACCCTAGTAGTTTACTTCGACTTGTGTGTACACCGTAGCCTAATCTTAGAGGGGACTCCTAGTCCCCCTATGCCCCGATCCTTACGAGTCACAGAGGCTAAATATGACACCTCCAGAAAATCAAAACATCATCGAAGAAAGAAAAGAACTAATTAAAGAAGTTCTAGAGGCTTACCCCGATAAAGCTAAGAAAAAACGGGAAAAGCACTTAAGTGTATACGAAGAAGGTAAGTCCGATTGCGGCGTTAAGTCTAACATCAAATCCCTTCCTGGGGTAATGACCGCTCGTGGTTGTGCTTACGCCGGTTCTAAAGGTGTGGTTTGGGGTCCTATTAAGGACATGATCCACATCAGCCACGGGCCTGTAGGTTGCGGTTACTGGTCTTGGTCTGGTCGTCGTAACTACTACATTGGAACCACAGGTATTGATACCTTTGGTACCATGCACTTCACCTCTGACTTCCAAGAAAGAGATATCGTTTTTGGTGGTGACAAAAAACTCACCAAGTTAATCCAAGAACTTGATGTACTTTTCCCACTCAACCGTGGTGTTTCCATTCAATCTGAATGCCCCATCGGTCTAATTGGGGATGACATCGAAGCAGTTGCTCGGAAGACATCCAAAGAAATTGGCAAGCCAGTTGTACCTGTGCGTTGCGAAGGCTTCCGGGGTGTTTCCCAATCTTTGGGACACCACATTGCTAACGACATGGTTCGTGACTGGGTTTTCACCAGATCCGACCAAGCTAAGAAAGACGGTACACTTCAGTTTGAAGGTACTCCTTATGATGTAGCCATCATTGGTGACTACAACATCGGTGGAGATGCTTGGGCTAGCCGCATCCTGTTAGAAGAAATCGGCTTGCGCGTAGTCGCTCAGTGGTCAGGTGATGGCACAATCAACGAAATGTTGATGACCCCCAATGTGAAGATGAACCTCATCCACTGTTATCGGTCGATGAACTACATCAGCCGTCACATGGAAGAAGCTTATGGTATACCCTGGTTGGAATACAACTTCTTCGGCCCCACCAAGATTGCTGAATCTTTACGGGAAATCGCTTCTAAGTTTGACGAAACAATCCAAGCAAACGCTGAGAAAGTTATCGCCAAGTATCAGCCAACAATGGATGCGGTAATTGCTAAGTACCGCCCCCGCTTGGATGGTAAGACTGTAGCCATCATGGTTGGTGGTCTACGTCCTCGCCACGTTGTCCCAGCTTTCCTAGACTTGGGCATGAAGATGATTGGTACAGGTTATGAGTTCGCTCATAATGACGACTACAAACGTACCACTCACTACATCGAAAACGGCACCATCGTTTATGACGACGTTACCGCTTACGAATTCGAGGAATTTATCAAAGCGCTGAAGCCCGACCTAGTAGCTTCTGGTGTGAAAGAGAAGTACGTCTTCCAAAAGATGGGTCTACCTTTCCGTCAAATGCACTCTTGGGATTACTCCGAACCTAGCGATCGCTCCTCAACATCATATAATGCAAGGTTTTTTGGCGGCGAGAGAAAAAAGAGCCTATTTCTAGCCTAAATGCATGTTGCAGCGTTATTTAGGAAGAATCTGTTTTTATGGTTTAGATAGTATAACTCTTATCCAGTCTAGTTTTTAGATTTTGCTTGCATTTTGCTTAAATAATAACTGTAAAATGAAAGACTATTTTTAATGACGATTTTTTAGATTAAATGGTGCGATCGCCTTAATTCGACAAGGGGTTGTGTTGCGCCCCTATGACAACAAACTCTACAAGTAATTGATAGAATCACACTTTATAATGGCTCAAATCAATGACGGCAATAAGCCTCGAACTCAACATCATCGACTTTCTATCCCTGCTGCATTTGAATTGTTAGCTTGCTTGCGCTTGTGAACAAATTGTTTATTTAACTGATCGCGAGTATTTATTTGGCGGCAACTTTTTTCTAAATATAGGTAAGAATTTACTACCAACTTTACTACTAACTTTACGGTCAAGTAATCTAGGCCACAGTTGCGTAACATACTGACACAGATATTCTCTCTCTTTTAATTTTTCAATCCAAAAACCAAAGTATAACCTTTCAAGCAAATTCTCGTACTTTTCACTTGTTGCTTCTGGTGTAAGTTCAGAGATACGAATCATTAAACTGCAAAACTTATCAACTTTTTCTAAAACCGGATACTCAGAAGCACTAACTTCATTAGAAACAAGCCGTTTTTGGAAAATTGTTTCAACTTGTGAATAAGCTTCAGAACACGCAATCCAAGACCGCACAGTTATTATGTCCGGATCATTCCAGAATTCAACATAAAGATTATTGAAATTTTCATACCATTCTTGGTCTTTAGTACGAACTTGTAATCGATATGCTAGATAAGCAACAACTGCTGCGGTAACAGCTGCAACAGATGAGAAAGAACTGTTCAAAGAAATCATGTTAAAGCTCTCATGTAAATATGAAGATCAATTGAACGATTTAATTAGTCTTTAGTCTCCTGCTCTACAGATAATCTAGGAACATTATTTTACTAGCAACATTGTAGTAACTTGATGCTAAATATTTACAGATAGCCTCAAACCACTGGATTTACAGATAACGTAGGTAGCAAGCTAAGTAATTAATATATGATGAATTTTTCTTCATAAAGATATGTAAGCATTACAGGGATTTTTTTTATAAAATACACAATTTTCCTACACGAAATTGCTATATAGCAATCTTAAATCATTTATGAAATTCTCTGTTTATTTTCTTGGCGCTCTTGGCGGTTTGTTGATTCGATAGTTTTCAAAACTCAAATAGGATTGTTATATTAAGTATTATACATAATTTAAATAAAAAACTATTTTCACTGGAATTTTCTTAAACTAAATTATAGTGATCACCACAACTCGACAAAATCTAGAGATTGTCTGTGAGATGGAAAAGACGTAGACTGTTGTTGTAATGGCCTTTCAAGATTATCTGTGAGATGGATAAGAAGTAGACTGTTGTTGCGATGTCTCCGACGGGCTACGCCTACGCCCTCACTCAACAATAAACTAGGCGATGTCTACGACGGGCTGCGCCTACGCATTAAACCGTCCAATCCTCAATTAACAATCTGGGTACTTTGCCCAAATCTCGATGATTGCGCGTTAATAAAACTAATTTACGAGATGGTGCGATCGCAGTCAAAGAAGTAGAGTGTTGTTGCGATCGCCTTTACTCGACAATAAACTAGGCGATGTCTATGACGGGCTGCGCCTACGCATTAAACTGTCCAATCCTCTATTAACAATCCGGGTACTTTGCCCAAATTCCGATGATTGCGTGTTAATAAAACTAATTTACGGGATAGTGCGATCGCCGCAATCCGCGAATCCATCCTTGCAAGTTGAATGCGTTTAGCTTGTAATTGACCCAATGTAGTAGCAGCATCAGCATCAAATGACACAAGCGGTAAAACCTTAAAATCATTTACAAGACGTACCATGATCTCATAACCCTTAACGACTTCACTATCGTTACGAGCACGACTAATATACGTATGGCTACCAAGAAGTTGTTCGTGAAACGTGACAATTGAAATTGCAAAATCTGATAGCGGATATTGAGCCATGCGGGTCGAAAGATTGATGTAATCTTGCCCCGTCTGTCGTTAGATAATGCTTAAATGATCTGTATCCAACAAATATTTCATGGCTCATCCTGAATTTCAATTATTGGCTCGTCGCCTTGACGAATCGCACGTCCATAAGCGAGTACCTCTTCAAACGCAGGCTCGTCCTTAAAGGAAGCTGTAATTTGTTGCAGCCAATTAGTTGGTTGAGAAGCCGCTACTTGTTTTCGCAACTCCGTCACCGCCGCTTCGACAGCTGCGAGACGTTCTTCCAGAGAAATATTAGTTGACATTTGAGGTTTTCCCTTACTGCATCACGCCTATCTGAAGAATAACGAGTTAGAGTAAGCGGTGGCAACTCTCTCGAAAGTAATAAAGGTGATTTAATTGCTTTTATGAGCGATCGCGCAAACTCGGTAATATTTAAATATTGTGTGTGAGATGGAAAAGACGTAGACATCGCAGTAAAAGAAGTAGACTGTTGTTGCGATCGCGTCGTTGCAGCACGATGTAAAGCTGTTCTAGACTTAGAAAGAAGCTACGCAGTTTATAATCACCATGAGCTATCACGATATTATTACAATTGAACCGGACAAGCGAGGTGGTAAGCCTTGTATTAGACGGATGCGAATCACCGTGTACGATGTTCTCGGCTGGTTGGCAGCTGGTATGTCTCATGGAGAGATATTAGACGATTTCCCTGAATTAACAGAAGAAGATATTAGGGCAAGTCTAGAGTTTGCTGCTGACCGTGAACATCGTTTAGTTGCTTCTCTACCAGACGTTACGCGGACGGCAGGTGGTCTTTGAAGCTGCTTTTTGATCAAAATTTGAGTCGCAAGCTAGTAACTCAATTAGCAGATGTTTTCCCTGATTCGAGTCATGTTCAGTTTCATAGGCTGGAAGTGAAGACTGATACTGAAATATGGGAATTTGCTAAAACCAATGACTTTTGCATCGTAACTCAAGATGTAGACTTTGCTGAAAGAAGCCGTTTGTACGGTTCTCCACCTAAAGTTGTATGGCTACGCTGCGGAAATGCACCAACAAAACAAGTTGAATCTCTACTTCGTTCTGGGGTGGAGGTAATTCAGGAGCTTTTGAATAATCCAAGTCTGCATTGCTTAGAATTGTACTAAAGCTTTTCGAGGAATTGTCTGTGAAATGCAGAAGAATTAAGCCGTTGTAGCGATTTCTGCGACGGGCTACGCCCTTACTCGACAATAAACTAGGCGATGTCTACGAAATTGAAGGATATAACAATTAGGTGTATGGCTTCAAATAGCAACGCTCACGCCGACTCAAATGATCAGCTAGTTCAGTGAGCCTATAATGATGTTGCTTAATACACTTGAGGGACAAAGAACTGCTCATTGCGGGGAGCGCGAACATAATCCTCAGCCACAGGCCTAGAGGGAAGCTCTAAGGGAGGAGGCGTCATATCTTCGTAAGGAACTTTGCTCAACAAATGATGAATGCAGTTGAGCCGCGCCCGTCTTTTATCATCTGCTTCAATGGTAAACCAGGGGGCTTCTGGAATATTTGTGTAAGCAAACATGGTATCTTTTGCTTTGGAGAATTCTACCCAGCGATCGCGTGATTCCAAATCCATTGGGCTAAGTTTCCAGCGCCTTGCTGGATCGTGACTGCGAGAAAGAAAGCGTTTTTCTTGTTCTTCATCGCTGACGGAGAACCAGTATTTGATTAAAACAATGCCCGATCGCACCAGCATTCGTTCAAATTCTGGGCAAGATTGCATGAATTCTTGATATTCTGCTTCGGTACAAAAACCCATCACCCGTTCAACTCCGGCTCGGTTGTACCAACTGCGATCAAAGAGGACAATTTCGCCTGCTGTCGGAAGATGTTGCACGTAACGCTGAAAATACCACTGAGTTTTCTCACGATCGGAAGGAGTTCCTAGAGCAACTACACGACAGCCACGAGGATTGAGTGGATCGGCAATGCGTTTAATTACTCCTCCTTTGCCGGCAGCATCGCGCCCTTCAAATATGACGACTACTCGATAGCCAGTATGCTTAATCCAGTATTGCATTTTGACTAGCTCAATCTGGAGTTGCTTTAGTTCAGTTTCAAAAGTTTTTTTGGGAATTTTCTTGGCAAAAGCTTCTGTGCTACCATCAAAAATCCGTTTGGATTTTTTAGCTTTTTTCTTGTCTTTTGCCTTTACTAGTTTTTCTATTAAGTCTGTAGAGGGTTGAAATAGACCATTATTTTGCTGAGTTTCAACTTCATCAATTGACATCGCACTGACTCCATGCCATTGAATCGGCATAATTAGAGTTTATCTATCAAGTATATATTTTAATGCCGACTGAGCGTAAATATACACATTTGAAAGTATTCTTACACCAAAGATATAAAATCAACAAGCTTACCACCAAGTTCCGTGACAGTGAAACATACAAGTACATCAACCTTTTGCTAACTTACTTTCTTATACAGATTGGGCTAGGTGCGATCGCAAACATTTTTTCACAATTAAATTCATCAATATACGACCCAACCCAACTCTCAATCTTTAATGACTAAATCATTGCGGATTCATCCGAATCAAATCCGTCAAAATACTATCCAAGCTACCGTTAACTTGAATCCGATCGATCTTCTCTGCAATGCGTTCTAATACTTCGAGTTCTTTTAAACGTAATGCAACGGGGTTATCCTCCATCACTTTGGCAGTGTTTAGCATACTGCGAGTAGCAGCCGTTTCTTCTCTACGTCTGACTACGTTTGCTTGAGCGGCTTTTTCTGCCTCGACTACCTTACTCAAAATAGTCTTAATCTCACCAGGTAAAATAATATCTTTGACACCTACAGAATCTACTTCAATTCCATAGTCTGCGGCTTTCTGGCGGATGTATTCAGAGATACTTCTATCAATTGCACCTTTATCTTCTAATAAAGCATCTAAGTTGCGTTCGCCGACTGCACCCCGCAAAGCAAACTGTAATTCTTTGTATAAGAAACCAGAAATATCTGATAACCCATTTTTTGCCCTCAATGGGTCTTGGATGCGGAAGCCAGCCGTCAAATTCAACCGCAGAGGTACTTTATCTTTAGAGAGGATGTCTTGACCGGATACTTCCATATTTTGGAGTCGCAAGTCAATGGTTTCGGTTTGAAAAGAGCGGCCAAATAACCACCAAGCATGTACCCCTGGCGATCGCAATCCTTGAAACTCTTGATTAATGTATACTAGTCCAACGTGCTGGGCGGGAACTTGGCAAATATGCAAACAGTTGCGACTGAGCAATTTCACTTCCATTGAACCTTCAACCAACTCAGCCACTAAGGCAGACTGTAACTGAGCATCAACGCTGATGTCGAGAATTTCTACTTCAACACCTTGCCAAAACAGTTTGCGGCTGGTGGGTGGCAAAATCGAAATCACTTTACCTCTATATCGTACAATTGCAACTTGCGAAGTCAGTAATTGCACGGTTTCACAGTAGGCAGCAATAAAATCAGGGTGTTTTTCAATGAGTACATCTTCGAGAGGAAAATCTGGGTTAGGGATAATCCGGCTGAGAGTCCTGACTGTTACATCTCTATTTACCGACCAAAAAGCATACTCTCCTGGTTCTAGAGGTCGCACAAAATTATTTTGCACATATAGTAAACCAATCTCATACTCTGAGATTTGAAACTTTTTGAGTCCATTCAACGTAACTGAGCGCAATTGCTGCACAAAGGAAGCAGGCAATTCTAAACTTTCTTCCAAGTTGAAAAGATAAGATTCTACTTCAATAAAACCACGCCAAAAAGCTATTAATTGATTTGGTGCAACGCTTACCCAATTCTGACCGTAGCGGACTAAAGCAGCTTGGTTAAATGCAGTTCTGATAATCAATAAATGTTGTTGCAGTTCGGCTTCGTGATTTCGCAACAACAATTCTATGTTTTCAATCTGAGCTTGTGGCTGGTTGAGGTCATAAATTTTTACTTGCCAATGCCGACCAAAATAAGTATGTGTACCAGCCTGCAAAATTTTCTTAAAGTCACTGCGGTGATATAAGATGCCGATTTCATTGGGTTTGATGTAAAATGTTTGCCACATAGTAATTTGCATAGATAATTTAGGCGATATTTAGGTAAGCTACGCGATGCCTGCGGTGTTCTCGTTGCGATCGCAACTAGCTAAGAAGATTTGCTCAAGACATTTATAACCTTCCTTGAACTCAAATACCACCTATTTTCTTACAGCTTAAGTACTAGAGTTCTGAGAGTTTGCAACCTTGTGGAAAAAGGCTAAAGGATTTATTTTAACTATTTGTACTACTATAATACTACAAAATATTTTTTAACTCTGCCAGTGCAAGTGTTTACAGTTCAGGTGTGGGCAAAAGCTTCTCCAAAGCTGGATTAAGATTGCTGTTACTTTTCCCAAACTGCTCAATGGCAATCTAGAAAAAAGAACCGCGCTCAAATATACCGTTCGATTGCCAATCTAGAATCCTAAAGGAAAACTAGATGTAGAAAACGAAGGGACATACTCAAGTTAGGGAGAAATGCAGTTGCGCTTACTCCTTGACTGTGGCTACCGAACATCACCCTTACGAGTGGATGACCGACAGCAAAACACTTACACCGCAGAGTTGAGAAAATGAGTGGTCTCGAATCTGTTGAGATTCGTACCATATTGGCTACCTTGGAAGGGTATTGTCTTTTAACCCGGACAGGGTTTTGGGTGAAAGTATAGGAATCGAACCTACAACACATCGATTATGAGTCGATTGCTCTACCAGTGAGCTAACTTCCTGGAGTTTGATACAGGAGTCGAACCTGTGACCCATCGATTATGAGTCGATCGCTCTACCAACTGAGCTAATCAAACGATGGTATAGTTTAAAGGACTCAGCGGTATACGCTTATGCAAAAGCTTGGCGCACCAGTTAGGTATATAGAACCTAAACTATAGCTTTGTAACTTTGTTACTATCCCGCCACCAATTTAGCATAAAGGGATTGAAAGTGATGACTGTTGACTGTTTAGCAGTTTTTTATTTAAAAATGATGCAGCAACTTAATTATTCAATAGCCTGAATTGCTTGAATAATTTCTAAATCAGACGCTAGAGAATTATTATCAATTACTAGATCCCAGTTATAACTAACCTGAGCAGCAATTTTATTGTATTGCTCTACTTTGTCAGCCGATATTGGAATGTGAGTGGTGCTATCTCGATTTCTAACTCGTTCTAAGCACTTATCTAATGCCGATTCAACTTTAATAAACTTGATTTCATACTTATTCTTTAAAGACTTATGCAACCAAGCAAAACCCTCTCCCGCACCAAGGATTCGATCATTACCTTATCATTGCTTTCAAACATTCGGTCAATTTCTTCCTCAACAATATCTCATCCATCTCGATCTTTGGCTTCATTCTTTAAATAATCAATCCATATTGGCTCTACAGGAAGAAATTTGATTGCCATCTGAGCATTAACCAAGGTTCTAATGTGAGTTTTACCTACTCCTTTTGGGCCAACTAAGATAAATAGCGTTTTCATTGATATTTGCCAAGGAAGTTTGAGCAATTATTCTTGGGCTTCAGTCTGGAAAAGCTAGACCAGTCATGGGGTCACGGATATACAACCCTAATGTCAGACTACGTATTGCTTCATCCCAAATGGGTATTAATTGTTCTGCTTGATCTGCCCAATAATCGAATGTAATTAAACATTGAACATTCGACCCCAAACCAATACAAGTCCGCGAAAAAGCTTCCCGTGGTTCTTCTTGAACATCAATGAACTTCATCTCTGTCCAGACAATTCTGGCGGTTTGACGCTTGACGGTAACAATTTCTCCTTTGGCAATGATGTTGCGGCTGTCGTCTTCCAGAATTTTCTTCAAGGTAGATTTTAGCGGAAACTGGCTCCAGTCATTGGGTGGTAGGCGATTAAAAGATACTTCTAGGCAGCAATCATCGTTAGGTGGTTTTTTATCGAGGAACTTGAAAGATTTTTCTTGTGGCTCTAAAACCCAACTTTGGGGAACATTCAAGCGAACAGCGCCTCTATCTGCAACAAAAATTTTGTAACCTGATGGAGATTCCCAACGATGGTCAGGTTTTAGTTCAAGCGTTTCTTTTATCCACTGAAGATTACTTTTTTTACGCTTTGCCATAGGGTTTCTGCATTTTCTGCTGAAGAGGGCGTCACCGACCGATAACGGTAGCGAGTACGGCGAGCGTCCGCAGGACCGTCACAACCCGTCGTAGACATTGCCCTTTTTGTTAATATTATCAAATTGCTAGTATTTTGAATAACTCTTATATTAAATAAAATTTGAGAGTTTTATATCAAAGAATCCCAGGTAACTGTAACGTTGTGATTAAAGTTTCAGCTTTTAGCATTAAAATCTTAGCAGCGGTATTCATGGTTATGGATCATGTGTGCTATTTGCTAATGCCAGAGTTGGTAATCTTGCACTTTATTGGGCGATTGAGCTTTCCCCTCTTTGCATGGCTTCTGGCTAAAGGCGAAAAACATACCCAAAATGTACACCGCTATGGGGGCAGACTATTAATTACAGCGATTATATCTCAGCCAATCTATAGTTTTGTTTTCCAGAGCTTATCACTTAATATTCTGTTCACGCTTGTTCTGGGACTTGTGATGTTGCGCCTAGTAAAGCATTACCCGCAAGTATGGCAGCAATTAATAATTGTTGGCTTGTGTGCAGTAGTTGCCGAGAGTTTGGGCGTTGAATATGGAACTTATGGGATTGGAGTAATTTTCTTGATGTCCCTAATAGAGAAACTCAAAGGGAGCATCCACTTTTGGCAGAAACACTCAAATAGCAAGTAAACCATTCAGATAAGCACAACGAACAGAAAGAATTTGGTTGACACTCCCAACATTCCACTGTGCGCCAGAAATTTTCATCCTAGCT
>JADEXV010000261.1 GCA_015206945.1 Nostocales cyanobacterium LEGE 12452 | reverse complement strand
TACAGTTAACAAGAAATATTCTTGATATGTCAATCCTTATAGTACTTTTAACAGATTATTGATACATTTTTTGGCATTGTTTGATATCTATATCTTAATAATTTGGCATAACAAGTACTGAAGAGCCAAATTTATCTACATCTCCAACTAAGCCAAGGATAGCTTTTATCTGACTATTAGATAATTCAACTGCTGATAATGATAGACGAAAGTAAATAGGAAATATTTCTAAACTGCATACACGTAGTTGTTCATGCCATTCTAACTCTTGTTTTTTATGTAAATATGTATTACCTAAAATGGATTTTAACTTCGGAAAAAGGTGTATGAGCAAATTTTTAATAGGCTGCTTGTCCTCAACTGGCAGTTGGGCAATCCAGGTATTCAGAAGACTATTTAGTTCGTCTATTGAAGGGTTTACCTCTCCTACCAAAATATGAGGATTTTGATGGATTATGCTATATATATTTGGACTAAACACTCGTAAAGACTCAATAGCAATGAAATCAATAGGGTTTACTTCATGTTTTACTGCTGGGTATGTCACTGTTAAAGTGTTAATAAAACGAGTAATATCACGAATATTATTAATAAAGTGGTCTATTCCTTGAAAGTAAATCTCGCTCCAGCGAGCTTGGTTGATTTCTATTTTTGAAGTTTCAGTAAATATATTATCAAGCTTTTTAAAAAGCAGCCTGCGAAGTGAGATTTTATTAGGAACAGGTAAATCAAAACTAACCTGAATAATTTTTTCTAAGTATGCTTCTCCTGATATTTCTTTTGTATCTGCAATTGTTTTAATTACAACTTCTTTATTAAAAACTAGAAGATAGACAACGTTAGTAAAATTCCGCATTGCTTTGAAAATACGAAATAGCTGCTTAATATCTTCAGCAGCCAACCGATCAATATCGTCAATTGTTATAACTATTCGCCGTTGCTGCTGTACTAACGTATCTTCTACTTCTTCTTTTAATTCGCCAGCTTCCTTGTCCTTATCGTCCAATAATGCTGCTAATGCCTTGCCAGTTTGAGCATAAGGTAGAGGAATGTCTGAAATAATGGCGGCAAAATCAGCTACTCTCTCTCTCAAACCTTTTGGCACAGATGACTCTTGGCTTAAAACATTTTTTAATTGGTCAAAAAAGCGCCTTGTGATATTTTGATGTCCAGAGAATAACCAGGGATTAAAAGGAATGATGATTGGTTTCTCATCCTCTGGCTTTTGCTGAAGATAGTGAACTACAAAGTTTAATAATGTAGATTTGCCAGAGTTCCAAGAACCGTAAACTGCAATAACGAAACCTTCAGGGAAGGTCATTTTACAAATGCTGTCTGCTAGATACTTGGCGAAGTTCGCATGTCCTAGCAGGTCTTTTTCAGGATCAACTAAGGAGCTATCTACCGATATATCGTTAATTTCTGTCTGTGCCATAAAAATGTGACTCATGTTGCGATAGCCTCTGGCGGGGCATAGCCCATCGTGACACATTCAGTAGGATGAGCAATGATACCTTAAGATAGAAATTTTCAGTGAAATAATTTCCGCAAGGCTTATGCAATTGGTTTTAGATTAGTTATTTTGCATCGCTGAAATTAGGAGGTTAAATAGACAAACAGCATATCTGGTAAATTTTCTCTCTACATTCTCTCAAAAGGCTACTCAAATAAGTTAAATTTCAACCCTAATCCTAACTATTGGTTATATAGATGCAGCATTCTTTATGTCTATGTGTACTAGTGGAAGCTAAATTTTAATATTCCTATATAAAGGTATTAATCCTCAAGAATGATTTTCAAAAAATCCTATTATTATATCTTCACTAAATATTAATTAACTGCTAAATTTATTGTACTAAAGCTTCTAGTAAAACCTGTATTAAGATGTCAAATAATTGACTTATTAGATACAAGCCTAACCACAGTTCTATGTTAGTTATTTCTGTTAAAACAGTTTATAGCGCTTGAAGTACAGCCGTAGAGACATGGCAGTGTTTCTACATTTTTCAGTATAATATTGTACCAAAAATCAATAATGGCTACTATATAGTCAATACTTACTATGGACTAGTCTTCTGGACAAGTAAGAAATTGCAATGCCTTAGAACTTATTTATAAAATCTTATATAAGTTTTGCTAATTGTGGGTAATAGTAGCTATAACAATTTAACTCTTTAAATATTGACTAAATAAATAGTATGGTTCAGCCCCAAGAAGATGACATTTCAGTAGAAGCTAGTTCTCTTCCCCCTGTCCCAATTCAAGAAATTTCAGAGGATAGGGCATTAACAGAGACGGTACTTTTCCCAACTCCAAAACTGTTTCTAAAAATTTCTAAGCCAGAAATTCGCCAAAGTCTCAAGGCGTTAACTTATGAAAGTGTCTTTGCTGCGGTTCTTTATAGTATCATCGGCGGCGCGTTGCTCAGTAATTTCTTGCTAGAGTTAGGCGCTGGTCCAGTCGAAATTGGTCTACTCGCCGCTATCCCTCAGATGGTGAATCTGCTCCAACCACTGGGAGCGTATTTGGTAAACCGAATTACTAGCTTCCGTTGGTATTTCATGTGTATTTTCATCCCGTCGCGGCTGCTATGGTTGATTCTTCTACCAGCAATTTGGTTGGTTGCTTCATCTCGTATTACTGGATACCAAGTAGTACAGCTGACATTAGCAATTCTCTTAGTAGCTAATATCATCGAAGCTTTTGGTCGTGCGCCTTGGCTTGGGTGGTCAGCTGTGTTAGTACCTCAAAAGTTGCGGGGGCGATATTTCGGCTTTCGCAATAGTATTCTCGGTTTGACAAACCTTGTTGGTGTGCCTCTGCTAGGTTTAGCGGTATCGGCTTGGCCTGGTGGAACCCTTCAAGGTTATGGTGCAGTCTTGGTTCTAGGAATTGTACTAGGGCTAATCAGTGTGATCTGTCAGTTCTGGATGACTGATATAAACCCGCAGCTTTTAAAAGTTGCACATTCAGACACACCAAATCCACAGCCCCAAGGAATAGATTTTAGCTTGTTTAAAGATGCTAACTTTTTGAAGTTTGTGCTTTACCTGAGCATCTGGTGCTTTGCTGTTAACATCAGTAATCCCTTCTTTAACCTCTATATGCTGGATAACCTGGATATAGATATTAGTGTGGTAACGATTTATCATGGCTTAGGAACTGGTGCAAATATGCTAATGCTGCTTTTGTGGGGCAAACTGGCCGACCGGATTGGGAATCGCCCACTACTACTATTAGTGGGAGTCTTGGTGGCGGTGACACCTCTGCTGTGGCTAGGTGTTAGAAGCGATCAAATTTCTTTTTGGATCTGGCTACCCTTGTTGCACATACTAGCTGGCGGAACGTGGGCGGCAATTGATTTGTGTACTAACAATTTGATGATGGGAATAGCACCACTACGTTACCAATCAAATTATTTTGCGATCGCAGGTGCAATTGCTGGTATCACTGGAGCAATGGGTATTACTGTCGGCAGTTCCCTAGCAACTCTGCCTGGTGTTGCGGGTTTGCTAGGGTTGTTTGTTATCTCAGGCTTACTACGGGTGGTTGCACTTTTACCCTTAGTTTTTGTTCAAGAGCAACGCTCTATACCACTGGGTCAGCTAATGCAATTCTTATTCCCAATCAAGCAGTCAACTCATTTGATAGAAGTGGAATAAGAAGTTTTCAATTATGTATTTCAACAATATCCCAGCAAACTATAAAGTCGTTGAGCATCACGAATAGCATTTCCATCGGGGTCATTGTTGAAATACACGTAAACTAGATTATACAATGTAAAATTAATGGAATTTTCTCTTAAAAAGCGGCTCTAACCCTATTTTAAAGGCTAAAACCGCTTTCTCTAATCCTTTAATTCTTCACCATTATTTCCTTAATTCCAATTTCTAACCTCCTTAAAATCATTTCAAAGCCAGTAGTTTATGGCTGAATTTTTTAAGTTGATATTGAACCCAATTACCCCCATTAGCTATACATTGATAGCAGATATCTCCATAGCCTTCGCCTTGGTCATTGCATACAATTAATCTGGCTTCATGTGTCTGAAAGTTTCCCTGGCAAATTAAACATATTTTGTTAAGTTTGTCTGTGTTACATTCGATTTGAAATTTCATGTTTATTATCCTTATTAAAAACATTTAAATAGAAATAAGTTATATATGTTATTATTTATATCTTTGTTATTTATTTTCATTTTTACCTCAACTGTATAAAACGAAGTGACTTTCTTTAAAAATTAGGCAAAAAACTTCAATTCCTACGATAAATCAAACTTGAGAACGCCAGATATCAACAGTGGCGCTGTTTAAGGGAGCCATTGTAATCCCTTATCCTGTAATTTATGCTCGATTTGCTGCATTTCCTGAATAGTTTCTCCAGTAACGATCGCATAAATTTCAGTGTAGATTTTTCCATATTTGGCTTTCTCTAAAGCCGACAGGATAATCAAGTCTTTGCGATCTAGTTCTGGTTTTAAAGTCACTAAAATTGAATCTAATGTTCCTTCCATACGGTAGTCACTGGAATATTTAGCTACTTCCTTTCCCAGTCGCAATAGGGTATGACGCTGCAAGCATAACGGAGTCGATCCATTGACTCGGAAATTGGCATCGATCGCATAAAATTGTCCGTCTCGATCTTCTAATACATCGAACCCAATCACGCCGAAATAACCCTGTTTGTGAGCATACTCACCAATGGCGGCAATCATCTCAAAAAACTTGCTCATGTCAGTGTTGCGATAGTCAATCAGTCCGCCTAAATAGTTGCCTTCTGGAGTGACGAGTTGGCTGGTAGTACCGATGAGGGTTATCTCTCCTAGCTTGTTGACATAGAACTGTACGCAGTAATTCTGCACTTCATTCTTGACGAACTCCGAGACAATAATCGTATCGAGCAACTTAATATCAAGATATTTCCTGATTTCTTCAAAACAGTAGTTCAAATCGCTGGGGCTTTTGATGATATAAGTACCTTCTCCTGAGAGTCCGTGGGACGTTTTAATTAAATAGGGGAATTCTGGTAATTCAATGTCTTCGATATTGGCTTGGTGCAGATTGTAGCTCTTGTATTTTGGACATTGCACTCCCAGTTGGTCTAGGGTTACTTTGCTGAGTAAGCGGTAATGAGTGTCTGGAGCAACAGCGTGTTTTTCAGGTTTGAGGTTATCAAAAGGAAATAAAGTAATCACTTTGTCGAAGTGTTCGCTGCGGCTGAGGTCATCTAGATAAGTCGAGCAATCCATCATCGACCGATTGGAGTGGCTGCCGAAATGCTCTTGCCAGTAGCCAATCAGCGACTTTGACGGTGGTATAATCACAATTCCAGGAATGCGATCGCCTAACACAGCCAGATTTTTCCAAGGTTCCTTCTGACAAATCTTGTCGAAGGAGGTTTTGGTGGCTTCACTACTGCCATCTTGAATAAAATATTTTTTCCGGTTGGGATAAGCAGCCCAACTGCCAGTTGCAGGGTAATTTAAAATAAACCCATAAGATGCATCTGTGATGTCTTGAGCAAACAGATCAGAAAGAGTACTCCCTTGAAAATAATGAAAGTCGTATTTTGAGTTCATTTACTCCTCCAATAAACCGCATCCCTTTATGGATGCGGTTGTTTATAAAAAATGAGTTTCCTGGATTTCCAAGTAACACTACCTTGAAAAAAAGGCTATATATTTAAACTTGAAAACTCAGATTGAATTTGGTTTCATTAATTACGCATAAACTTAGCGTAGCGATACGTAGCTGATTACGAATTGGTATGAGTTATTTCTTGGTAAAAGCAGCCACCTTGTCTTGTCCTGCGGTCATATAAGCACAAGCCATGTGTGATGAGTTATATGCCCAGCCAACACGTCCTTGACGGTCTATGAGGATGCACCCGGCTTCACCTTTAACCTTAGAAACCAAAGCGTCAATTGCCATCTGTGCGGCTTCATCTGGATGCCGATCTCCAGTCAAAAAATCGATCGCAGTTTTAGCCAAAACTACCGGGATAATCGACTCGCCATCACCTGTTGTTGAGCAACCGCCGATTTTATTATCAGCGTACAAGCCACAGCCAACGATCGCAGTGTCACCGACGCGACCTTGTTGCTGCTTTGTAGTCCCGCCAGTTGAAGTACCAGCAGCTAAGATACCGCTAGCATCCAAAGCTACACAACCTATAGTGTTGGGACGATCAATAACTTCTTGATCTTCCTTCCACTGCTGCCATTGCTCCTCAGCTATTAGGTCTTCTTTTTTACACATTTCGGCACCGCAATCTATGGCGAAACGTTCTCCACCCCGCGCTACTAGCAGCCTGGGCTTGTCATCCATAATTTTTCGGGCAACCGAGATTGGATGACGTACCCCCTGAACTGCTGCGATCGCTCCCCAACTTAAAGAGCCTTCCATAATCGCCGCGTCTAACTCTACTTCTCCGTCGCTGTTGAGAGTTGCACCAAGACCAGCGTTAAATGTCGGGTCAGCTTCCAAAACACGGGTAGCTGCTTCCACAGCTTCTGCGGCTGTACCTCCGCTAATTAGTACTGCCCAACCAGCTTCTACTGCTGCTGTACAGCCTGCATTGTTGGCTGCAACTTTGTCGTCTGTGATGGTTTTTGCTCCACCATGAACAATGATGGTCGGTATCATATAATTTCTTCTTGTTAGTATGAATTTTGTGGTACTGGAATCGCCTGAACAGGTTCGTCAATTAGTTGCAGCGATCGCACTTTTAAAGCCTCTAAACCCAAGTGCTGGGTTGCTGATATAAACACAGCTTCGGGATAATGTTGTTGAACTCTAGTCCAGGTTTCGCTATCTACTTTGTCAACCTTGTTAAAAGCAATCAAACTTTTTTCGGGAATCTCAGGCATTTCTTCGAGTATTTCCAGCACACTCGCAATATGGCTTTCCCAAGCTGGATGGGACAAATCCACAACATGAATCATCGCATCAGCCTCAACGACTTCCTCCAATGTGGCGCGAAACGCATCCATCAGTGGGGGCGGGAGTTCGTGAATAAACCCTACAGTATCTGTGAGCAAAATCGAGCGGCGTTCTTGTGTTTCTGGTTTTGTAATTACCACCTTGCGGGTTGTTGGGTCGAGGGTAGCAAATAGTTGATCTGCGGTAAAAACCTCTGCATTAGTTAACACATTTAGCAAAGTAGATTTACCAGCATTGGTATAACCAACTAATGCTAGAACCGGAATTTCTTGTTGTTGTCGTTGTTGTCTAATGCGGGCACGATGTGCTTGTAAATCGTTTACTTCCTGCTGTAACTGATTTATTCGGCGCTGAATTGTTCGCCTTTCCGTTTCTAGTTTGGTTTCACCAGGCCCTCGCGTACCAATCCCCGCACCTAATCGAGACATTTCCTGACCGCGACCGCGCAACCGAGGTAACATATATTCAAGTTGCGCCAGTTCTACTTGTAATTTACCCTCTTGAGTGCGAGCGCGTTGAGCGAAAATATCCAGAATTATTTCTGTGCGATCTATAACTCGGATGCCAATCTCTTGTTCTAAGTTACGGGCTTGAGATGCAGAAATATCTCGGTCAAAAACGATGAGATTAGCTCTTAGTTTTTGAGCCAAAAGGGTGATTTCTTCAATTTTTCCCTTACCGACTACTGTTTGGGGATGGATGCGATCGCGCTTTTGCCGCATTGTATCGAGTACAATTCCCCCAGCACTTTCAACCAAACGCACTAGTTCTGCAAGTCCATCTTCAAATCGCTGAACTGAGACATCATCTGTCTGCACTCCTACCAGCAGCACCCTGTCTTGATCGGAAACAATCTCTTGAGATAGGAATATTCCATCCCCTGCGTCAACAATTTCTCTTTCCCATTCGTGAACTAGTTCATCAAATTCCTGTTCGGTTAGATCGTCCAAACTTAGAGGAGGTGAAATGACCCAAGGACTTTCTGAATCGGGGAAAAGGTAAGTTAGAAAAGCTTCTTTTGCTTCGCCATCAATCGCGGTTAACATGACAAGAGCATCTAAGCGCTGACGTATCATTGCAATCAATGCTGCTTCATCAGGTGGTTCTGATTTAACTTGAGTAGCAATACAACGGATTCCGCTCAAACGTTCTGCACTGCGGCGGGGTAATTCTTCAGGTGGAATTTGAGTTTGACTAGGTGTTCCTACAGCAACTCGAAGAACTTGCCCACGCCGATTGAGATAACAGCAAATCGGATGATGAATTTGTTGACTGATTGTAGCTAAGGCTTGAGCAAATTCTGGCGTAATAAATCTATCTGCTGGTTGATTTTGCTCATAAAGCTGTTGCAGTCGTTTAATCTGACTAGCTTTGATGCCTTGAACATTGCCATAAATCTTTTGCATAAAACTAACAATTGAAAGTTTAGTTTTCATCTGTGTATATTGTTATTTTGGTCTTTTTGAACTTTGATTTAATCTACCAAGAGAAATAAGCAAATTAGCTATAGATAATTACCTCAAAATAAAGCTTATATAAAATGGTTTATAGACCAATTAATTGAGGTATCAACCATGAATGAGACTGTAAACGTGTAAGTTTCACTGTGGTTAACGCAGACACAACAGCAGAGGTACAAAGAATATAGACTAGATGTCGCTAATTTACGTACAACTATTGTTCATTAGCCACCTATAACGCAAAAGCGCGATCGCTTCTTCTTTTTGTTTGGCTTCGACTTCGATCCACGGTGCTTGGTAGTAGACGTTAGGCATATCGGTAATCAATTCGCTGTGTTTTCTGTCATTGAAAGCTTGCTCACCATTGGAAATATGGACTAATTGCCAATCTGGATTTTTCCAAGTTTCTCGCGCTGCGTAAAACATGGATGCTACACTTGGATGATCGTAGCTATCCAAATTTTCGTGGCAAATATGGTGATGGGCATCAAATACCATCGGCACACTAGCTTGCTGACATACTGCTAAAATTTCATCGGCACTATAGGCGTATTCATCGTTTTCTAAAGTCAAGCGGCTTTTAATATTTTCTGGTAGTTCGGAAATTACTTTTACTAGTTTTTCAGCCCGTTGAGATTTGCCACCATGAATATTCATCAATGACCAAGGCGATCGCGGTAAGCCCAGTAAGTCAAGTATACGTGCGTGTCCTGCTAAATTCTTGATACTTGCTTGTACCACTTCAGGAGAATCAGAACTTAGCACTACATATTGATCTGGATGTAACACCATTCTGATGCTCAATGCATTTGCTCGTTCACCAATTGTTGCTAAATCAGCGCTCATTGCCTCTAATATATTTGCACCGATTTCGTCTTCTAAGTCACTTAGGGGAAATAAATTAGAAGACATCCGATAAAGCTGAATTTTATTCTGCTGACAAAAGCAGAGGGCATCATGTAACCGTTGTAAATTATGCCGATACAGTTCACTCAGGGCACTTTCGCGATCGCTAAGGGAAAGTTTTAAGTATCGGGTGCGTGTCATTGTCCGAAAGCGCACTTGTTTGTCTGAGGTGATGCAAACTAGTCCTAAAGAGGGCAGTGTACTTTTTTGGCACTGCTGTGCATTAGGTAAATTTTGAAACTCGATTACGCTCATTAACTAATACTAACTGATACTTGTTTTAAGCCATTCTTTATTTAAACAAGTTCTACCATTGGCTTACGAATACCTAAAGAATGAATTTCTAAGCCTTACAGGATATTTTCAAATGTCTTTACTTATGTCGTTGTTGATGCCATTGCCAAGCATGGGCGATAATTTCCTTCAAATTAGGATACTCTGGATGCCAACCCAAAACTTTAGTTGCTTTGTCGCTGCTGCCAACTAAAATAGGAGGGTCGCCTGGTCTGCGATCGCGTTCTTCTATTTTAATTTCTTTGCCTGTTATCTCTTTAGCTGTTTCTATCACTTCTCTGACTGAAAAACCACTGCCATTTCCTAGATTAAATACTTCACTTTCTCCACCTTTGAGCAGATATTCCAAACCTAAAATATGGGCTTGTGCCAAGTCAGTCACATGAATATAATCGCGGATACAAGTCCCGTCAGGTGTAGGGTAATCAGTACCGAAAATCAAAATCGATTCGCGCTTACCAAAAGCAGTTAGTAGTACTAATGGTATGAGATGAGTTTCAGGTTCGTGGTCTTCACCCAGCAACCCATTAGGGTCAGCACCTGCGGCGTTAAAATAGCGGAAACGTACAGACTTCAAATTGTAGGCTGCATCAAAATCAGATAGAATTCTTTCTACCATCCACTTGCTAGTAGCATAGGGACTAATGGGATCTTGGGGATGATCTTCGGTCAGGGGAACAAACTTTGGTACACCATAAAGAGCGCAAGTAGAAGAAAAGATAAATTTATTAACTGATGCAGCAAGCATTGCTTCTAAAAGTGTCAGAGTGCCTGCAACATTATTTTGGTAATATTTGGCTGGATCGGTGACAGATTCACCCACTGCGATATAAGCAGCAAAATGCATAACCGCAGTTATATTGTGAGTTGAAAATATGTCATCGAGAAGAGAGCGATCGCTCATATCTCCAACAATCAATTTTACCTGCAAAACTTCTTCTACAAGTTCTCGATGTCCGTTCGACAGATTATCTAAAACGATTACTTCATAACCTGCGTTTTTCAGAGCTAATACAGCATGGGAGCCAATGTATCCGGCTCCTCCCGTTACTAAAATAGTTGACATAATTTTGCGATGGGAAATTGGGAAT
>JADEXV010000497.1 GCA_015206945.1 Nostocales cyanobacterium LEGE 12452 | reverse complement strand
TCTTGTAATTTTCGTAGTTCTGTTATATCTTTTCCCACTGATTCACTGATTTGTTTTAGTATTTCTTCTTGGGTAGTTATTTCTTGATAAATAGTGTATTTACGTTTTTCTAATTCTTCTTTAAGTGCGCCACGAATCCGAGCGTCAAGAACTATCTTAGTTACCTATGGTAGCCTATCAATTTTGATTGGACTTCGGCTTACAAGCTTGCTACCACTATTTTGTAAATTGTTAGCTATACTCTCAACTGCGGCTTTACTTCTCTCAGGAGAGTCAGAACCAGCTAGCTCTATAAGTTTATTAAAGTAAGCTTGCAAAAATTGGTTATGCCTACGAAGTTCTTTGATAAGTTCAAGCTTTTTTGTATCTCCTTCTGATAATTCAGTGTAGCGATCAACGAACTTTTTAGCGGCTTCATCACTAGGCTGAAATTCTCCGCTAGTTCTTCTATCACTTAGTAGTCTCTCAGATGTTGTATTGATTGTAATTTTTTCAGCATCCTCTAATAGAGAATTAGTAGCTTCAGCAAAACTATTTCCAGCCTCGGCAAATTTGTTGTACTCATCTGTAGACCTACAGCCACTTGCGAAGGTTGCAATAATCGCAACTACTACGAATGTTTTATGAAAATTTCTCATCATACGTAAGTATTTGGATATTAAATTGCTGTGAT
Organism: Nostocales cyanobacterium LEGE 12452; assembly: GCA_015206945.1. GTDB lineage: Bacteria > Cyanobacteriota > Cyanobacteriia > Cyanobacteriales > Nostocaceae > Nostoc. The sequence continues at coordinate 1,050 of JADEXV010000497.1, read as the reverse complement.
TAGGGACAAGTTAAATTTCACCATGTTGGATGGTGTTTTATGCAGAAATGTTGAATTAGTTACAAAACTTTACATATTTATGTAAAGTAGTCTTATCAAGGGTGAAAATATCAGCATTTCATAATTATTAAGAATTATGAAAAACATTGAGATAACTAATTATTACTATTGATAATTGCTAGTTTCAAATTTTAACGCAATATGCTATGGTATGTCACGTAAGTGTATAAAAATACAGAATAAAAAGTTTTGTTCGGGCGATCGCCTTAGTAGTACGTATGCACTTACGTTACTACTGCCCACATAAGCAAGATTAGAGGGATTATTTCTAGGTATCTCTTGACAGAGATATCAAATTGAAAACTAAAGTAACGATAAATAATTAAACAAATTTAAATCTTAATTAACTAGGGATATTTAAAATGCTCAGAGTCATAAACTTACCAGTTCATATTACTGAAGACGATATAATACAGATTTTTTGGGATTATGTAGAAATTAAAATAGATAAAAGTTCTGTTGTAAATATAGAAAGAATTGAAAATGAAAAAAGTTTTGCTATTGCATGGGTGAAGCTAGACGAGAATAACGAAAAGATTGCTAAGAATAAACTACATGGAAAAAGATTAGATCCAAAATGGGGAGCGAATAAGCCCCTTGAGGTCGATATAACTTGGGGGAGTGGCATAATGCCAGATCAAGATCCGTCTCAAGAACAAGATTTAAGAAAGCCGCCAATAGAAGACAAGAAAAATGGAGACAAGAAGAAGAAAAGCCCATAGTACATATTTTCTTATTTAGATCATATACATAGGAATAAATTTAGCACATGAAAACTGAAATTAGATTGATAGGAACTAGTAGTGATAATAGAGAAGAAATCAAAGAGGAGTTTAAAAAGATTCAAGAAGTTGTAGGAGAAAATCACAGTCATTTTAATATCCAAACTAAATGTAAAACACTGCGTAAAGATTTTCCCTCTCTAATTCAAAATGCAAAAGCTGAAATTATTCATATTAGTGCAGAAGGTAAAAAAGATGATGGTACAAT
>JADEXV010000260.1 GCA_015206945.1 Nostocales cyanobacterium LEGE 12452 | reverse complement strand
GTTTTTAACAGTTCTTTTTGAATAGCTTCTTTAATTTCAATACTAAGTTTTTTAAAAATACTTAGGTCATTAGAAATTATCAAATCACCAAATATTTCTCCATTAAAAAACATTTTAGGTTGAGGAACTACTTTTGTTAGTATTAAATCATTCACATAATTTTTTATTAAAGAAGTAAACCTTCCAGAATCATTTCGTAAATTGGGATTGTAATTCAAAACCTCATCAGATTGATACTGATGAAACGAATCGAACTCAAAAAACGTCATCCCACAATCAAAATGATCGTTGTGAAACGTTAAACCGCCAAAATGCCCGCCCCAACTAGATAATGGATTTATTATGTTTACTTTCCAATCTTGATCTGCTAAGGCAATTGCAGCTACTAGACTAGAAACATTATTTCCTATGATTGTAGCTTGTCTTTCCATCATTTATTTGCCTTAATATTAACAAAAATTTCAGAACCCATTTCTGGCATATATTTAACCATCAGATACAATCCATTTAAAATTTCTTTTGTAAGAATATTCTGAGTATACATTTTTTGCATTTGTTCATGAGTAAACGGCTTAACAAAGTAAGATCCAGATTCAATTACAGAGAAGCCATGACTAATTACGAAAGATTTTAAATTTTCCAAATCAAAAGTTTTAAATTGCTGCATTTTATTTTGGGTAGCAGATTTTTCAAAAATATTACTTATTAAACCCATTTCATAAGCTAGTATGCGATGAAATGATTTTGCATTTGGAACATTAACATGGATTACAGTATTAGCAGAGCTTATTTGATGAACAGACCTTAATAACTCTTCTGGATTTTCAACTTCATGTAAAAGACTACTCATGACAATACAATCAAATTTTTCTTTGGAAAGAGAAGCAATGTTGTCTTCTAATTTACCTAAATGTACTGTGACATTACTTTTACTCTTAGCCATCACACAAGCATTGTCATAAAATTCTAATGTCGGTTCAACAATGTGTATACTTTCAAAGCTGCTTATGTAGTTAGATAAAGGATCTAAACCGCAACCAATCTCACATATTTTTTGAGCCTTATATGTCACCAAGTATTCCAGTATTTTCTTTCTTCTATAAGAGATTTGGATCTCTTCAAAAGGAAGATTAAGATAATCTTCGTAGTATTTTTTTAAATTTCTAATTTCCATGTTTTTATAATTTTATTGATTACTTGTAATCATTATTTGAGAATTTTTTGAAAAAGATAATTTAAGAGACTCTTGACATCCTAAATTTTTTTTGAATTGCATTAAGCCAATATTGGGTTCTCCTAAAATTGTTGATGTACCAAGATCAAGGAGCTGAAAAGCTTTTTTCTGGGCATATTCATATATGTAATTAGCTAGAAGTGTTATTGGGCTATGATTTTGCATATTATCTATATCACCCCAAGCATAAACATAAAGTATTAAAGGACTAATTACTACACATATACTGCTACATACAATTGTCTCTTGATTAAATACGCCAAATAGTTTTATTCTCTCGGGGAATATATTAACCATTTGCAAAATTTGTTCATAGTTCATCGAAAACATGAATCCTCGCCTTCTCCTATTTTCTAAAATAACAGAATAAGCTTGTTCGTAAACTGAATAATCAAGTTCTTTGGCTATAAGTCTCTCTCTTAAACATTTATTCAACCTTTTTCTATTGCCATGATTAATTTTTGCTGAAAAGCATATATTATCCACAAGTAAATTATAATTTATTTCATGATTTTCAACTGTATAGCCCAGCCTTATCATAATATTATAGGTAACAGAAAATAAAGATGGATTATGACACATAGGTTGCATTAGAACTTCTATTCTCCTAGCACCTATACACCATAAATAATCATCAACATTTTTAATGAACTGTTCATAAATGTTGAAGTCGATATTTTCTTGGATTACAAATCCTCCAAATGTTCCTTTTGCTGGACTTTTGAATACATCAGAGGCAATTTCTGTAAAATGTATTGTACCCAATACTATCTGAGAATTTTTTTTACATAATTGAAAATAGAAAGCCCGCTCAGTTTTATGAATATTAAAGAAATCAGAAGTATTGAAAATATGATTGACTTCGCTCTCGATAAAGTAATTTACCTTAATTTCATATTTATCATCAATAGATAAAATAAAGTGTTTGGTCATTATTTTTTATGATTAAAATATGAATAAATTGCTGTAGCCGTTTTTGGTGCATACTCAACACTCAAAGGCTGTATTAACCTGCCTTATTACTTACTAGCCTTTCGCTGCGATAAATGCTTGAGAACTAAGAAAAGCTTTTACTTTTCCATTTTCTTCTTAACCTGCTCTAATACAACTTTGTAGTCTTGCCGCTCAGGGTGCAACTTCACCAACTTCTCTAAAAGTTCTATCGCACCTTTCGTATCCTTCAATTGCAACCGCAGCAAAGACAGTTTCTCTAAAGCAAGTTGGTTTTCTGGTTCCCGTTGTAAAACCAACTCGTAGCCCTGCGCCTGTTGCTGTAATCCTGACTCAGGAGAAGCAGACGCAGTTGCTGGCTTAGGTTGAGTAGCCTGTTGGATTGCGGGAATAACTGCAAATACCGTAGAACCAAAAAACGAGAACATCGACACTATCGTGACAATCTTTTGTCGCCGCTGAATCTGCTTTTTGCGGATAATTAGGTATTCTTCGTCTGAACCAGCCATGCCTCACATACTTGCTGCGGTAAACACTTAGGTATCAGCAAGCCTCCGTTCTGAGGATACCCATCTGCTCAACAGAAACTAACATCCGCGCTAAAAATTTTTTACACAAACTTCAAATGCTGACTCTGAAGACGAGAGAACCTTATGGTAAGCCTATGGTGTACTGCCAATTTTGCCATGCGTAGTTTACCGCCGTAGGTCTTACCCTGAGTCGAAGGGCATCGCTCCTATACCTCAAAGCAAAACCCTACCCTGCGCCCTAACGGGTCTTATTCTCTGAGCAAAATATAAAAATTATATAAAGATTTACAATTATTTCGCCTAAAGCAAGATGTTTGCGATAATGTAAATAACATTTAAATCAACAGAAAGAGTAAACATTTCTACTCAATTGCAAATTTCCCTGTCAGTCAAAAACTTTCAAACTAGCTCGTATCCTATAGCTACTTCAACAAGCAAGCATATTTTTCCTAATTTAAACAAACAGAATTTTTCCAGTAGTCCTCAGTCACACTACTTAGTGGAACTTCCTTAAGGACTAATTATTCTGCTCGGTCTTCACAATAGATATCTTACGAAAGGTAGTGTTGCACTCTTGCAGAAAAAAGGTAAACGTAAAGAGGAAGAACGAAAGGGCAAAAGCTAAAGGAAAAAGGGGAAAGATAAACATCCCTTACTCCTTCTCCCAAACCTTTTGTCTGACTTCTGCGAAAAGTTTAAGGACTGCTTGGTAAAATTAGGATTTTCTGGTGGTAATTACCGTACAAAACCGAATTTACCAGTAACTTAGTAGAGTTTGTTATGGTATAGTTAGAAAGTTAAGACTAGCTTTACCAAATTACACCACTCTACGGCCCGGCAACAATTGCAGAATGGGAAGCAGTTTTAATTAAGCATTTACCCACAAAATCAGAATTCAATCGAGGTTATGACTCAGCAAGTGATTCACCCAATGGTGAAATTGCAGCGCAATGTGCAATCACTCATAGAATCGAATATTATCAAACCAAGCGATAGCATCTGGAAAATCGCTCTGCTCTATGGTAATGAATGGCAGCACTGGAAGCAAGAACTGCTTGACTTTGGCTTTAGTATGCAAGACCCAGTTAGTGAATTGCTAGCTGTAGAAACTTGGGATGAAGAGTAGGGAATAGGGAATAGGGGATAGAAATTTTTAAAATTCCCCACTCCCTAGACACGATTAATCGCGTCTCTCCACACTCCCGGCTCTCTAAACTTTACAGACAGCTAAAGCCGCAGCCAATTCCTTTGCATTTTGATAGCGATCGCGTGGCAATGGTTCTGTAACGCGATCGATAACATCTCTTAATTGGGAACTAATGGTGGGAACTTTTGCCACATCAAACCTGAAGTTTCGCCCTCGTTGGCGATAATACTTGAACGGGTTTTCGCCTGTGAGCAGAAAAATCAGCGTTGGCCCAATTGCATACAAATCAGATTGAGTCAAAGGTTGTCCTCGTTCTTGTTCAGGAGCGCAGTAACCTTCTGCACCAATTCGAGTACCGGGTGCTGTGCCAATTTCCTTAACTGCGCCAAAATCTAGCACCACGATGCGATTTCCTGAACTTCGCACCATTAAATTGGCGGGTTTGATATCGCGGTGAATCAGTGGAGGCTCTTGGCTATGAAGATAGTCCAAAATATCGCAGGTTTGGATCATCCAAGCGATCGCTTGGTTTGGTGTCACAGGGCCAGTGGTATAGACACGTTTCTCCAAATCTTGTCCGTGGATTAATTCCATTGCCAAGTATTTTTTTCCGCCTTCTACAAAGAAGTCGTAATACTTGGGAATTCCAGGATGGTTAAGGGATTTGAGAGTATGCGCCTCTCGCTCAAATAACTCTTGAGCTTTGACAATTTTCAGCATATCAGCATTCATTTGCTTCAACACCAGCAGTTGTGGCATACCCGCAATCAGACCAGCCTCATCCCAAGCGAGATAGGTAGTACCCATACCTCCTTGTCCGAGAGTTCGCAAAACCTGATAATGGCGAATTCTCTGTTGGACTGAGAGAGGTTGACCGCAGTGGATGCAAAATAGATTGTTTGGGGAATTGCCTTCGTGCGTGCAAGTTGAAGATAAATTTGCCAGATTCCTTGCTGAGTAAAGTGTCTCGGCGGCGTTTTCTTCTGTACCTTGTTGTTGCGATCGCAAACCAGTTTCCAGTACTGTTACCTCTTGAATTTGGAATTGCAGTATTGGGCCTCCCTGTGCCAATTGCAAAAGGGAATTATCTGGTAACGGACTCTGAAGTACAAGAATACCGTTGAGAAAAGTCCCATTTGTACCTTGACTAATCAGCTGCCAAGCATCGCCATTGCTAGCGTCAGCGACTTTTCTCAGTTCTAGATGATGCCGCGAAACTAAACTATCAGTTAAAACAACGTGATTATCTGCCGCTCGACCAATCCGAATTATGGAGGAGTTCTCAAAGCTCCACTGCTGGAGGGGCGTTTTCTGTTGCGGTTCTAACAGGGTCAGACTAACCACAATACAACCTACAAGGTAAATGGATTAGGCATTAGGAGTGCTGAGTGCTGAGTGCTGAGTGCTGAGTTAGGAGTTAGGAGTTAGGAGTTTTGTTTATCTCCTTGTCCCCTCAGCTCCCTCTCATCTCCCTCATCTTCCCATGCCCCATTTCCTATGCCCATTTATGATTAACTTTCTAGATTTGGACGTACTTTTGCCCGAATAAGTATACCAGTAATATTGTCGTGACCGTTGTGTTGATTTGCCAAATCAATTAAATCTGTCACACCCCGTTCTAAGTTAGCACCAGAACTAAGTAAGGGTTCTAAATGGGTCTGCCAATGGGTTTCTAGTAAATCATTATCTGATAGACCGTCTGATGCCAACAGCAGAAGAGTGTCTTCGTTGATGTCGAAAAAGCCTACGTCGGGATTAATCGAGTTTTCATCACGAGGCCCCAAGGCTTGGGTAAGTTGGTAGGCATCTGGACGGGCGTAAGCTATGCTTGCTTCCACTCCTCGGTTAATCTCTCGTTGCCCAACTTCGTGATCTACTGTGACTTGTTCTAGTCCCTGTTTGCGCGTCAGGCGATAAAGACGGCTATCTCCCACATGAGCAACTGCTGCTTGAGTATCTTGAATTAAAAGCATTACTAAAGTTGTACCCATACGCCCAACTCCAGAACGGGCATCTTGTTGATTGAGCTTGTAAATTGCTTCATTAGCCAAATATACTGCCTCACGAATGCTATCTTCTGTTGGCAGCTGGTTGGCGATCCAGTGTTCTTGAAAGTATTGCCGTAGGGTGTTGACTGCTAACTCGCTGGCTATCTCGCCGCCAGCATGTCCACCCATACCATCACAAAGAATATACAAACCATGCCCTTCTAAAACTCGACTTTTGGGTAACTCCAGTTTATGAATTTTGGTTTCAATGCCAAAGTAGTCTTCGTTATGATGACGTTGGCGCCCCACATCTGTGCGTCCTGCATCTTCTAAGCTACTTAACTGCATCGCCAGCACCACTGTTGGCATATCATCAGTTTTGCTAATGATATCTTCTAACTCATCTGATTGCGGGATAGTGGACACAGCAGTATTTTTCTCCTGTATTGGCGGCAAAGTTGCGGTTCCTAGTGCTTCCAGTTCAATAGAGATTTCCTCCAAACGCGATCGCAATTGGGCGATCGTCTGAATCTTACCTACCTCTAAATCCCCCAACATCTGGACTACGGAGCCAAATTGAGTCCGTTGCGACTGTCTAAATAGTGCTTGCCAAACCCTTCCCAAAGCTTGGATCGTTAACGGCTCCTCTGGAATGGTAGATGTTTGGCTTTGGCCATCTTCTGGCGACTCCGTGGCGGGCTGAGAATTCGGTGATTCCACATACAACCTTTGTAGTGCCAACGTTTGGTCTTCATCCAATCGCAAATTCGACAAGTCTAAAAGGCTTTGACGACAATTTACTGGTTCCAATACTGCCCAAAGTTGGGTCATTTCATAACACCAGTGTAAAATTTTTAACGAACTGGTTGTTTCTTCTTGCCACAGGTCGAGTAAAAGCTGCCAATCCGAGCGGTTTTCGATTATTAATACCTGTATATCACCTTGCTGCCATGCGTCGTGAATCGGCGGTATCCCCCGCTCACCTTGGGATTGTAAGTCAATATAAAGTTTAGCAAGGCGAGGAATTTCACTCGCTTCCACTGATGGCGTTAGCAAATCTGATTCCTGACTTGCTAGTATTGCCTCAATCGGTGATATTTGATACGGCTGGCAGTCTAGAACTCTCACACCTACATCAGTAATAATGGCAGTTTCCGTTTGAGCAAGTGGCGTATCTAATAATTGATAGCGCTCTTGGGAGTCTAAATAGGAGCCTAATGTAATTTGAGAACTAGCAGATAGAGGAGATGAGGAGGGTATTGCTTGTTCATCTCCCTCACCTCCCACATCTCCTACATCCCCTTCTCCTCTCAAAGTTTCCCCAGTCGTTTCTCTAGCAATAATTGCCCAAAACACTGTTCCACATTCTGTGTCACAGTTATGACATCGTAGTGCATTCACAGGTACATCATCGGTACTGCATTCGGGACAGACCTTGTGAGTCAGGGATGTGCCACAGTTTTGACAGAATTTATTGCTATTGGGGTTTTCAAATTTACACTGAGGGCAAATCAGCATAGTGGAAGTTCCTTTATTCCCATTCGTTCCAAGGTGCTTCTAGCTACTAAAATCCAAGGTGCCACAATTGGCTGTCCCTGACTACAGTAGATTGTAGTTTCTCAATGAATTTTGGTGGCAGTATTAATTGTGACGCATATTAGATAAATATTTCATATATTGGCAGCTAATTCCTTAGAAATAGGGCATGGGGCATGGGAAGATGAGGGGACAAGGAGATAAACAAAACTCCTAACTCTTAACTCTTAACTCCTAACTCAGCACTCAGCACTCAGTACTCAGCACTCCTAACGCCCAATGCCCAATTGTCAAGAGTCTGGCAATTGTGGAGGTTCAGCGTTAAACCATTTTTGATAAATTTGCTTGTAAGTGCCATTGGATAACAAAGTTGCTAAACCTTTGTTAATTGCATCCAAATGGGGGGAATCCTTGGGCGTAGCAATCCCGTAGTATTCTTGGGTAAGCAAATCCGCAACAACTCTGATGCCTTTGAGTTTGCCATTTTTAATCGCATACAAAGTGGCGAAAGCATCGCTAACCACAGCATCAACGTTGCCATTGAGTAAGTCTTGAAAAAATTCTGGGCCAGAATTAAAAGTACTAATTTTGGCGTTGGGGATGGTTTTGGCAAAATCTGCCCCAGTGGAACCAATTTGGACAGCAATTTTTTTGCCTTTGAGACTATTGAAGTCTTGAATATTTTGATTGTCTTCGCGGACAGCGATCGCAAGTCCGGCTTTAAAATAAGGTCGTGAAAAAGCAATTGTTTTCAGGCGTTCGGCGGTAATGGTGATTCCACTAATTGCTGCATCAACTCTTTTAGCTTGCAAGGTCGAAATCATACCATCAAAGGGCAGACTTTCAAACTGGATTGCAAAACCTGCTACTTTAGCGATCGCATTCATCAAATCAATATCAAAGCCTTCCAAGTTACCGCTAGCTGTTTGGAACTCAAAAGGGACAAAGGTGGGGTCTGTAGCCACCTTGAGAGGTTTAGAGTCTGGGTTAGTAGTGGGATATAAACTCTGACAGGCAATAATCAGTAGTAGGCAACCTAAGCTGGGAATTAGCTGCTGCCACTTGAAGTTAATTAATTTCACCATAGTAATTTTGTTCTATTAATCAATATTTACGATACTTGTCAAGATGTTATAAGAAAGAATACATACGTATGACTTTTTGCTAATTGCCTTTGTGTGTGTTCTATATTCTGACTCCCAATTTTGAATTGCTTATGGTTCCTACCACTTCTGCTTACCAAATTGCTGATTTGTTTGCCGAAAGAGCTAGAAATCTGACACCACCAACTTACGGCACTGAGTTAACCAAAATCATTAGCGTCAGCTTTGCCTATGGTCTGGCTGATCCAATTCTCTTTCCCCATGCTGACTTGTCTGCTGCAAGTGCGGCTGTACTTGCAGAAGAAGCTCCGATCGCTCTCAATTATGGGCCACCTTCAGCCCAACTTTATGAACAAATAATCCTCCGCTTGCAAGCTCAAGGAATTCCTGCCGATCGCGATCGCGTAATTATTGGCTACGGTTCTGGTCAGATTTTGGGCTTGCTACCAGATGTGTTTGTTGAACCTGGTGATGTGGTAATTGTGGAAGGGCCAACCTTCTTGGGAGTAGTTAGTAGATTTGTCCAGGCTGGCGCCCGCCTGATTACCATTCCTGTAGATGAGATGGGAATGGATGTAGATGCGTTAGAAGAAACTTTAAGCGACCTGAAAAAACGGGGTATTCGACCCCGTTTTATTTACACTATCCCTACTTTTCACAATCCCACAGGCACTACTATGCCCCTATCTCGCCGCCAAAAACTGGTAGCGTTAGCGGCTGAGTATGGCGTGTTGGTTGTAGAAGACGATGCCTACAGCGATTTGCGCTTCCAAGGCGAAGCTATGCCAACCTTAGCAAGCCTTGACAAGGAGGGGTGGGTGTTATATGTGAATACCTTCTCGAAAATCATTGCGCCTGGTATCCGGCTAGGCTGGGCTTGTGGCGATCCAGCAATTATTGAGCGGTTGGCAATGTTCAAAAGTGAAGGGCCTGTGGGGCCGTTTGTCAGCCATGTGGTTGGCCGCTACTGTGCTACAGGTAAACTAGATCGTCACATTCAGGAGCTAATCGCCTGCTACAAGCATAAGTGTAATTTGTTGTTAGAAGCGATCGCTCACGAGTTTCCTAGTGATGTGGTTGCTTTGCGTCCAGGTGGTGGCTTTTTCGTTTGGTGTAAATTGCCACCAAACATTAGCGCTCAAGCACTCCTAACTGCTGCCAATGAACACGGCGTCAGTTTTCTGACAGGGACTCGTTGCTATGCTAATGGACAGGGAGATGATGCCATCAGGTTAGCTTTTAGCTTTCAAACAACCGAGAAGATTCTTGAGGGAATCGCTACCTTGGGAGCAGTGTTGAGGGGATGGGGGTAATTCGTAATTCGTAATTTTACCTCGTTCCCAGTCTCTGGCTGGGAATGGCTTTTGGAAGGCTCCCGCCTTCCGTCTAAGCCCCAGAACCGCAACGAAAAGCATTTCCTTCTTAGACCTGGAAACGAGATTTAAAATTTTGTAAGCTTTAAAAAATTTGTTCCAAGCGCTGGAAATCACGCTGGACTTCATACCAGAGACTTTTATTATGTGGGTCTGTTTTCAAGGCTTTTTTGAGATAAATTCTGGCTTTGAGTAATTGTTTTTCAGAGATTAGCGCCCGTCCCCAAATTTGATAGGCGATCGCTAGCCATTGGCGAACTTCTGCATCTGTTGACAACCGATCTGCTAAAGCTTCCGCCAGGGCGATCGCTTGTGGAAATCGTCTTTCTTGCAAAAATCGCTGCAATTGCTCATAAGTCTTCCACTTCAGCCGTTCTTCTATTTCCAAAAGATTCGGCGGCTTTGGTTTCCCTGATTCTTGACTTGTCACCGTTGTTACTGGTGTTTTCTGCCGCTGCGTTGCCTTGGCGTCGTCACGTCCAGACGTTGACACCTGACTTGAATGTACGCCAATTTCCTCTGGTAGTACTACCGTCAGCAGGAGTTTGTAGGCCTCTGTCAAGGCAATAAATTTATCTTTGGCTTTGTTGTCATCTGGGTTGATATCGGGATGATATTGCTGCGCCAGTCGTCGGTAAGACGCTTTGATGTCAGCAAAAGAAGCTCCCGATCTTAAACCTAGCAAACGGTAGCAATCTCCAAGATCCATCTTGAGCTATCAGCTATCGAATATTTAGCTATCGGCTATTATCTGTCAGTTTCAGCTTCAAGCCCGGACTATTAATGATAAGGGCTAATTTTCTATTTTAAAGTTCAATGTTGACAGTTTGTTTAAAGAAGGGGAGTGGGGATTAGCGAGCTAAGAGTTAGGAGTTAGGAGT
>JADEXV010000259.1 GCA_015206945.1 Nostocales cyanobacterium LEGE 12452 | reverse complement strand
CAATCCTTGCACTTATAGCACTGTCTTCCTCGACGGTGTCCGTTTTTAGCAGTTTGAGTGGAGTGACATTGAGGACATTTCATACCTTTATTATGCCAAATATTACCATTACTCTTTCAGCAACGCCGCTTTTTGCTAAATAAATCATCTTCACCTAATAGCTTGGGAAACTCACTCGCTAATCGATGAACTTTTCCATCTACTTCTAAAGGAAAATTAACTGAACCAATGGATACTGACCCTGTACGAAATATTTGTTGTGGGTCTGTTAGTTGCGTAAAAGACCCTTGGTGCGTCTGGGAATTTTCGTAGACGGCTGCTAAGGCAACTTTATTGCCATATTTTTGCAATACTGCCTGAAATTGGCGATCGTCTGCAACTCCATAGCTGCTTGCCGTATCAAAAACTACATCTAATGCTACAGCACGGGCACCTGCCTCGATTAATTTTGTGATTACCTGGGAGTATGCAGCCCGTTTATAAGGATAAGATTTTAGTGTTTCTAAGTAGGCATACTGTTTCGGATCTGTTTTATAGTACTGTTCGGGAACCGATATTGACTGATCGTCTATTGCTAAAATCACAATGTCTTCTGGAGGCACAATCGGCCCGCGCAGTTGAAAAAAGCCAGAAAGCACCTGATTTTCCATCAATTGAACCAATTCCCCACCAGAAGCGCTCAATAGTGCGCCCCCAATTGCCCAAGTACCTGCCAGTAGATGACCTAAGCGAACCATCCACCGAGAGTGGCGAGCAGATGCTGTTGAAGTCACTTTTGTTGGTTTACTTGACAGTTTATTGGCAGTAGAGACATAGTTTTTAGTTAAGGTAGATGTAGGTTCTTCTGCCATATCGTGTTACTGATTGATTTTAGTCCAACACTTTTATTTATTCAGACCGCGTTTTAGTGTAAGCACATTGAAATAAGACTTAAATGATAATCTTATACATTTGTAAAGTATCTTCTATTCATCAACAAAATTTTATTGGCAGAGCCAGCCCCCAAAAAATTCTTACTCAACCACTACTTAATTTATTCTTTTTCTGTTGAATCAGTTACAAGTAGTGATTGTCTCATAGATCGGAGCCGGATATACTCTACCTGTGAATTTGGTTGTGGCAAGATTTTACCCTTACCTAACCAACAACTACGTTCCTAACTGGGTGCTATACCAGAAGCAGTCCCAAGGCTGTCTTCTGTCTCTGGTGCAATGTTGGTAATCTCCAGAAAGCGTGTTCTGATACTGACAGCTTTATCGAAAGATAGGCATTAATTTATATCTTACCTTAAGCCTATGTTATACCTCTTTAGGAGTAAACTTTACTGTTATGCAGCGATGAATGCTGTTACTGGGTCAATTTTATGGGTAGATTTTGATCGCCAAGTAGCTCTTGCAGTGCTGGAGGTGAATCAGGCTAACACTCAGGATCTCAACTTCAATATTGCAGGCGTTTTTATGTCTTGAAAGAGGTAGGATAAAAGCTATAGATAAAGAACTACGTTATAGATATTAGCAAACAAGGCATTTGAAAATTGCTATAATCTATTGTTCCATCTAAATTCATATATATTATTAGGTGTAAATTTGTATGGGTTCTCCAATGAATCGTCTATCTATTTTTGTAGATGGAAACAATATGTTCTATGCTCAACAAAAAAATGGCTGGTTTTTTGACCCGCGGCGAGTCTTAGAATACTTCAAACATGAGCAATCAGAAACAACATTAATTAATGCCTTCTGGTACACTGGCTTAAAAGATCCACAAGACCAGCGAGGTTTCAGAGATGCTCTGATTAGTCTAGGATATACAGTACGAACTAAAATTCTGAAAGAATATTATGATGATACGTCAGGTCGTTACTCGCAAAAAGCGAATTTAGATATTGAAATTGTTGTAGATATGTTTAATACAGTAGACCAGTATGACCGAGTAGTCTTATTCAGTGGTGATGGAGATTTTGAAAGAGCAATCGAACTATTACGCTCAAAAAATACACATATTACGGTAGTATCAACAGAAGGAATGATTGCTAGAGAACTACGCAATGCTACTGATAGATATATAGATTTAAATGATATCAGAGATCAAATAGAAAAAACTGAAGGTTAGTAGCTTTAACAATTATTTACAAAAATAAGAGTAAAAGAAAAACTAGGGTTGAAGATATATTAAGCCTCAAGTAAACACTAAACACCAAACGGCAAATGACAAACAAAACAGATCGAATCATTATTTTTGATACAACATTGCGAGATGGAGAGCAGTGTCCGGGAGCGACTTTGAATATAGACGAAAAGCTAGTTATTGCCAAACAATTAGCGCGTCTAGGTGTAGATGTAATTGAAGCAGGCTTTGCCTTTGCCAGTCCTGGAGATTTTGAAGCAGTCAAGAAAATTGCTCAAATTGTCGGGACAGAAAATGGCCCGGTAATTTGTAGTTTGGCAAGAGCGATTAAAGCAGATATTGAAGCGGCAGCCGAAGCATTAAAACCAGCAGTTAATGCCAGAATTCACACATTCATTTCGACTTCTGATATTCATTTAGAGTATCAATTGCGAAAGTCACGGGCAGAAGTGCTAGCGATCGCCGAAGAAATGGTAGCTTATGCCAAGTCCTTCATGACAGATATCGAATTTTCGCCGATGGATGCGGCTCGTACCGATCCAGAATTTCTGTATCAAGTTTTAGAGCGAACGATCGCAGCTGGTGCAACAACAGTTAACATTCCTGATACGGTTGGTTACACCACTCCCAGCGAATTTGGAGCAATGATTAAGGGCATTATTGAAAATGTCCCCAACATTGACCAAGCGATTATTTCCGTTCACGGACACAATGATTTAGGCTTGGCAGTTGCTAACTTCTTAGAAGCCGTAAAAAATGGCGCGCGGCAACTAGAATGTACAATAAATGGCATTGGCGAACGCGCCGGAAATGCATCACTAGAAGAATTGGTAATGGCGTTGCACGTGCGGCGGCAATATTTTAACCCTTATCTCGGCAGACCAGAAGATTCTCAAGAATCCCTGACAAATATCGACACCCGACAAATTTATAAAACCTCACGCTTAGTTTCTAATTTAACGGGAATGTTGGTACAACCAAATAAAGCGATCGTTGGGGCGAATGCCTTTGCCCATGAGTCTGGAATTCACCAAGATGGTGTGTTAAAAAACAAACTCACCTACGAAATTATGGATGCCCAATTGATTGGCTTAACAGACAATCAAATAGTTTTGGGCAAACATTCAGGCAGAAATGCTTTCCGCACTCGGTTAAAAGAATTGGGTTTTGAACTGTCAGATACCGAGTTAAATAAAGCCTTCGTCAGATTCAAAGAAGTAGCCGATAAAAAGAAAGATATTTCCGATTGGGATTTGGAAGCGATCGTTAATGATGAAATCCAACAAGCACCTGATTTATTTCGAGTAGAGTTGGTGCAAGTTTCCTGTGGTAGCAACGCCCGTCCCACCGCTACAGTTACTCTGCGTACCCCAGAAGGTGAAGAATTAACCGATGCTGCGATCGGTACTGGGCCAGTGGATGCAGTTTACAAAGCCATCAACCGTGTGGTGAATGTGCCTAACCAGTTGATTGAGTTTTCTGTGCAGTCAGTAACAGGCGGTATTGATGCCCTTGGCGAAGTGACGATTCGTTTACGTTATGAATCTAAAGTGTTTTCTGGTCATGCAGCGAACACAGATATCATCGTGGCATCCGCGCAAGCTTATGTTAATGCCTTGAATAGGTTGTATGCATCTTTGCAAACTCAACAAAAGCCAGAGGAAGTAACTGCACAGAAAGTCTGAAATCGGAATCTGTGAAACTGCCAGTTTTTAGCTGATGCTAACAAACTCCTCTCCAACTTTGGGCTACGGTGTACACACATCTTTCTAGAAAACCAAAATCGTCATAGATCCCCCTAAATCCCCCTTAAAAAGGGGGACTTTGAGAGGTTTTTGCCCCCCTTTTTAAGGGGGGTTGGGGGGATCAAAAGCTTGTGGCGCAACTCTAGAAGACTTGTGTGTACACCGTAGCCAACTTTGGAAAGGAGTTATTTGTGAGTTCCAAAAATTTGTTAGAAATTATGCTGACAGAAAAACATCTCATTATTAGAGAAGGCACAATCAAAGAAGACTCACTGATTGCAAAACACTTTTACCAAATGTGGCTAGATATTGGTGTTGATGAGAGTAATATTATTCTGGAGTGGGAGAATATTACCCTCCAATTTATAGAAGAAGCGCGTCGAGATTTGTTTTATCAGGCTTTTATTGCAGAGATTGATAATATAGTTGTGGGTTCTGTAAGTTGTCAACTGTTTGCAGGTTTATACCCGAATGTTCTCAAAGATGAACACCGCAAGTTTGGATATATTTGGGGCGTTTATGTCGAACAATCTTACCGCAGACAAGGAATTGCCAAATCCTTAACTAATAGAGCAATTGAATATTTAAAAGCGATCGCTTGCACGCGGGTGGTTCTTAACGCCTCGCCATTGGGCAAACCAGTTTACTCCAGCCTTGGTTTCTCTGAAGGGAATGTAATGCAATTGGATTTGATTTAACAAAACAGAATTCATTTCTGAATTCTGTGTAACTAGCGGATAAATAAACCTAAATCCGATAGGATAAGTTTCTCGCTCAAGAAGCATCCGTGTTTGCTCATATTCGGATTTGTACAACAGGTCAAGTTTATTGGTTGATTATGAATATTATTTACTTTTTTAGATTTTTCGATTGACTTGTATGGATAAAACTTTATTCTGAGAAACGATGTTTATCAATCAGTCAGCTTGTATGAGTAGCGAAAAGACAACAGAATTGCCACTCTGGGTACAAGATAGAGATATAGTCATTGCTCATGATGAAGAAGTACAGTGGCGAGAAGGAAAACGCCCCGATTATTCATATACCAATGAATTTCTTCATCAAGAGAGTAAATTTCAGCATCCAGAAGGTTCTTTAGAAGCCATCGCTCAAAATTTAGTCCGCACTTTTGAAATGGAAGCTTCTAATAAATCTAACCCTCAACAGTGGCTTTCGATTGTTACTGATAAGTTTAAAATGAGTACCAATGGCGGACAACAATTCACTGCTCAGGATGTTGCAGATGAGGGTACTTATAACCTGTTTTTGGGTAAAACTGAGCAATATAACTCTGAAACAGAAACCTTTGAATCTTCATTTCAAGTTTTTCATACAGCCTTTCCTAATGGCTTTCTTTGGGAATTAACAGAAGTTCTTTCGGGGCCGCCTAATGTTACCTTTAAGTGGCGACATTGGGGAACATTTAATGGTTCCTATAAGGACTATGCACCCACAGGTGAAACAATCGAAATTGTCGGAGTTAGTATTGCTCGCGTCACTGATGATTTGAAGATTGAGTCTTTAGAGCATTATTTTGATAATAATGTCTTTCTTCAGAAATTAACTGTAGGTGGTTGTCCTTTCCATTCCCAAAATCAGTAGATATAGTGTGCGTTACGCCGTAAGCTAATACCATTTCACTATAACCCTGATACATATAGATTTCGCGTAGGGGCACAACATATTGTGCCCCTACTAACGTATTTGTATCATAATTCAAGAACGCACCTTGAATTGTTGACGACGCGTTGCAGCAATCTGATTCGCCTAACTCACGATCGCAGCGATCGCCCACCCATCCAGTGTTATCCTCAAGAGTATTAGGAATTAATTACCAAGACAGATGACTATTACTGTCAATCTGACTTAAGCAATTGCCAAAACGTTACGACATTAGTCACCAACATTACGATATTAGTGAGTAATATTACGATATTAGTCATCAAACATTACGATATTAGTGACCAACATTACAATATTAGTCACCAACATTACGATATTAGTGAGTAATATTACCGCATTAGTCATCAAACATTACGATATCAGTCACCAACATTACAACATTAGTCATCAACATGAAAGCGATCGTGAATAAACTGAAGCTTGTATGAAGTTCAAATATATGATCTCTATCAAAATCAGCATCTAGTTCTTGACTTCAGCAAAACCACTGGAATTGCCTACAAATATTATGAGAAAAAATATAATGATTTGCGAGTTTTTCTGATACAGAATACAGCTTAATTGAGGCAAGCTAGTTCTATAAATATCTTCAAGGAGTACATCCATGCCTCGTACAAAGCGGACATCGCGGATTCTAGAAAAAGCTGAATTGAGAACGTCTGGATTCAAAGCAGTTGATTCAAACATGGATTTTGGTAATAGTTGCGATTTGGAAAATCTGACTCAATCAATTGATGAGTTTCGCACTATGCTTGATACTTATAACAACGCTTTAGCTGTGGTTGACTCTACTAAAACTAAAATCGATGAAATGGAAAAAAAGTTGAGTAAACTTTCAGATAAGATGCTAAAGGGAGTTGGTTTCAAGTATGGCACAGACAGCAGCGAATATGAAGTAGCAGGTGGCGTTCGTGACAGCGAACGTATACGCAAAAGCAGGTTGAGTCGATTGAAAGGTAGTGCAGGGCAGACATCAGACGAAAATAAGAAATCTGCTTAGTTTCCGCATAGGTAAGCTACAGAAAAAATAGTTAATCACAGATAAATATACAGCAGATTGCAACAGGCATGAGGTACAGATAATCGTAGGGGCACAATATGTTGTGCTCCTACCCGTGTAGTTAATTTACCTTAAATAAGTTGTAAGGGATCTGCGGGTTAATAGTATCCCAACCGGACGGGTTTCGACACTTCGACTGCGCTCAGTGCATCGCTGCGCTCAACCCTCAGCCATCGAGAGTTGAGCGACTCGTGCCGAGCGGAGCCGAGGTAAGTCGAAACTCGGTTTACTGGTACTTTATTTTTACGCAAGTCCCTAACCGCATTTATCACAAGCGGTGCGTAGCTTGCCGCCATAGGCATTGCCAAAATTATTATATTAAGTGATTACCCTGAGTTTAATCGCTTATTATCATGTTTTAATATTGACAAATTCAAATAATATTGGATACATTTACGGAGATAAAATTTCAATGTCTAACGAAAATTTAATAGGACTTGCGGAACTCATTCAAAAAGTCAAGCAAGAACTGCTTGCTGATTCTATCGCTGCCTCTCCAAATAAAGAAACCGACATTCCTCTTTTTAGCGTAGATTCTGTAGAGTTGGAGCTACAAGTAACAGTAAAGAAGGACTTACAGGGAGGAGTTAAAGTCTATGTTCTTGAAACGAAAGGGGGAGTTAGTCGAGATGATGTACAGAAAGTGAAAGTTACCTTATCTCCCCTGTTGAAAAAAGAAGAGTTATTAGGAATTTACCAAACTCTTTATCCGAAACGTTGGCAGGAATTTCAGAAAACCAGTGTGAAAGGCCTCACAAAAGGGCTTGATGATCCGGGTTTCGAGTCTTAAGTGAGTCGTTTTCAGTATAAGTAAGGAAGCAGCCAAGTGGAAACTTTTGAACTATATCTCATGCCCATAAATGCTAAACAATTTAAGGCAATAGTGACAAAATCTCCTGTAGGTGAAGGAGCAACTGAATCATCATTGCCTTTCTTTGAAGGCGAGATTGACTGGCGGATGACTCTGCTGAGAACCTTGGAGATGAGTGCTTTCAACTCACAATATTTTCAGACTGCCGGAGAGCAAGATTGGATGGTCAAGTCTGGCATACTCAGCAATGACATTAGCGCTTTTCATCCTAACTATATAGCTAATATTGGGCAAGAGTTATACAAGTCACTGTTTCCATTGGGTAGCAAGGTTGAAAATGCTTTGCTTGCAGCACAACGAGTGGCTGAGAGTCAAGAAAAACAATTACATATTCAGCTAAAGTTTGAAGCAGATGTAGTACAGCGATCGCGTTTAGCAGATTATCCCTGGGAACTGCTGCACGATGGTAAAAAATTTCTACTACACCAACAGGTAACGATTTCCCGCTACATTGC
This sequence comes from Nostocales cyanobacterium LEGE 12452, assembly GCA_015206945.1. Taxonomy (GTDB): domain Bacteria; phylum Cyanobacteriota; class Cyanobacteriia; order Cyanobacteriales; family Nostocaceae; genus Nostoc. Next base: position 2,910 of record JADEXV010000259.1, on the reverse strand, counting down.
TTATGGCTCTGCTCCTCCAAACTTAGGAAAGGTTGAAAAGTTAAATGTTTTACTAATATCATCTTCTGCCTCTGACTCAGAATTAGGGCTGAACCCATTTAATCAGAGTGAACAAAAAGCAATTATTAAAGGATTAAAGAGTGCTAAAGAAAAAGGACATATAAACTTTAAAAAACTTGATGAAGCCACACGTGATAACTTAAGAGAATATTTGACAGAAAATCGGGAAAACAATGCTCCCCATGTGTTGCATTTTGATGGACATGGGCTGTTTGGTAAGCGCTGTAGCCATTGCGGTGCGATGAATAAGGGAGTTAAAGCTGCTACTTGTCGAAAGTGTGATTTGCAACTGCCACAACCTCAAGGCTATTTGGTTTTTGAGGATGAAGATGGGGATGCAGATTACATCAGTGCGGAAGAATTGGGAACATTACTGCGGCAGTCTAGCTTTGGTGATGGCATTAGCAAAACTGGTGGTGTTACCATAGCTGTCTTGAGTGCTTGCCAGTCTGCAATGACATTTGTAGGAGATTCAGTATTCAACGGCACAGCACAAAATCTTATTAGCCAGCGAATTCCGGCAGTTGTGGCAATGCAATATTCAGTCGGTGTCGAAGCTGCTGCTAAATTTTCCGAGCATTTTTATCGGTCTTTAGGACAGAAAAATTCTTTAGCAACTGCTATCAACCAAGCGCGGGAAGCAATGGGGGCTGAGGGAAACCAGTGGTATCGCCCGGTACTCTACCTCCGCTGGTCAGATAATGAAGGAGGGCAACCCTTTGCTCCTCTTAAATCTGCTATTGGCATTCCATTTGAAGCACCACCTAAGCCAGAGCATTACGTGGACCGACAGGAGTACAGCCAAGATTTAAAGGCTCGTCTTCTCACAAAGTCATCGTCAAATGCTGGCACTTTGGAAAGTATTGCTATTCATGGTATGGGTTCTGTAGGCAAATCTACTTTGGTAGCAGGACTTGCACATGACCCAGAGGTAAGAAAACACTTCTGTGATGGCATTCTTTGTGTAACTTTAGGTCAGGAACCCAAAGTTTTAGAACTGCTGGGTGGTTGGGTGCAGGCTTTGGGAGACTATAATCACCGTGCCACTAATGTAGAGGTAACGTCTAAGCATCTTGGGAGTTTGCTTCAAGACAAAGTAATGCTGCTGATAATAGATGATGCCTGGAATACAAAATATATCGAACTTTTTAAGGTAGGCGGATCTCGCTGTAAGATACTGCTCACAACCCGTGAGAGGGCGATCGCTAAACTATTTGGAGCCAGTATTTATAGTGTAGATGTGATGAAGCCAGAACAGGCGATGGAACTCTTGACCAACTTGCTAGGACATAATTTGATAGATTTAGGGCGTCAGGAGGCTGAAGCTTTAACTAAAGCAGTTGGTTATCTTCCCCTGGCATTAGAACTGGCGGCTGCTCAAGTTAAAGGTGGTATTCGCTGGGCAGATATGTTGCAGGATCTTGAGCAAGAGGTTGCACGCTTAAAAACATTTGACGACCCTGAAGCTGGAGACTTTACTGACGAGGCAAGCTTAAAACGTTTTAGCTTAATTGCATCATTAAATCTGAGTATACAGCGATTGCCAGAAGAAAACCGACTAGATTTCACTAGGTTGGGAGTCTTACCAGAGGATGTAAACATTACTCAGATGATGACGGCAACGCTTTGGGATACGGATGAGCGTGATGCTTTTGATAGATTGCGATACCTGGGGAGTAAAGCACTATTATTACCTAGTATCCCTCTAGCTGATGGAACATTGACCTATAGGTTACATGATCTATTGCATGACTTGGCACGTAATTTGTTAACTGCTTCCATAACACCGAAACGCAGGGGTGATTTGCCAGGGCTAGGTTTGAGTTTTGCTAATGCTCAGGTCAACTTTTTACAGCAATATCGGCAAAAGACTCAAAAAAACCTTTGGCATACACTACCTAATGATGGTTACATTCATCAGCGTCTAGTTTGGCATTTAGAGAAGGCTGAACGGGTAGATGAAATTCACCAGTTATTGCGGGAAGAGTCGCAGACAGGAAGCAATGGCTGGTTTGAAGCGCGAGAAAAATTAGGACAAGCTGGGGGTTACATCACAGATATTTCTCGTGCTTGGGAATTAGCAGAGGCAAATTGGACTGAATCAATTTTGCCTCAAGTTGTAGGTTTGCAGTGTCGCTATGCTCTGATTACTGCATCCCTGAATAGTTTGGCAGGTAATTTACCAGTAAAGCTGCTAGTTGCGTTGGTCAAAAATAATTTTTGGACTCCTGAACAAGGATTAGCTTACGCCCTGCAAAACCCACAGCCAAAGCAGAAAGCCAACTCGCTGACAGAACTAGTTAACTATTTGCCACCAAATCTCAAAGAACTAGCGCTGCAAAAAGCGCTAATTGCTGCCAGGGAGATTCAGGGTGAGAGGAATCGCGCCGATGCCTTGAGTACCTTAGCAGAGAAACTGCCACCACAGTTATTGCCAGAAGCACTCGCTGCTGCCAGGGAAATTAAGGATGAGAGCGATCGCGTCAAAGTCTTGAGTGCCTTAGCAGAGAAACTGCCAACAGATTTGTTGCCAGAAGTCCTCGCTGCTGCCAGGGAAATTCAAAATGAGTATTCTCGCGTCAATATCTTGAGAGCCTTAGCAGAGAAACTGCCAGGGCTGTTGCCAGAAGTCCTCGCTGCTGCCAGGGAAATTCAAAATGAGTATTCTCGCGTCAATATCTTGAGAGCCTTAGCAGAGAAACTGCCAGGGCTGTTGCCAGAAGCCCTCGCTGCTGCCAGGGAAATTAAGGATGAAAGCGATCGCGCCAATGCCTTAAGTGCCTTAGCAGAGAAACTGCCAGCAGATTTGTTGCCAGAAGCCCTCGCTGCTGCCAGGGAAATTAAGGATGA
>JADEXV010000258.1 GCA_015206945.1 Nostocales cyanobacterium LEGE 12452 | reverse complement strand
ATGAATATCCAATGCCCCATACCCCATGTCCAATTCCCAATGTCCAATTCCCAATCTGGCAACAACTACTCAAAGCAAGCGATCGGTTTATCGTCTATCGAGCCTCAATTGCAGGCCCTACGGTCATTGCTGGTTATCACTGGTTTAATGACTGGGGACGCGATACATTAATCGCTTTACCGGGGTTGGCACTAGTTCCACAGCGCTTTGACCTAGCAAAAAGAGTATTGCGAACTTTTGGGCATTATTGTCGCCACGGTTTGATTGCGAATGCATTTCCCGATCTCAATGGCGAACCAATTTATAACAGTATTGATGCGGCATTGTGGTGGATTGAAACTTTAGGACTTTATTTAGAAGCTACCCAAGACTGGGATTTTTTGGCAGAGCAATTCCCTGTAGTACAGCAAATCTATAAAGCGTTTGTCGGTGGTACACATTTCAATATCCAGGTCGATGCTACCGATGGGTTAGTTAGTTGGGACGCTCGTGGTGTAGCTCTCACCTGGATGGATGTGGTAATTGGGACACACCCCGTTACACCCCGTTATGGGAAGCCTGTGGAAATCAATGCACTGTGGTATTCTGCTTTATGTTGGCTGAGTCAGTGGGCAGAGCGCCTTAGCGAAATGGAGTATGGATCACCAGTGCGTCTCACTAAGCAAGCACAACGTTATGCTAACCAAGCACAACACGTGAAAACCTCACTGCAAAAATTCTGGAATCCTCAGCTAGGTTATCTGTACGATACTATTGAGCCGGATGATCGCCGGAATTTTCAAATTCGTCCGAATGCGGTTTTGGCGCTGTCGTTACACCATTGTGGGTTTTCCGAACAGCAAGGGTGTCAGATATTAGATTTGGCAACTACCAGCTTGCTCACACCTTATGGTCTTCGCAGTCTCGATCCAGGAGATCCAGAATACAAAGGAAAATATGAGGGCAATCAACAACAACGCGATCGCGCTTATCATCAAGGCACTGTTTGGACTTGGCTAATTGGGCCGTATATTCGGGCTTGGCAACGTTTTTATCCACAACAATCGCTGCCTTTTGATTGGCAACCCTTGCTAGATCATTTTTTCTTTGATTCTTGTCTTGGTTCTATTTCTGAGATTTTTGATGGCGATTCACCTCACACACCCAGAGGAGCGATCGCTCAAGCTTGGTCAGTTGCCGAAGTAATCCGCCACATTAAATAGTTGTAGAGATACAGATGGTCTTGGATAATTATTCTTGATTAATATCCGTTCACAAATTAATGCTGCTAATATTAACCTACAAAACCCTTACTATACAAGCTTTTTCTTAATTTATCTAATTATCCAAAAGTGACTAGAGATTTGCGATGATTTCACAAATTAAGGCCGCAAAACCAAAGATATTTATTTTCTTCTGTAAGGAAATATTCTATAAGAAAACTTCATGAATGAGATGTAGTATTATTGATAGTAGCAATGTAGTTAAGGCTTAATTTAGATACTCTACAGGATGTATGATTGATAGCGCAATTAGTATTGATAACAGATGATTTTACATTTCCTTATTATGAAACACATCATATCTTAACGCTAAATAAGCCTAAAGAAGTATAGATATAAATTGAGAAATCAATTACTAAAATAAAGTACAAAAAATGAAGTTCACCTAGAAAGAATTGTAAATAAAGTGACTCAACCTAATAACAACACCAACCTTCAAGAAGCAACAGATTTAGGGACTTCCATTGCTCTAGCTACTACTACAGATAAATGGCAAGTATTGTCGTACAATGCTCCAATCATACCTATACATGCTGCTCTACTTCGTACTGGGAAGGTATTCTTTTTCTGTGGCTCAGGTAACGATCCCAATCGGTTAAATACTCCCTATGACAGTGTGGTTTGGGATGTAAACAAGGGAACCTTTTCGTCTCAAGCGCCTCCATTGGATAGTAACAATCAACCGATGGATATTTTTTGCGCTGGTCACTCCTTCCGCCCTGATGGTCAGTTACTGGTTGCAGGTGGAACTTTGCGCTATGACCCATTTTATGGTTCACCCTATGCTCTGATGTTTGATCCCATTGCTGAGAAATGGGTCAAGATACGATCAATGAATAATGGTCGCTGGTATCCTACTGTGTTAACACTAGGCAGCGGTCGAGTCTTAGCAGTGTCTGGGCCAGATAAAGATGGCAAGCTCAATAGACAACCAGAAATTTATTCTGCTTTGTTTCCAAATGGTTGGAAAGCTTTTCCAACAACTAGTGCCTTACCGCCATACGCGCATCTGTTTCTACTAAGTAGTGGAAAAATTTTTTATTCAGGTGCTCAGATGGGTGGCACTGGGGTGACACCAAGGATATTAACCCTGCCAGAGACATTTACACCATCCATTACAGAAACAGTGGTGACAGGGCTGCAAGACATAGCTTTTGGCGATCAAGCTGCCAGTGTTCTTTTACCACCTGCACAAGATCAAAAGGTGATGATTCTCGGTGGGGGTAGTGGTAAGACAGCAACAAAGAGGGTAAATATTGTCGATTTAAAAGCTAGTAATCCAACTTACGTAGCAGCAAAGCCTTTAAACTATGCCCGGATGCATCATAGCGCAGTTTTGTTGCCCGATCGCACAGTATTTGTTTGCAATGGTAGCAAAATGAATGAGGACATAACACAATCAATGCTGCCAGCAGAAATCTACAATCCAGCTACAAATACCTGGACAGTAGTAGCTAAACAAAATGTCCCCCGCGTATATCACTCGGTGGCTGTGCTGTTACCAGATGGTAGGGTCGTCACAGCTGGAGGAAACCCTCAACGGAGGGTCAATGAACTGCGATTAGAAATCTACAGTCCTGCGTATATGTCGCGATCGCGACCAGTTATTCGGAGAGCTCCTCAAACTGTTACCTACGGGCAGCAATTTACGATTCAGACACCCCAAGCTGCGAATATTAAATGGGTGAGTCTGATTAGACCAACAGCAACTACCCATTCTTGCGATACAGAACAAAGGTTAGTGGATGCACCCATTACTTCTAGAAACGCTACTTCTCTTAATGTCAGGGTCATAAACAATCGAAACATCGCCCCTCCAGGCTGGTACATGCTTTTTATTAGTGACAACAATGGAACACCCTCAGTAGCAACCTGGACGCAAATATATTAGCCTTATCTGTTTACGTTCCCACTGCTACCTAATAAAAGTCATTCATTCTAGGAAGAAAAATATGAATTACAAGGTATCACGTCGACGGTTTGGACAATTGGTACTTGCTGGAACTGTAGTATCTGGACTTAGTTATCTAACCAAGAAAGCCTTGGCAGAAACACCAAGTTTAAATATTGTAGGTATAGGTTCTAGCCCGCTCGTTACTACTGATCCAACGGTTATTACAGAGGTAAACACCACTGAATTAGTAGAGAACACTGCCCTAAACAGTGTAAGCACAGATATTAAGCCTGTAGGGCTAGTTTTGCAATCCTTAATGACAGGAAAGGCTCAGGTACTTACGGATAAAACTACACCTCTATTAGAGCCTAATGAGATATTGAGTGGTTTTACCTCTTTAAGCGATGGCACACTTGTTGTAGCCATTACTCCGGTTGCGCTTAGTCGAAGACAGGCGACACCTACTCGCATTACATTTTTGGGTACGTCTGTAAAAAGTTTGATAGTCTCAGGACTTAAACCGAATCAACAGCTTGGGAGCTTGCTAGGTACTAATGATGGACGACTCATTGGTCTAGTAGGAAAGAAGAACGGTACACCACCAATCAGATTGGTAGATATTAATCTTCAAACAGGAGAGATAAGCCCTATTAGTAAGATTAAGTTCCTGGACAATGAGCGGGTCAGCAATCTAGCTGAGTGCCCAGATGGAATACTTTATACCTCTATAGTTGGTGCGTATGGTGAGACAACTCTGGTGCAGCTAGATCCAAATCAAAAAAAGCCCATCAGACTAGGACAATTAAAAGTTAATGGTCAAGCATGGAATAATGGCTTACAAAGCTTAGTTTGCTCTACAACAGGTCAACTCCTCGCCTTTGGAGCGATGAGATATGAGACACCTAATGCTGTGTTTATTGTTGATAAGAACAGTGGAAATATGACTCGGCTACAAGATTTTGATACTGCTCAGATTACGCGTGCTCGTGCTTAGAAGGAATTGATGTCTGGTTTTGGGGTAAAGGGACTCATGTTAAAGGGGAAAGAAAAACCTTATATACCGAGCCTTCCACTCCTTTTCCCCTAACCCTTTTCCTTTTAACAGAGCAGTATTGGGTGCAGCTTATTATTAAGAATATTTTTGACTTATTTTCTAATTAGTTGACCCTGGAAATTCTGATTAATATAGAACAGCGGTAACTCAAACAAATTTATAATGATTTTGATAGATAGCTTATATCAGGAAAGCTTGCCGATGTTCAAAACTTACTCATTAGATTCTCCTTTGGAGTACAGCGATCGCCTTTTCGACAGCTAAGAATCTAATGAGAGTGTGTTAGCATAACTAACCGAAGGTATCCCTTATTATTAATTACGACGGAAATTTCTCTTGCGTTGTTTGTGTCGAGCGACTTCTTTGCGCTTGTGTTTTTCCAAAGGCGTTTCAAAGTGACGATTCTTTCTCATGTCTGGAAAAATACCTGCTTTGGAAACTTCCCTCTTAAATCGACGTAAGGCTGACTCAATTCCTTCATTTTCGCCCACAAATACTTGGGTCATTTATCATCTCCTACTTAATTGGTACTGGGCAATTTAAGCCATCCAGTAGCTTTCTTTTCACGGGAAGTATTGAAACCCTCATCAAGGCTGGGGGTAGGGTGTAGGGTGTAGAGAACTGATATTGTCTTACTACACCCTACACCCCACACCCTCGCTTCTTTTCCACGTACCGTGAAAGGTCAGATCCAGTAGACCAGAGTGCAAAAAGGGCAGATAATGATTCTGCCCTTTAGACGTTAAAACTTAATTTTTGATCTTAAAGCTTAGTAGCGCGATCTATTGTATCCACCGCCACCGCCGCCACGACGATCGCCACCACCACCAAAAGAACCACCTCTATCTTCTTTTGGTTTAGCCTTATTGACTTTGAGGTCGCGTCCCATCCATTCAGCTCCATCAAGAGCATCAATGGCAGCTGTTTCTTCAGCTTCTGTGCCCATCTCTACAAAGGCAAAGCCGCGTGGACGTCCTGTTTCACGGTCAGTAGGTAACTGAACCCGCTTTACAGTACCGTGTTCGGCAAACACAGAATTGAGGTCATCTTGTGTGACCTCGTAGGATAGATTACCTACATAAATTGACATGCATTATCTCCAAAATCATAGGTGTGTAGAGATTTAGATTTCGGAGGCAAGCTTGTTAAGACCAAAAGGGAAAAGCCTGTCAATACTAAAAACAAAGAATGTAACCGAATTTTATTCTCACTTGATTATCTTAGCACATCATTGAGTTCTTACCCACCGTAACTCCAGATTGGGGGTTGGAGATTGGGCACAAGAGGCACAGGTGCAAAGACGCAGAGAAGAAAAACTTACTCCAACTTCTCCCCTGTTTTTCAACTCACTCATCTCCCCCAGTACTCAGTCTCCTCATAATATTGATTAGCAGAAACTGCCCAAATAATTGCAAAATAAATGCAGTTCGTCATTGTTACTAATTGGAAATGCCGACTACACTTGCTGACGCACAAAATTTACTTTCTGACCTGATCGCCCGCTACTCTAAGCGTGTAGATTATCTGATGATTCGCCTTGAAGAAGCAGAAGGGACTGATATCTTGTTGCGTGGCGACAAGGTAGAAACTCTCAGTGAAGGCATCTCCATTGGCGGACATATTCGTGCTTGTTATAAAGGTGGATGGGGGTTGAGCTGCTTTAACCAGCTGGCAACAATCGAGGATCGCATAGAAGAAGCGATCGCTGCTGCGCGGATGGTTGGTGATGAAGAAACTTTACTTGCACCCATTGACCCGGTGCAAGCAGTATGCATTCTACCCCTAAAAGGTACTGATCCCCGAAACATCCCACTCTCGCAGAAAAAACAATTATGCGATCGTTATACCCAATTGCTTAAAAGCGTCGATCGCCGAATTACCACTACCTCGGTGCGTTACGGTGACAGCGCCCAAAAAGTCATCATTGCTACTTCCGAAGGTACTTTGATCGAGCAATCTTGGGTGGATATGGAAATGCGCTTTGCCGCCACCGCCAGAAATGGCGAAACCGTACAAACTGGACGGGAAACTACTGGCTCTCGCAAAGCTTACGAAGATTTAACTAGTTTGGATGAACAGGTACAAGGTGCTGCTCAAAGAGCGATCGCCGCTTTATCTCTACCACCAGTCAAAGGCAATACTTACACTGTAGTCATTGACCCAATTCTCACGGGTTTATTCGTCCACGAAGCCTTCGGACATCTTTCTGAGGCTGATATGGCTTACGAAAACCCCGATCTCTTGGAAGTTATGACCATCGGACGGCGGTTTGGCCCAGAAGAACTGCAAATTTTTGATGGTGCGGCTCCAGAGGGACATCGCGGTAGCTATTTTTACGACGATGAAGGCACACCAGCTACTACTACTCAATTAATTAAAGATGGAGTTTTAGTGGGACGTTTACATTCTCGTGAAACTGCTGGCAAATTGGAGGAAGCACCTACTGGTAACGCTCGCTGTCTCAACTATCACTTTACTCCCATTGTGCGGATGACAAATACCTGGATTGAACGGGGTAAAACACCAGTCGCAGACTTATTCACCGATATCAAAGAAGGAGTTTATGCCCGTAATTGGTTGGGTGGGATGACGAATGGGGAAATGTTCACCTTTAGTGCTGGGGAAGCATGGATGATTAGGAACGGCAAAATTGCTGAACCTGTCCGGGATGTGACGCTTTCGGGAAATGTATTTCAAACTTTAGCGGATATTGAGGCGCTTGGTGATGATTTTTACTGGGATGAATCTGGCGGTTGTGGTAAGGGAGGGCAAAATGGCTTGTCAGTGGGTTGTGGTGGTCCTAGCCTCCGAATTCGAGATGTAGTGGTTGGTGGGGAAACATGAACTATCCACTGCGATACCGAAAATACTAGTACAGCGGGCGCGGAAATAAACATACCATTTCAAATGGCGCAAGAAGCTCGGAATACAATTCTTTTGACTTCCGCCTTGCGGTGCTAGGTATCGCAGTGGGCTTACGGTTTACCAATGACTAATAGTTTCAAATAAGGAGTTTCCTGCTTCATCCTAAATAAACCAATGCGCTTGGGTTAAAAGTTATTGGTGTAGATAATTGGTCTTTTGAGTATAGCGATCGCTTTGCACTAATGCTGAAATTTTTCAGGCGGTAAACATCCATCCTAAGTATGAAATTAATTCACAACTCTAGGTAGTAGCGCCAATAGCAAAGGATAGCTAATCTAGATTAAAGTGATTCAATATTTACTGTAGTTTAATTCACCACAATAGTTCTCAGTTGCGCGTGCTGAGAATTTACTGCCTGTCTGGGTAAGCTGGATAGCCTCAATTAAACGTTCCTTAGCACAGCGACAGATATGAAAGCAGATCAACTCCTGAAAAACTATGCCGCAGGTGTCAGAGACTTTACTGGCGTCAACTTGAGCGAGGTCAATTTAAGAGAAGCCGATCTCAGTGGCGTAATTTTAGATCGAGCAATTTTAGATGGAGCTAATCTGAGTCACGCTAATTTAACCGATGCCAGTTTGATTGAGGCAGACTTAAATGGGGCAGATTTGAGCAATGCCGATCTCAGTGGTAGCAACTTAAGCGGAGCAATTTTGGATGGAGCTATCTTGGATGGAGCAGCAATGGAAGGAGCTAATTTAAGCCAAGCTGATTTGACGGTTGCTAAATTGATTGAAACTAACTTGAGTGCGGCGGATTTGCAGGAAGCAAGCTTGATAGCGGCGAATCTAGATGGAGCAGATTTAAGTGGTGCAGATTTAACTGTAGCTGACTTATCTCAGGCTAATCTCACTCAAGCAGATTTGAGCCAGACAAATTTGAGTGGAGCAAATTTGGATGGAGCCAATATAGAAGGAACTATTTTGGATGAGAACGTCATCCCTTAATCTTCTCTGCACAGGTGCTACAGTTTACACACCAGTCTTTTAGAGTTGCAAAGGCATTGTTTTGACTGACAATGCCTTTGTTGCAGCTGACAATATGATCGAGATGAGAACTTGGAATATTGCATAAAAGTCTATAAGGGACTTCCAAGAAATAAATTATCCAATCTTGTGAGGTGGGCAAGATGCCCACCTTTGGTTACTGGGCAGGCGAGACGCACACCCCACAATAAATAGTTGGATATTTTTTTTATTTGGAAGTCTATAACCTTTGTGTACACAGGATCTGCTTGTCAAAAAAAGTCAAGTGGATATATTTTCTATACACAAGGATATTACTGTGAAAAAGTTTGCTACAAGTATTGTTATTTACGATTGTCATAATTAAAACAATTGACTCTCAACTATCAATGGTGAACTCTACCCTCGTCGTCACACTCTATGTCAACCCTATGACAGGGAATGATAGCAATACTGGTTCACGGTTGAGTCCATTTAGAAGCCTCACCCGTGCTTTAAAAGTAACCAAAATCCTGACGATAATTCATCTGGAGTCGGGGACTTACAACGCCGCTAGTGGTGAGGTGTTTCCATTGCTCCTCTCTGGAGGGGTGACAGTGGTGGGTAATGAAGCTAACAAAGGTGCAGGAATTGTAATTTCCGGGAGTGGCGAGTTTCAAAGTCCCAGTTTTGGTATACAAAATATTACGCTGCTCTTGGTAGATAATGCCAGTCTTTTAGGTGTAACTGTCACCAATCCCTCAGCCAGAGGTACTGGTATCTGGATTGAATCGGCTGCACCTAGTTTAAGTAACAATACTCTAAGCAACTGTGGGCGGGAAGGTGTGTTTACCACTGGTACTGCCAAACCTGCAATTTTAGATAACATATTTGTGCAAAATACTGCTAGCGGGTTAGTGATGGCAGGTCATAGCCAGGGAGAGGTACGGCGGAATGTATTTCAAAGAAACCCTTTAGGCATAGCAATTAGTGACTTTGCCGTTCCAACGATCGCCAATAATAAATTATCAGAAAATCGCACCGCGATCGCACTTTCTCGTAATGCCCAACCTGTGCTACGTCAAAATCTCATTGCTAACAATACCCAAGGTGGTTTATTAGTCAATGGCAATGCAGTCCCCGATTTAGGTAATACCGAAGATCCAGGTGATAATATTTTTCGCGATCATAGTGAATTTGATTTATATAATGCCACTACACAAAAGCTAGTTTCCGTAGGTAATCAATTAAATCCTGCTCTAGTCAAGGGTTTGGTCGAATTACTCCCAACGAATCGAGTAGACGCTTTGACACAATCCCCATCTCCCGAACTAGATGGACATTGGGCAGAAGCATTTATTCAGGCATTAGTGAGCATGGATTTAACTCATGCTTTTGCCAATGGTAGCTACCAGCCAGATAAACCCATGACTCGCGCCCAGTATGCAGCTTTGGTGGCGATCGCTTTTAACCCATTTCCCAAAATTCCATCTCCTGATTTTACGGATGTACCCAAGGATTTTTGGGCTTATAGCGCTATCCAAATCGCGGCTAGCGGTGGTTTTGTTGGCGGATTTAGCGATCGCACTTTCCGCCCCGATCAAAGTGTGCAACGGCTACAAGTGATTGTCTCCCTAGTAAACGGACTGGGACTACCAGCTGTTGATAGCAATGTTTTAAAAGTATATAGCGATCGTCATACCATTCCCGACTACGCGCGGACAGCCGTTGCCACTGCTACACAACGGGGAATCGTTGTCAACTATCCAGATCCGAAAGTACTTGCACCTTTACGTTTGGCAACACGCGCCGAAGTTGCAGCGATGGTTTATCAGGCATTAGTCGCCATTGGGCGAACATCTGCGATTAAATCAGTCTATATGGGGTTGCATTCTAGAAGTTGACAAGTAGAATAAGGAACACTGCCTATTGGCTTGACAACTCTTGGAAAAATAAACCATGTAGTTAAAAGCACGCTAGGCTAATATGCGATGGGTGACAAATCTTAGACCTATTGCCTAAAGCTAATAGCCCCATGTTAACAACACTTCCAGACACCTCTGCCAACTTGGCGATCGCCTTATTAATTAACTATAGTTTCGATCTCAGTGGGTATAGTGCCAATGAGCTAGTTGAGCGTTGGCAAACGCAATATCCCCTTAATTGGCTACACCTGGCAGTGATTGAGGCACTATATCAAGGTCGTTATAAAGCCGTTTCCGTGCAGCAAATTTTAGTATTTTGGCAGCGCCGGGATCAGGCTACATATCATTTCAACATGGAATTTGAACGGATGATTTGTAGCAAATTTCCCCAAAGCTTAACCTCATCGGCTGCGCCAGCTCTACCGCCAGCCAAGAGAAAACCCGCTCTAGAGCAAGTGACGAGTCCTCAATTACCACCAGCTAAAATTCGCAATGGCTATCAACACAGCAATACAGCCACTCTCCAACTGAAAAGTTATGAACCAAAGACATCTTTGAGTGAAGAAGAAAGAAAGCAGGAAGATAGAGACAATAAAACTGTCTTGAAGTCTCCGCTTTCTGGGAAATTTACCTCTTCGGCAACCCTTGAGCGATTATCTGCTGTCAGCCAGAGGCAAACTTCACAAGAAAGCCCAGCGCCTTCCCCATCACCAAACCATCATCAACGACAGCCAAAACTGCTCCCACCTGCTCCTATTCATGCCCCAATCGGGCAATTTACTCCCGAAACAAGCGATCGCTCTGATTCTTTCACATCTAAACTCAAAGCTATGTCTAGCGAACATAACCCAGGTGTGGGGAGCAGGAGGGCAGGGGAGCAGGGGAGTAGGGGAGCAG
>JADEXV010000257.1 GCA_015206945.1 Nostocales cyanobacterium LEGE 12452 | reverse complement strand
CCCCTGCTCCCCTTGCTCACTGCCCCCTACAAGTCGTGCATAGTCTCAACAATGCCCACTTCTCATTACTAGTTAGAAGGTCTAAGTCTATCCCGCCAAGATGGTTGTGACGATGAAGAACCAGAACTATTTGCGGGAGGCAACTCTCGCCGACTTCTTCTAGGCGGAGGTGAATCAGATTCTACTCTTCTAGAACGTCGCCGTGAAGTAGATGATTCTGAGGAGGAGTTACTAGAACTTGATTCGCTGCGATCGCGCCTTCTCCGTCTTGGGGTATAATCGCTCGATTGCTGTTCTTCTTGAGAATAGCTTCTCCTTCTTCTACGTCTTCGAGATGAACCACTCTCATCAGAATTTCTCGCACTTTGCCCTTCTGAGTCATCATCATTAGAGGCAATAGAACGATTCAGCATTTGTTTGGGCTTGATGGACTGGGCTTTGATAGTGCCTTTGCGACCATCTAACTTAGGTCGTTTGGGAAATTTTTCTACAGGCATCCCCTCTACCGCTTTTTCCATAAATTCGCGCCAAGTGTAAGCGGCACTACTACTACTGCCATAAGTAGGGCGGTTGTCATCGTTACCTAGCCATACCCCTGTCACCATCTGAGGAATGTAGCCAATAAACCATAAATCGCGGGCTTCGTCGGAGGTGCCGGTTTTGCCTGCAACTTGTCTATTAGCTAATTGGGCAGCACCACCAGTTCCCGCTTGAACGACGTTGCGTAGCATCCAAGTCATGATGGCGGCACTGTCAGCGTCCAGGGCGCGTTTTGACTTGAAGTTAGCTGACCAGATGACTTTGCCTTGGCGGTTGAGGATGCGAGTAATACCATGAGGCTCTGCGTGCAATCCCTGAGTTGCAAAACTACCATAAGCGCTCGTCAACTCTAGCAAATTGACTTCATTTGAACCAAGAGCCAAGGAGTAGGTGGGCTTGAGTTCAGATTTTATTCCCATATCATGGGCTAGTTTAATCGTTGGTGTAAATCCCACATCAATCAACACCTTGACCGCAACAATATTAACAGAGCGGGTGAGCGCATCTCGGATGTTCATTGAACCCCGGAAGTTTTCACTATAGTTTTTCGGTTCATAGCCGTCTACGACAAGGGGCGCATCCTCGTAGCTATCGTAGGGGCTTTTGCCAGTAGCGATCGCAGTTGCATATACAAACCCTTTAAATGTCGATCCTGGCTGCCGTTGTGCCTGGGTAACTCGATTAAACTGGTTTTTACCAAAGTCTTTTCCCCCAACCATTGCTTTAATTTCACCGTTTCGGGGGTCTATGGCCACCATTGCAGCTTGCTTAAAGTTTTCCCAGCGTCCTTGATTTCGCAATGTTTTTGCAACTGCCTCTTCTGCCACCTTCTGCCAACTTGGGTTGAGCGTGGTTTCTACTACTAGACCCCCACTTTTTAACACGTCAGCAGAGACATACTTGGGCAATTCTTTTTGGATGTAGCTGGTAAAGTAGGGTGATTCTACTTGGACTCGCTTGGGTGAACTGCTTTTGAGGGCTAATGGCTCCTGAAGGGCTGCTTGCCTTTGCTCTGGCGTAATTATTTTATCTTCTTGCATCCGTAGCAATACCAAGTTTCGCCGCCGTTTTGCCGCTTCGGGATTTTTGTCTGGGGCGTATAAGCTCGGAGCAGGAGCTAATCCAGCAATCGTTGCCATTTCCGCGAGAGAAAGTTGGTCTGGCGTTTTACTAAAGTATACCCAGGCGGCATCTGCCACACCATAAGCTCCAGATCCCAAATAAACCAGATTTAGGTAACGCTCTAGAATCTGATCCTTGGTTAATTCTTGCTCTATTTTTTGTGCTAGGCGGACTTCTTTGAGTTTGCGCCAGATTGTCCGCTCTTGTTTCAAAAACAAAATCCGCGTTAGCTGTTGGGTGATGGTGCTACCACCTTCTACCACACCTTGCGATCGCAAATTATTCAAACCCGCTCTGACAATCCCTTGCGCATCGACTCCGTTGTGTTGCCTAAATCTTCTATCTTCTGAGGCGATGAAAGCTTTTTTTAAATTATCTGGTATTTGTTCTAGCTGTAGCTGTTCTCTGGTCGCTTCACCTTGTTGTTGTAATATAGTGCCATCAGCAGCTTTAATGGTCAGTGTTTGCTCTCGAAACACAGCATTCAGCTCGGACTGATCTGGCAAAGTCCGATCTATTAGACTGATGCCGTAGATCGAGGCAACTATCCCACCACTAACACCTAAACCTGCCCAAAACCATAAGCGGCGATAGAGTGGTTTAGTGCCAGTTGCCCGATTGACGCTCATCTTAGATGGTAGAATTTTCATTTTGCTCAGTAACTGCCTCGTCTGCGCCAGATGTGCTGGTGGTAAGCTCTCATTCGTTCCTCCTTGTCCAGAGTCACTCAAATTAGTTGGTCTTCGCTTGAACCAGGAGGTAAGCTTCCCCACGTCAGTTCCTCGCTCAAAGTAGTAAGTAATTATATAACCACCATCAATCAACTTTGGGGTTATAGCACTACCATTGTGTTAGTATAATATCCTATAAATAATTAACTGAATTCACCATAAAATAATGTTTTTTAAATTTAGTTAATTTAGTTTTGTAAAAAAGCTGCAATTTTGATAATTACTGCGAATATCAAAGCTATTGACAAGTATCCGCAAATACAACCCGAAAACGGTTTATTTCAGGAAAGTATAATGTCTACACCGGGCTACAACGAAGCAGAGCTAAGACGAAGCGCCGTTGCTCTTGGTAGTAATATCGGCGATTCCCAAACAATTTTAGAAGCAGCTATAGAGACTTTAGCCCAAACGCCAGGTATTGTTTTAGAAGCCAGATCCCATTGGTATCAAACTAAAGCTGTCGGGCCACCACAGCCAGATTACCTCAATGGCTGCGTCACATTGCATGTAAAAATGCTCCCCCAGCAGTTATTAGAAATTTTGTTGGGAATTGAACAACAATTTGGGCGCGTGCGTCAGGAACGCTGGGGGCCACGAATTCTAGATTTGGATTTGTTACTATATGATGACATTACTTTGGATACACCAAATCTCCAGATTCCCCATCCCCGAATGCGGGATCGCGCCTTTGTATTAGTCCCACTGGCAGAAATTGCCCCAGATTGGATAGAACCAGTTTCCGGGTGTGTTATTAAAGAGCTGCTGAAAGAGGTAGACTGTTCTGATGTACATTTATGGATGGACAATTAAAAACACCATCCTTAAAAACAGAAGAACACTGATTTTGCCTCTGTATTCACAGATAATCAGATTTTACTATGCCATTAGGTAGAGAATTACCACAACTGCTGAGACAACGCCTGTTTCATAAAGGACGCAAGTTTGATTTTGAAGTTAATCGCTTGCGTTTGCCGAATAAATCGGAAGGAGAATGGGAATGTATTCGTCACCCTGGCGGTGCTCTAGCTGTGCCAGTGACAGCGGAAGGTAAACTTATACTGGTGCGCCAGTACCGTTTTGCGATTCAGGGACGGATATTAGAATTTCCGGCGGGGACATTGGAAGGAAAGGAAGAGCCTTTAGAAACAATACAGCGTGAAATTGCCGAAGAAACTGGCTATAGTGCCCAAAAATGGGACAAGTTAGGCGAATTTTTCCTAGCTCCTGGCTATTCTGATGAAATTATCTATGCTTTTCTGGCGCGAGATTTAGAAAAGCTGGAGACACCACCACCACAAGATGGAGACGAAGATATCGAAACTGTCTTTATGACTCCTGAAGAATTAGAAAAAGCTATTCTGGAGGGAGAGCCGGTAGATGCTAAATCAGTTTCTAGCTTTTTTCTGGCGCGTCAGTTTTTAGTTTAATACCCTTATGCTGCTAGAGTTAGCGATTGCAGATGCCTACGGTGCAGGTTTTGAATATGCAGACGAAATGATCGTTAACAATGATTTGAGTCGATACGTTGAACATCCGCGTTTTCGACTCAATCCTGGCAGCTACACCGACGACACCCAGATGAGTATTGCCATTGCGGAAGTGATTATCGCTCAAGCACCGTGGACGCCAGAAGTTTTAGCCGTAGTTTTGTTAGAGCCTTCAAACGCGATGAGAGAAAAGGTTATTCCCGAAGCTTCTACCATTTTCTGGGAGAAATTCAGGATGGGGAAGAGTTTTTAACCAAAATTAACCCTGATAGTGACAAAAGCGGGGGAGCGATGCGTGCAGCACCCATTGGCATCTACTCTACACCAGAAAAAGTCATTGAGGCGGCAACAATTCAAGCGGCAATTACCCACAATACACCTGATGGGATCAATGCTGCCGTTGCGGCGGCCTTGATGTCACATTATTTTATCTATCGACTGGGAGCAAAACGCAAATTAGGAAGGTTTCTGGAAGGTTATGTATCTGGAGAGTGGAATAAACCGTGGGAAGGGAAAGTCAAGTCCAAAGGCTGGATGAGTGTCAGAGCAGCGATTACTGCGGTGATGCGAAATGACAGGATGAGCGAACTTTTACAAGATTGTATCGCTTTTACCGGGGATGTAGATACAGTAGCTGCGATCGCTCTCGCTGCTGGTTCTTGTAGCGAGGAAATTACTCAAGACATTCCCAATCATCTTGTCGCAGGGTTAGAAAATGGAGCTTACGGTAGAAATTACCTCATCGAACTAGATAAGCAGTTAATGAGTTTGGTGGGTAAAAAGATCGGCTAAATCTAATACATCAGAGTAGCACTAGGTAATCTTAATTTTCTAATTTTGGAACGAGTTGAGTTTAGATGCTCAAAAGGCTAGATTTTAGTGTTTAATTTTAAGTTAGATAATCGAAAGCATATTTCAAGCAAAATTGATGAATCATACTCTAGCTTTTACTTTAGGAGAACTACAAACAAAAATATATTGGCTACATGATGCTGAAAAGTTTGCTGAATTGGCAGAAGCAGCAACTGAAATATATATTAAACTTGGATATGACCAACAAAAAGCAGAAAAGGTTGGTCATTTAATTAGTGAAGCCTATCAGTTATCTGACGATGCTGATTTATCATACAAGGCTAGAAACATTGAAAAAGAAATAAATTTTTATAATCAAGTAAAAGATAAATTTATAGAGATTGAGGCTATATTAGGTCTACAAAAAAGTATAGCCGAACATCAAACGAAATGGTGGATACATTTTCGTCATAGACAGAAACTTCAAGTTATATTTCACCTATTTTTGCAACATTTAAAACCTTTGGGTTTAGCTTATTTATTTATAGCTCTACAACTAACATATTATATGTTAAATATAGCCAAAGGTCACAATTTACGCGATATAGGAATAACTCAAAAAAATGCTACAAAATATTGGATGCAATTATTAAAATGTAATATTACCAAATATCCATATTTAGGTTAATTTGGTGTTTTGTAAAATACTATATTATCCTACCTTTGTCTTAATTTATTATGAAACCTATTCAGATCCAACGTGCGTTAGCGTTCGCGGAGCGTCTCGTAGAGAAGCTCGCCGCAGGCATAGCTGCATCTCAAGTATTAGAGAAAATAACTGAAATCTGGTGTCAATGGCGTAGACAAAAGCTGCCACTGTATTTGTTCTTAGCGATGTGTTTCAACCTAGTGGTTTCGCCTGTAGTCTATGCAGCTACTGGCGAACAACTTTCCCGCAGTCAAACTTGGGGGTTGGGACTGTTAGGACTGGTGACACTAGGGCTTTTCATCTATTTATTTTTGGTAATGTTTGTACCGGAGAAATTCTAATGAGTTTTGCACGCGAAGAAATAAATCAAATATATATATATATCTAAATATCTACCTATTTAGCTAATTAATAAACACATATTCTATTTGGTTACTACATTTTATATATCTTTAAAATATATCTTAGGTAAAACATATTTTTTCTGTTTAAACGCAGAGGAGCGCAAAGTTTCTTGGAAGTCCATTCGCTACGAGCTTAGGCAAAGCTCTACTTAGACACATTCTTTCGAGACTTAGGGGCTTCTAAATAAAAAAATACCCGCAATTTTCTTTATGATGTGCGTGTCTTATCTGTTCAATATTCAGGGTGAGCAGGACTTCGAGGTGAGCGCTGAGTCGAACACTTTCCACCCAACAAGATTAGATAATTTATTTGTTGGAAATACCTTATGCTAGGATACTTTACAGGCAGTAAAGACAAGCTTAACCAAAATCAAGAACTGCAAAGTGCATGACAACATAACTTATTAACAAAGATAGAACCGAAAAATTTAAAGTAGCAGATAAATTATCTAGGTGCTATTCTAATTGCAAAAATGTTCTACACAGTCGTTAATGAAGTATGTATGCAAACATTAATTATTGATAATTATGACTCTTATACCTTTAATCTTTACCAGATGCTTGCTGAGGTAAATGGTAAACTACCTCTGGTAATTTATAACGATCGCCTTAACTGGGATGAATTGAAAGAAATTGCATTTGACAACATTGTGATTTCACCTGGCCCCGGTCGTCCAGAAAGGTCAGAAGATTTTGGAGTCTGCCGACAGATAATTGAGAATGTGGATGTGCCCTTACTGGGAGTCTGTCTGGGGCATCAAGGACTTGGCTATCTACATGGTGGAAGAGTGATTCATGCACCGGAAGTTCGACACGGTAGACTCAGTAAAATTTATCATAATAATTCAGAATTATTTCAAGGTATTCCTAATCAGTTTTCTGTGGTGCGTTATCACTCATTATTAGTTGCTGATGAACTACCTGAGTGTTTAGAAAAAATTGCTTGGACTGAAGAAGGATTAGTGATGGGATTGCGTCATGTACATCTACCTTTTTGGGGTGTGCAGTTTCACCCAGAGTCTATCTGTACAGAATATGGGCAAAGATTACTAGAAAATTTTCGAGATATTACGCTGCAATTTAGAGAGAAATCGTCAATAAGTCCAGAAAAACAGTATCACATTGGATATGGATCTGTTACTCCTACTGTAGATGAACCTTGCCAAGAACAAGAAGAAAAATTTGAATTGTATACGCGCAAGTTAGATATCTGCCCAAATACAGAACAAATATTTGTGCAACTGTTTGAGAATGCACCCAACGCTTTTTGGTTAGATAGCAGCCGTGTAGAACTTGGTCTATCTCGCTTCTCGTTTATGGGTGATGGCAGCGGAGCAAACAGTCTATTGGTGCGATATCATACCCAAACGCAAGAACTCATCATCACACAGTCAGATACCGTGACTCATCGCACCGAAAGTATTTTTGAGTATTTGAAGCGAGAAATAGACTGCCGAAGTTGCCAAGCTGATGATTTACCTTTTGATTTTAACTGTGGATTTGTTGGCTATTTTGGCTATGAACTCAAGGCAGAATGTGGCTCGTCATTGGTACATTCTTCACCATTACCTGATGCAATTTTCTTACTTGCCGATCGCATGATTGCCATCGATCATCAAGAACAGTGTCTTTATTTGTTGCAATTAATCAAAAAAGGACAAACAGAACAAGTAGAAACTTGGTTTGATAATATCCAGCAACAACTCGAAACTCTAGATCCTCTTTTTCCTTTTGTACCCCAAGAAAATTGTCAGCCAGTTAACTTCCGTTTGAGTCGCACTTACCAAAATTATATTCAAGATATTCAGCAATGCTTAGACGAAATTCACGAAGGGGAAACCTATCAAGTTTGCCTGACTAATCAGCTGTACACCAATGCCACCCCCGATCCATTGACCTTCTACCGCACATTACGTAAAATCAATCCGGCTCCTTATTCTGCATTTTTACGCTTTGGTGAGATTGCCATGCCTGCGGCGAGCGTAGCGATCGCCTGCTCGTCTCCAGAAAGGTTTCTAAGGATCGATCGCCAAGGATGGGTAGAAACTAAGCCTATTAAGGGAACCCTACCACGAGGAGAAACCCCCGAAGCCGATTTCGTCCTCCGTGAAAAGCTACGCAATAGCGAAAAAGACCGAGCCGAAAATCTCATGATTGTCGATCTGTTACGCAATGATTTAGGACGAGTCTGTGAAGTTGGTAGCATTCACGTACCAAAATTAATGGATGTGGAAACATACCCAACAGTACATCAATTGGTGACAACGATACGCGGGCGGTTACGTTCAGATTTACAAGCTGTGGATTGCGTGCAAGCTGCATTTCCCGGAGGATCGATGACTGGTGCGCCGAAAATCCGCACCATGCAAATTATTGATCGCTTGGAACAAGAAGCGCGGGGAGTCTATTCAGGTGCAATAGGCTTTTTGGGGTTGAATGGTTCAGCCGATTTAAATATTGTGATTCGGACTGCTGTTTTGACTCCCAATCAAACCTCCATTGGTATCGGTGGCGGTATTATAGCCCTTTCTGAGCCAGAGATGGAGTTTCAGGAAACGCTGCTTAAAGCTAAAGCTTTAATCGACGCTCTGCTTCTGACGATGCACGGAACATCTGAACCAGATGTGTGTCCCATTCTGGGCTTAGAAACAACAACTGCTGATAGTTATGAAAAATTATCTGCCTAAATCAGGGGCTTAAAAAAGGATAGAAATGTGTTTGGGGGTAGCCTATCCCGACACAAAACTGGCTAATATTAAAGATTACTAATTTATCATCAAAACTTCATATATAAATACACTTTCTTGATTCAGGAATAAATTTAAAGATAAAAAGCAACTACCGCAAATCAGGGTTAAAAACAAGAAGCTAAAGTCCATAAATAGTACAAAAACGACCGAAATACCCTTATTATAAACTCAACCTTTGGCAAATAAGCTATCTGCAAAACTTGACAATTCCTTATCTGTAAAAATTTTCTTCGATATATAGCTTAGGTAACAGCAATCTGATAAGATTCCCAAGAAGCAGAATAATTACTTATTCTCTTTTTCTTGAACCAACTGATTTTGGTTATTTTTTGGAAAAGGAAAATAAAAATGTCTCATTTATTGTGGAAAACTCTGGTACTCAGTCCAGTAGTTTTGGGAGTGACGGTGTTGGTTTCCGCTAAGGCTATGGCTGCTGCTCAAGTAGCAAGTTCTTCTGAAGATATAAAAGCAAAAACTGCTCAGACAGAAGCACCAATAGCTGCTAATGCTTCAATATTCAGTCAAACAGAGCAACCAAAGGTTAATCAGCAATTGATTGCCCAAAAGACTGATGAAAACAAGGTTTTAGAAGAGGTTAATCGCTACAGCAACGAAGGCAAAAATCAGACTTCACTGTCTCAAGTCACATCAGTTTCTCAATTTTCTGATGTACAGCCGACTGATTGGGCATTCCAAGCTTTGCAATCTTTAGTTGAGCGCTACGGTTGTATTGCAGGATACCCAAATTCTACTTACCGTGGCAATCGGGCACTGACTCGTTATGAGTTTGCCGCAGGTTTGAATGCTTGTTTAGATCGAGTTAATGAACTGATTGCCACAGCAACTGCTGACTTGGTGACAAAACAGGATTTGGCGACTCTCCAGCGTTTGCAGGAGGAATTCTCGGCAGAACTGGCAACTCTACGCGGTCGAGTAGATTCTGTAGAAGCACGGACTGCTGAACTTGAAGCTAATCAGTTTTCTACTACCACAAAATTGGTGGGTGAAGCCATTTTTGTCGTTACTGATATTTTTGGCAATAATACTGGTGATGCTAACAATACTGTCTTCCAAGATAGGGTACGTTTAGACTTGCAAACCAGCTTCACAGGTAAAGACGTTTTACACACCCGTCTTGCAGCCGGGAATGCACTAGCCTTTACGCAGGTAGGGGATAATGGTGTTGCGATCGATACTGCTGAAGGTACGCAAACATTTCAACTCGGCAGCACTAGTAACAACAGTGTGATTATCGACTGGCTAGCGTATTACGTACCCATAGGCCCTGCTCAAGCTTACTTTGCGGGTACTGGGGGTATTCATAGCGATTATGTTGCCACTAACAACCCTTACTTTGAGGATTTTGATGGCGGTAATGGTGCTTTGTCTACCTTTGCTTCCGAAAGTCCGATTTATCGCATTGGTGGTGGTGCAGGTGCGGCACTGACTTTACCCTTTGGTAAGGGTGGCAGTTTTTTCAAACCAAGTTCACTGACTATCGGCTACTTGGCATCAAATGCTAATAATCCTGGGACAAGTCAAGGTTTGTTAGAGGGTAATTATGCGGCTCTGGGACAATTGAACTTTAGTGTTGGCGATCGCTTATCTATAGGTGCTACCTACGTTCACGGTTATCATGGTGCTGGGGGTGGTAATTTATTCGATCTAGGTGGTGGTTTGGGTAGTACTAACCGCGTCGTAGGTACTGGTCAAGCTAATACTCTAACTACCCTAAACGGATCTTCCAGTAATTCTTATGGGATATCGGCAGCCTTCAGACCCAGCGATAAACTGTCATTCAGTGGCTTCGTCTCTTACCACGATGTCACAGGCTTTGGTGCTGATGATGATTATGAAGCTTGGAGCTACGGTCTTGGGATAGCCTTACCTGACTTCGGTAAAAAGGGTAACGTTTTAGGGATTTTTGCTGGTGCAGAACCTTATGCCTTTAACCGAGGAGGAGTTTTTGCTGGTACTGGTAATGATATACCTTATCATTTTGAAGGCTTTTACAAGTATCGCTTGTCAGATAACATCTCAATTACCCCCGGTGTAATCTGGTTGACCTCTCCTGGTCAAAACAGCAATAACGATGATGCAATTATCGGTACGCTGAGAACAACTTTCACTTTCTAAAGGTTTATCAACTCAGTGCTGAGTGCTGAGTGCTGGGTGCTGAGTGCTGAGTGCTGAGTAAATTTAAGAAGTACTCAGTACTTTCGTGCTGAGGTAAAAGCCACGCCCGCAAGTGCGCGGAATCTTCTTATAGAGAAAAGGTTGATATCCCGCAATAGTGTGGGCGGTCTTTTTACTCTAAGCCGAGGAACTCAGCACCCAGCACTTGTCATAGCAATTTGCTTTAGGGACGCATAAC
>JADEXV010000256.1 GCA_015206945.1 Nostocales cyanobacterium LEGE 12452 | reverse complement strand
GGATAAAATTATGTTAGTGTTTAAATTCCTTTACATTAAAAAATTAACTTTAACGAATAGTTTAATTTCAAAAATAATCTTGCTAACTACTGACTGCTTTATTACTAACAGGTTTGGATTTTGATGGAGCTTGAAAAAAGTCAAAAAAAATAGACAATGCCGAGTTTGAAAACGAGTCAGGTCGGCATTATCATTTTTAAATCAATACAGTTCAGATAAGTTCAAAACCTAGATATAGAGACGCGATTTATCGGTCTTGAAAGACCAATTATCAACACCAATAACTTTTAACTCAAGCTTATTGAAACGGAGCCGAAGATGCTCCAGATGCGTCAGTAACTAGGAGTCAGAAGTAATATATCTGACTATTAACTTGTAAACTGCTGTATGTGAATCTAAACTCCTGCAAGTAATCTGAACCGTAGTAAAGAGTAATCAGCTTTTAGTTAAGGCAACTCAAAACTTGATTACTCCCATTCAATGGTTCCAGGCGGCTTAGAGGTGATGTCATAAACCACGCGATTCACCCCTTTCACCTCATTCACAATTCGAGTAGAAATCACTTCCAGGACATCATAAGGCACTCTCGCCCAATCAGCAGTCATGCCATCTTCACTGGTAACAATCCGCAAAACAATGGGGTAGGCGTAAGTACGTTGATCTCCCATAACGCCAACACTACGAATTGGCAGCAATACAGCAAATGCTTGCCAGAAATCATGATACATACCGCGTTGGTTAATTTCTTGCCGCACAATCAAATCGGCATCGCGCAAAATATTTAACCGCTCAGATGTAACTTCCCCCAGAATCCGAATTGCTAAACCAGGGCCAGGAAAAGGTTGCCGTTGAACAATTTCTTCTGGTAAACCAATGGAACGTCCAAGTTTTCGGACTTCATCTTTAAATAGTTTCCGCAGTGGTTCGACCAATTTAAATCTTAGGTCTTTGGGCAAACCGCCAACATTGTGATGACTCTTAATTTTCACCGCTACCCGCTCACCACTTTGGGGATCTACATTGGTGTCAGCAGATTCGATCACATCTGGATAAAGAGTTCCTTGAGCTAGATAGTCAAAGTGACCGAGGCGCTTGGATGTTTCCTCAAATACACTGATAAATTCGTGTCCAATGCGGCGGCGTTTTTCTTCAGGATCTGTGATCCCAGCAACTCTAGCTAAAAAGCGATCGCGGGCGTTAACATACTCTACAGGAATG
This sequence comes from Nostocales cyanobacterium LEGE 12452, assembly GCA_015206945.1. Taxonomy (GTDB): domain Bacteria; phylum Cyanobacteriota; class Cyanobacteriia; order Cyanobacteriales; family Nostocaceae; genus Nostoc. The sequence goes on along the minus strand of JADEXV010000256.1, from coordinate 9,740 downwards.
TGAAACTGCTCTTGAAACAGCTTTACCAATCGCTCTGGCTCATATTTTCGCATAAAGCCTTGATCGATAAACACGCAAGTCAGTTGCTCGCCAATCGCTTTGTATAGTAAGAAAGCCAGGGTAGAAGAATCCACTCCACCAGACAGCGCCAACAGCACTCGCTTTTCACCAACTCTGGCGCGAATTTCTCGAATTGCTTCTTCAACAAAAGCCGCTGTTGTCCAAGTGGGTTCGCAATCGCAGATATGGTAGACAAAATTACGGATTAATGCTATGCCACCAACAGAATGCACCACCTCTGGATGGAACTGAACGCCATAAAGTTTCTTTTCGTGGTCAGCAATAGCAGCACAGGGAGTATTTTCTGTATGTGCCAGCAATTCAAACCCTGATGGCATTTGGATAACTGAGTCTCCATGACTCATCCACATGGTAGTGCCATCTTCAACATTAGTAAGCAAATCCGTGGGATCATCAATATATAATAAGGCTTTGCCGTATTCACCTCGATCGGCCTTTGCCACTTCCCCACCAAGTTGGTTTACCATCAACTGCATCCCATAGCAAACACCCAAAATGGGTATTCCCAAATTCCAGATTTCTGGGTCACAATGGGGAGCGTTATCACCATAAACTGAACTTGGGCCACCTGAGAGAATTATTCCCTTGGGATTGAGTTGGCGCAAATGTTCAGAACTAGTGCGATAGGATAAAACTTCGGAGTATACTTGAGTTTCGCGGATGCGACGGGCAATCAGCTCAGAATATTGAGAGCCAAAATCCAGAATTACAATTAATTGGCGATCAAGTCTCCCAAAATTTTCCAATGTTTGGGGCGCTTGTTCTGTTGGTAGAGTCACCGCTGTATTCATGACGGAAGTGTTATATCTGTTAAGGATAAATAGATGCTTTGTGGTCTATGGTGATGCTATTATCCAGCCTGGATAGGCTGATAATGGTATAGAAAGCCTTGACAAACGCTAGTTTAGGTGCATTTGTCAAACCCCGGAGTTGGAGATGGTATTAAAACGATAAATCTACCCTAGAGTGGTTACTTAAAGGATTATTTTTTTGGATTGTTTACGATTATTCATAATAAATTAACATAATTTTCCCATCAACAGACCAGCAGTTTTACTTTTCACGATAATTTTGCGATCGCGATCGAAGAGAATAGAGCCACAGATTGTTAATTTTGTGCCGCTTTCGCTATGACTTTGAATGTATTCTTGGGAACGAACATCGATAGTTTCGGCGATCGCACTGTAAACTTTATTTACCCAATCACTACCAGTTGCAGCATCTAGTGATTTTAGGTGTGTTAGTGCTGCTTCAGCAGTTGCACTGTTAAATACAGCTTGGATATCTGGTGATTTTAAACCTGCGATCGCACAGTGCGCTGCTAAAATTTCCCGCCGTCCATCAGCTAAGTAGTGATGGGTATGAAAAATCCCGCCAGCCAACTTCATCAGCTTACCGTGATAGCCAAATAATAAAATTTCTTTGACACCCAGCACATCAGCTTCTACTAACATTGGGCCAAGCCAGTTAGCAGTTTTGACCAATTGTTCGGGATTAATCCCTAATTTACGTGCCAAATCTAGGCCATTCTCGCCGATACAAAATACTAAAGTCTCAAAATGACTGGCTTTGTTTTGTAATTCCGCCCGAAAAAGTGCAAGCTGATCTGGTGTACTTAAGGGTTGAGAAATGCCAGTTGTGCCTAAAAGAGAAAGCCCTTCAACCACACCAAAGGCAGAATTTGAAGTGCGAACAGCAAGCGATCGCCCTTCGGGTAAAATAATAGTCACCGTGATTTTTTCCCCCGGTGCTAGCATTCGTTGCAAATTCTTCTGCAACAGCCTTTGAGCATAAGCATAAATAGCAGGCTTGTCATCAGCGTTTAATTGCCTACCAATTCCTTCTCCACCTTTAATAATTACAGCATCATCACCCTGTTCTCGCCATTCCACCAGCGCCCAAATCGGTGTATCTTTAGTCAAGTCAAGGTTATCACCGGGATCGCTGCGGGTAATTGCTAAAGCTGTATTCTCAGATAATCCTGCTACCTGTTCAATGGAGATTTCTACAATTTGAGCGGGTTCAATCAAATCTACTGATGCTAAAGTTAGGGGTTGGCGATCGTGTAACCAGTGTAAAGCTGCAACAGCAGCAGCGCACGCAAATACTGGGAGTGTGTATCCAGAACGGGACATTTTTTAAATTTAAAAGTCAAAATAATTATTTAAAATTGTTCGCGCAGCGTCTCGTAGAGAAGACAGTTTCATACGGAAATTCAGACCAATCTGTAGCTTGCTTCCTTAAAGGTAACGTTCCTGGTCAAAGGATATAAGCAACATTAAACTTAGCACCAGTAGCTTTCGTCCGTCCGCTGTATTGCGCTTGTTAGGCTTTGTCGCCGTCTGCAACTTGTGGCATTAACTCAATTAGTGCTCTTAGCACCTTATTGACCGATTCTGGTGTTGTAAAAACTTGAGCTACATCTTCATCTAGAACCACAACTTTTAGCAGTTGCTTTTTACTTTGAGGAGCAAAGCGGTTGGGCTTCGCCTTTTTATAATCAAAGTGGTACTCAGCTAAAAGCTCGTCATCTGAATTGTGTGACTCCTCAAAAGGCGTTTTGCTCATAATCTTCACGCTCCCTTCGAGTGGCTAAACGGGCACTGATAATGCGAATGGCATTAGAACGTTCGGTGAAAGAAATCAATAGCAAGCGATTGTTTCGGGAGTGCCCAATAATAATCTCTCGCTTCTCACTTACTGAGTGAGCTTCATCATCAAAAATAACTGCCAGCATATTATCAAAGACGGTCTTAGCCTCTTCAAAGCTGACACCGTGCTTTGTTAGGTTAGCTGTTGCTTTTGACTCATCCCACTCAAACTCCATGTCTAAATCATATCTGATTATTCACAGAGCCAAGCAATCCTATGCAAAGGTCTGCCATTTCAACAATAAGTTCCCCAACTTCAAAGCAGATCACCGCGAAGCGTTAGCGAGTATTCTCCCAAGGGAAGATGTCACGGGCAAACGAGCGTCACAGCCAGTCGTAGATATTGCTCCATCAACAATGTCAAAGTCAGCCGTGTTGCAAAATTACGAATTAGTTAAACTCTCACTTCTGATAATAGAGCTTCCATAGCTTTCCAAGAAATTCCTTGTTGAATATAACGGGGTGCTTCAGGATTGTAAGGACTGGCTACTCGGTCAATGTTGAGGATGTTTGCCCCATCTGGTAGAACTGGTACATCTGCATCAAATGCGGTTGGACGCATCAAAGAACTGGAAAAGCCTTTGAAAATAGCAATTGTATCTTGCTCGTCGGCAATTTCTACCGTTACAATTAGGACTTCTTTGGTGCGTTTAGCAGTGTATTGTTCCAGTCGCTTACCAATGGAATTCATTCTTTTTAGAGTAGGGGTATGGTGGTGCAACGATCGTTACTGTGGTGTGGCTGAACGTCCCTGTTTGCCTAGCTTAATCAAAACAAAATAGCTCAAGTAAAGCACATAAATTACTAAACTAGTTATGCCAAGAAAACCTAAGAACTCAGCCTTGCTGTTAGCATGAAAATATTCTTTGAATAGCAACGGAGCCTCGAACCAGACACGACAATAGGGAGTTTTAATCATATTGCCAGAAAAGGCACAACCCAAAAAAGGGATAAAGGCTAGTGCGCCCAAAAAACAATAAACAGTTGTCGCCCAGCGCCAAGAGGTAAAAATCAATTTCAAAGAACCACTGGTTTGATACTCAATTTCATCGTTGATATCTACCCAGAACCACAGCGAAATCGGGATCAAAATCTGAGCTATCAACCCAGAGATAAAGCTAACTGGATATTGGGCAATCATTAAGTAAATTGTGATTGCTACCAGGCTTGAGACTCGCCAGTATATAGCCAATAAGCGTTGTATGCCTTCTGCTTTTTGTACAAATGCCCAAATCAGAAGAATTAGCGGAATAATTACCAGGAATAATACTGCCAGTCGGTAATCAATCCAGACGAAAGGTCGAAACCAAATATCATAGTCCATATTTTTTCTCAAACAATAGATAAAAAAGAAGTCAGGAGTCCAAACAATAAATTAAGTGTGATTTTATACCACTAATTGATTGTAGACCGCTAAATAAGGCAGGGGTATTAAACCCTTTTATTCAGGAATCAGTCGGACTCCAATTCATCCTGAATTCTTCTTGATAATAGTTTATTGAACCTCGTATGACTAGAAGTCACGAGTATTATAAAAAAGTTATAGGGGCGTACAGACGTACGCCCCTAGTGCCAATTAATTGGTTGTTTAATTTATGAAAATCGCAACTTATCCCTTTGGAAGAAGCCTATTGATGCAAATAAGGAATTTATTTTTTGTTTCCACGACTAAAATCGGTGGCTCTAAATAAAACGCTTGCGAGTGGAGGACATTGGTGAGTTTCCACGCCCTTCACTCTAGGCGTCTTCTTTAGTCAATGCTGGTTGTTTGCTGACCAAACAACAGAAAATCCAGCTGCCTCAATTTTTAGTCGTCGTAAACCCGGCATTCAATTGCTTCTGGGTTGTCATCACAATACTGTTCTAGAGAATTTTTTGGCTTGCTTTGGCGCTTGTGAGAAGCTTCGGCTTGCAATTCTTCTACTGCATCCCAAGCAGCAGCACACTCTGGTGAGTTGCTACCGTTAATATCACAGACAGTACGCGCTTGTTCCACTTCTTCTTGGATTTTCTCTTGGATGTCGCCTTTTGCTGTTTCTTGGATGTTGGTCATTAGCTTTAGTCTCGTTGTGTGTTGTTAATACTAGTATAGAAAATGTTCAGAAATGGCAGTTTTTCTCTTGATTACTAACCATTCTAACCATTTAGCCAATCATAAGTTAGTGTTTTAGCTTATTGATTTATAACCAATACAGCAAGCTACCGTATCTATAGTACATTTACCTTTATTTTTTAAGATTTTGTGGAATTAGTAGCATAGATAAATAATCATACAATATATTTAGATGCCTATATTAGGGAATGACAAACCCAACTTCTTGGGATGGAGGAGACAAAGGGCTGGCATCAATTCTTGTAAGATGCAATTCTTCCCAAAATAAAAAGTCAAAATCTACTAGCCTAAAAAAGAGAAAGAAGCTCAAAACTCATGGCAGACCAAATGCAGTGGGCAAATGCCCTATCAACCCGTCATTCTCTGGAAGCCGCTGTTACAGATGTGGTAGAACGAGCTGTTTCATCGTTAACAGCACCTGCGGATCTAGGACTGGTATTCATTTCGTCTGCTTTTGCGAGTGAGTATTCCCGACTGTTACCCTTGTTAGCTGAAAAACTTTCTGTGCCTGTGCTAATTGGCTGTAGTGGTGGTGGTGTAATTGGGACGACAGTGAGCGGAGAAACCCAAGAATTGGAAGCCGAACCAGCTATTAGCTTGACTTTAGCACACCTTCCAGGAGTAAAGATTCAAGTTTTTCATATTGCTGCTGAAGAATTACCTGACTTAGACAGTTCACCAGATGCTTGGGTTGATTTGATCGGTGTACCACCATCACCGACACCGCAGTTCATCTTGCTGTCTAGTTCTTTCGCCTCTGGAATCAACGATTTGTTGCAGGGGCTGGATTTTGCTTATCCAGGATCGACGATCGTGGGGGGACAGGCTAGTGGTGGAGGTATGGGTGGTCGTGTTGCCCTTTTTTGTAACGATACTAACGGTGAGGAACAGCAAAACTTGTATCGCGAGGGGACTGTTGGTATAGCTTTGACTGGCAATATTGTTTTGGAAACGATTGTCGCCCAAGGATGCCGACCGATTGGCAAACCATTGCAAGTTACAAAAGCCGATCGCAACATCATTCTAGAGTTAGATGATAAAGTGCCTCTGGTGGTATTGCGAGATTTGATTGCTAGTCTCAGCGAACAAGAAAGGATTTTAGCGCAGCATTCTTTGTTTGTTGGTGTGGCAATGGATGAATTTAAGCTGGCTTTGCAGCAAGGAGACTTTTTAATACGTGGTATTCTTGGGGTCGATCCAAATGCTGGGGCGATCGCAATTGGCGATCGCGTTCGTCCAGGACAAAGGCTGCAATTCCACCTCCGCGATGCTCAAGCCTCTGCTGAAGACCTCGAATTACTCCTCCAAAGTTATCAACACCAACGAGAATCTGAACCCTCTGCCGTAGCTGCTTTAATGTTTTCTTGTCTGGGACGAGGTGAAGGACTCTATGGTAAACCCAACTTCGATTCTGAACTATTTCAGCGCTACCTTAACGATATTCCTGTAGGTGGCTTTTTCTGTGGCGGTGAAATTGGCCCTGTTGGTGGCAGAACCTTTTTACACGCCTACACTTCAGCATTTGGAATCTGTCGCCAAAATCAGTAATGAGTGCTGAGTGATGAGTGCTGAGTGCTGAGTGCTGAGTGCTGAATCACCTTCTAACTCCTAACTCCTATTCAGCAAAAGTGTGCTGTTATTATCAATCATCGTCAAATTTCCAGCAGTGGCGATCGCTGAGTTAGACTGTGATGCACTATATGTCTGAATATAGCGCCGCACTTCTGGGGGAAAATGAGGATAATCTAACACTGCATCCCCATCGGCAATAGTTGCCCAGAAATCACGCAAACCAGGAGCTATTTTTTTTGCCTGTGATAACGGCAAGTTTAATGGAGAGTGAGTTAGTAGCTTAATTAGGAAAGGGAAAGAGCGATCGCCCATCCACTGCCGCGATGACTGTTGCAAGTCAGGGAACTCAGGCACTGACTCTACGCGATGGGATAAAATTTGCAACGATTCTTTACCTTGGTTATCCCGATGAAACTCTAGCACTCGGTAAGGGTGAGGATAGCTTACTAATGAGCCAGTGGTAATATCGTATACTCCATCTGAGTAAGCAATATCCTGAACGTGCAAATGCCCGGTAAACACTAGCTTGACTCCGTAGCGCCTCAGCAGCTGCAACAGTTCTGCTGAATTGGACAACATATAACGATTTGCTAGTGGATGGTTCGATTGATTGGGCAAATGCTCCACCACATTATGATGCACCATCACCAAAACTAATTCATCACCAGATGCCGCCAGCACCTCTTCTAACCACCGTAGCTGTTTGGCATCTAAACATCCCACTTGCTCCCCCTGGTCATTAAAGGAGTTAGAATTTAGTCCAATTAGCTTCACTCCAGGCAGCAATTGACGAATGTAGTACATCTGCTGGGGATCGTCATAGCCAAACTTCGTGTAATAGTAGGGAAAATCTGCAAAAGCAATTGATTGCCGATCGGCTAACAGCACAGGAACGTCATGATTGCCAGGAACAACATAGACGGGAAAAGGTAGCTGGGCTAAACATTGTTGCAACCAGGCGTGATTCTCTGGTTCGCCGTGCTGGGTTAAATCTCCTGGCAACAACAAGAAATCTAAATCGAGTTGTGCTAAATGTTCTAGTACACTTTTAAATGCTGAGATACTTACTTCTACCAGATGAAACCGACTAGGATGATCCCAGATTGTGTGAGGAAGTGCCAGGTGTAAGTCGCTGACTACCGCAAAGCGAAAATTGAGAGTCATTGATTTATGAAAATGTTAAAAGCAGGGGTTAAAATAAGCCTTTTTCCAAAAGTATAACGCTTGCTTTGTTTCCGTGCGTAGGAGTGCGTCTACTTAACATTTGTATACAGAAAGCATCGATTATACACTATGGTGACAATTGACTTAAGGGTTAATCATAAGCATTTAATTTCCAAAAATTATCGGAAATTTGATTGCTAAAAATTATTAATTAATCCTCGAATAATTGGGCATCGCTGCTATCTATACCTGAATAAATAATGAATAGGTAATAATCCAATAGTGTTAGCGGCACGAAATGCGATGTCTACGACGGGCTACGCCTACGCATATCTCATCGTAGACATCACTTTGTTTTCTGCTACTCCCCTTTTCGATAAAATAACTGAGCAGATTAGCAAAGAACAGGTTCAGAATCATGGCTCAAGCTAGTATTGGAATTATAGGTGGTAGCGGTCTTTACAAAATGGATGCCCTCAAAGATGTCGAAGAGGTGCGAGTCGAGACTCCTTTTGGTTCACCATCTGATGCTTTGATTCTGGGGACTTTGGATGGTACACGAGTAGCTTTTTTGGCGCGTCATGGTCGCAATCACACGCTTTTACCCTCTGAGTTACCGTTTCGCGCTAATATCTATGCGATGAAGCAATTGGGCGTGAAGTATTTAATTTCAGCTAGTGCTGTGGGTTCCTTGAAGGAAGAGGCGAAACCACTGGATATGGTAGTGCCAGATCAGTTTATTGACAGAACGAAAAATCGGATTTCAACGTTTTTCGGTGAGGGAATTGTTGCTCACATTGCCTTTGGCGATCCGATTTGTAAGAATTTAGCTGCTGTATTAGCAGATGCGATCGCATCTCTCAATTTACCAGAAGTTACTCTCCATCGCGGCGGCACTTATGTGTGCATGGAAGGGCCAGCTTTTTCCACAAAGGCAGAATCGAATCTTTACCGCAGTTGGGATGCAACAATCATTGGCATGACGAATTTACCAGAGGCGAAGTTGGCAAGGGAAGCGGAAATTGCTTATGCAACTTTAGCGCTGGTGACAGATTATGATTGTTGGCATCCAGACCATGACAGTGTGACAGTGGAAATGGTAATTGGCAATTTGCTGCGGAATGCTGTGAATGCTCAAAAGGTGATTCAAGAAACTGTGCGGCGCTTGAGTGAAAATCCGCCTTTGAGTGAGGCGCATTCGGCGTTGCAGTATGCGATTTTGACTCAGTTGGATAAAGCACCAGCAGCAACGAAGGAAAAGTTAGGGTTATTGTTGCAGAAGTATTTGTAGTATTGCTGATGAATGAGCGATGTTGATGACGGGCTGTTCGGTAACGCACTTTCTCAGATTACAGTAAGAGCGATGTCTACGATGGTCACTGAGCTTGTCGTACCACTTCGTGGAAGCAAGCTACGCGGAGCGTCTCGTAGAGAAGTGCGGGCTACGCCTACGCACGTAAATATATAAGCTGTCGTCACCAAAATCATGATTTTCGTTGACAAACTCGTGATTTTCATTGATAAAATCATGATTTTTGTTGACAAACTCGTGATCTCCGTTGACAAACTCATGATTTTTGTTGACAAACTCGTGATTTTCATTGATAAAATCATGATTTTCATTGACAAACTCATGATTTTTGTTATAAAGCTTTGCTTGTTCCTTGTGTCTAGCAAATGATAGGGCGTCACCGAATAGCCCGTCGTAGACATCGCACTATCATCATAAAATCATACGGGCGATCGCTTTATTTCAATTTTGGGCGTAGGCGTTGATTAAAAGGTTATTACGGAGTTATGCTATGCGCGAGTCTGTAATTTATCAGGATATCCAGCAGGAAAAAGCTTTATCGATTGTTTTACGGCTACTTCGCCGTAAGGTTGGAACTGTACCACCTGCACAGCTATTGAAAATTCAAGCTTTGGACTCAACACAGTTGGATAATTTAGCTGAAGCTTTACTTGATTTTTCGGATTTAACTGATTTAGAAGCTTGGTTAGCGCAAAATCAAGGTTACTGATGCAAGAGCGATCGCACTTCCTCAGATTACAGCGATAGCGATCGCACTTTCTCAGATTACAGCAAGAGCGATCACGATTTCTTAGAGCAAGAGCGATCGCTACGACAGGATATTCAGTGACCACCATCATCATAAAAT
>JADEXV010000255.1 GCA_015206945.1 Nostocales cyanobacterium LEGE 12452 | reverse complement strand
CGACCGTTTTCTAGGTACTTCAGACCTTCACCGCTAACAAGGGTGAAAAAGCCTGTGAGGTTAACAGCACCATCAACAACGCGGAAGTCAACTTCCATAACTTGTCTAGCTAGGCGACGCAAGCCGAGGACAAAAACCCGATGGTAAATGTCATCAAAGTACCACTTGTTGAGAGATAACTCGTAAAGTGGTTGGATTTTAGCAGCGATCGCACCTGGGTCAATTTTACGGCGCAAATACATCAGCGAAGCCAGGGTAATCGCAATTAAGGAAATTCCGACTGAGGCACCCGCCATGATGTAGAATTCCGTCGGATTGAACTCGGAAGCCTTTTCTATAACTTCGGAGAGAGTTTCGCTAGGAGGAAAGATAAACTCTTCAAAATAATTGGCGTAGGGAGTTCCCACCAAACCAATCAAAATCGAAGGCACAGCCAACAGTGCCAACGGCAGCGTCATTGTCCACGGCGATTCGTGGGGGGAGTCGCTGTGATGCCCGTGGGAGTCATGGGATTCATGCTGCTGACTAGTTGCCGCCAATTCTCCTTTCTTCATCGCCCCAGGCCCAAAATTGGGGGCTAGTTCTTCTGACTCTAATTCCAGGACAATTGTGGCCGCAGCTTTTTTAAGTTTTTCCTTGATTTTCTCGTCAGTACCCCGGAATTTGCCTTCAAATGTCATGAAATACATTCTGAACATATAGAAAGCTGTAATCCCGGCAGTTAGCCAGCCAATCATCCAAAGAAATGGGTTAGCCTCAAAAGCCTTCCCAAGAATTTCATCTTTTGACCAAAAACCAGCAAAGGGTGGAATACCAGAAATTGCCAAGCAACCAATCAAAAAGGTAGTTGCTGTGACAGGCATATACTTTCGCAGTCCACCCATCAAGCGCATATCTTGAGCTAAGGCGGGGTCGTGTCCAACGACACCTTCCATACCGTGAATTACGGAACCTGAACCCAAGAACAGCATCGCTTTGAAATAGGCGTGGGTCATTAGGTGGAATAGTCCAGCACTGTAGGAACCTATTCCCATTGCCATCACCATGTAACCCAGTTGAGAAATGGTGGAATAAGCCAAGCCCTTTTTGATGTCGTTTTGGGTAATGGCAATGGTTGCCCCCAAAAACGCCGTAAACGCCCCAGTAAAGGCAATGACATTCATTGCGGCTGGAACGTCTTCAAATACTGGGTACATCCGGGCAATCAGGAAAACACCAGCCGCCACCATTGTTGCCGCGTGAATCAAGGCAGAAATGGGGGTGGGGCCTTCCATCGCATCTGGTAGCCAGACATGGAGAGGAAATTGGGCTGATTTCGCAACTGGGCCTAAGAAAACTAAAATCGCAAACAGGACAGCGAGAAAATTGCTGATGGAACCTGATTCGACAAGTTGGGCGAGGCGATCGCCCATGATATTAAAATCAAAGCTTCCTGTTGCCCAGAACAGCCCCAAGATGCCGAGTAATAGACCAAAGTCGCCCACGCGGTTGGTTACAAACGCTTTTTGAGCGGCATCTGCTGCTGACTTGCGATCGTACCAAAAGCCGACCAGCAAGTAGGAACACATCCCGACCAGTTCCCAGAATATATAAATCTGTACTAGGTTGGGGCTGACCACCAGACCTAACATTGAAGATCCAAACAAACTGAGATAAGCGTAAAACCTCACATAACCGGGATCGTGAGCCATGTAGCCATCGGTGTAAACCATGACTAAGCAGGCTACCGTTGTGACAATCACCAGCATTAGGGCTGTCAGGTGGTCAATAGTGTAGCCCATGCTCAGGTGAAAATTACCTGCTGCCGCCCACTCAAAGGTGCGAATATAAGACGGGTGTCCTTGAATTTGACTCCAGAGTAAGGCAAACGACAGCCCCATAGCTGCTGCCATCATGGAGATAATCACCACAGCGTTAAGCTGCCGTAGGCGGTTTGTCACCTGATTCAACGAGATTAACCCTAGACCGACCAGCATTGCCCCAAAAAGAGGGAACACCGGAATCAGCCAGGCATACTGATAGATTACTTCCATCACTGACGCCTACTTTTAGAATTCTTGATTAGCGTGTCGAAACTGTTAATAATTGTGACTACACCCTTTAGGATAAAATAACCCACCCAAGACTGATTGGGTGGGGTATTAAGCATGGTTTTAGATTTGGTCATTGGTCATTGGTCATATGTCATTGGTCATTTGTCCAATGCCCCATACCCAATTCCCCATGCTCCATACCCAATATCCATCAGGCCGATCGGCATTCTAAGTCCACTGTTTTTGAACTTTTGTAGATTTTGGGGTAATTGCTGTAGCTGGCTTTAATCTCTTCTAAAGCTAGACGTAAATCTTCCCTGCCGCGAAAGCATTCCAAGCGATGGCGAATAGTGCCATTTTCAATCAATAGTAAAGTGGGTAGTGATTTTAGCCTATAGGTAGTAGACAATTTAAAATTTTGATCGGCGTTAACCCCGACTAATTTAATTTCATCCCCGCACTGAGCTTGAAATTGCAATAAGAGCGGGTGGATAACTCGACACAAGCCACACCAAGGTGCTTCAAAGTTAACTAAAACAGGAATAGGAGATTCTAAAACTTCTTGAGTAAATGTCCGCTCACTAACCGACAACACCATGACGCCTCTTGGATTATAAGGTTTTTATATCAAACTAGCTATCAGTACTGAATTTAGTAGTGCTAAGTTCTGAGTTCTCTTTGCTGAGTAGAAGTCCATAACTAAAGTTAGTGGATTGAATGAGGAACTCGTTTATTTTTCTTTTAGAGTAAAGCGGGGATTGGGACTAATTGCCAAGCAATGAATACTAAGTTGCTTGCTTTTACTCAGGACTCAGAACTCAGCTACTGCTTCAGTGGAGGATTGGCAAGTCAGTAACTGCCGATAGATGGATTTAGGAGACAAATATTCAGGACACAGAATAATTGGCAAAAATTGAGCGCTTTAATGTGTCTCTGACAGAAAAGCCACCTTAGAAGTCGCGTTGGCTTTTTTTGGATGTTTAACTCCTGATTGCCTTGGCTGCATGGGGATTTGACTAAATTTGCCACTTTCTTTCAAGGAAAGGCAGCTGACCAACAGACTACCAATATAAAATCTCAAACTGACTGAAGGCACCCTCCACTGAATAGATGTTTGAATTTATCCTACATTGATTTGGGGCAATTGATAAGCTGAAATTTCCATCTATTTCGGATTTTCTTCTGACACTGGGGATCGTCTAGAGTTACCATCCTATACTACTAGTTGCTTCCAGTAACAGAGGGTGCGACCACCAAAGCAAAGCTATAAAAATGGCAACTCCCAAATAGGCAGGTCGGAGAAATTCCTGCCATTTGAGAGATTGACGCCCGTCGAGAATTGCTTTAAAGGGAATAATTGAAGTCCGCTGTTTGGCAATTTCAAAAGCTTCCCCATAACGATCGCTCAAACGGCGATCCCCGTGCCAAACTCCAAACAAGTGATGCAATATCAATCCAATGGAAGTCACAAGGGTAAAGGTAGTACCCAGCCAGAGAGTGTGGGCAACACACCAAATTATTTGTCCTACCATCTGCGGATGACGGGTAATCCGAATAATTCCTGTTTCGTAGAGATTAACCTGGGGCTTTTGAATAGCAGCAATTTCTAGTAGATTGAAGGTAGCAGGATATAAAAACAAGAACGAGATTGCTGATAGCAGCCAAACAAATTCTCGCACTCCTGGCACCCCTTGTACCTGCCAAATTTGCAAACCATCATAACGGTGCCCAAAAAAGTAAATAATTAATATCACAGCCAACGGTAGGCTGACTAATGCAAAGAGAATGCGATAAAACCTTGGGCCAATGTATTTTTCTGCCCAAGGGCGTAAAGCAGCGCCTCCACTGTGAGCGATCGCAAAAACTATTTGTAACCCCAGTATGACAAAATGACTGGGTGTCAACCAAGAAATCAGCAGCATATACACAGGTGAAGTAATTTAAAGAAAACTGAATTCAGTACAACCAATACCACAAAGTATTCAAAAGGGGACTTTAGTCAAGATGTTGTGCTACTGTCTTTTTCGAGTCAAGTCTTCAAGTTTAATATGCAACAAATCATGTCCGGCTAATTGTTGCCAAACCGGATTTATTACGTGCATCTGCTCCTTTAAAAGTTTGTGGGTTGAGCCTTATGTCTGACCTTCCTTTCACTTTAGATCAGTTACGTATCCTGAAAGCGATCGCTCAAGAAGGAAGCTTCAAGCGTGCCGCTGATAGTCTTTACGTTTCCCAGCCTGCCGTTAGTTTACAAGTCCAAAATCTCGAACGGCAACTCGATGTCCCCTTATTCGATCGCGGAGGACGACGCGCCCAATTAACCGAAGCCGGGCATCTACTCTTAAACTACGGTGAAAAAATCCTCAGCCTCTGTCAGGAAACTTGCCGCGCGATCGAGGATTTACAAAACCTCCAAGGTGGTACTTTAATTGTCGGTGCTTCTCAAACTACCGGCACTTATCTTTTGCCCAGAATGATCGGTATGTTCCGACAAAAATATCCAGATGTGGCAGTGCAATTACACGTCCACTCTACCCGGCGGACTGCTTGGAGTGTCGCTAACGGACAAGTCGATCTGGCAATTATCGGTGGTGAAATTCCTGGTGAACTGTCAGAATCTTTAGAAGTGATTCCTTACGCTGAGGACGAGCTAGCACTGATTTTACCTGTCTTTCATCCTTTTACCAAACTTGAAAAAATCCAGAAAGACGACCTGTATAAATTACAATTCATTGCCCTAGATTCCCAATCGACTATCCGCAAAGTCATTGACCAAGTGCTAGCACGCTGTGAAATCGATACCAGACGTTTTAAAGTTGAAATGGAATTGAATTCTATTGAAGCGATTAAAAATGCTGTGCAGTCTGGTTTAGGGGCTGCTTTTGTTTCAACTAGTGCGATCGCTAAAGAGTTACAAATGGGCGTTCTGCACCGTACTCCCATAGAAGGCGTTGTCGTCAAACGGAACCTATGGCTGATTTGTAATCCCAATCGCTATAGATCCAAGGCCGCAGAAGCCTTTAGTCAAGAAATTCTGCCCCAGTTTGCTAACCCAGGATGGAATCAAGATGTGTTAAAATTAACACAAAAAAGTCTAGTGTTAACTACATTGGAGGTAGCAACACCCACCTTATCTGGCGAAGACTAAAATCAGGTTATTAGTCCCTTGTCATTTCTCCTTTGTTTTTTGTAAATGACCAAATAATTCGTAATGACGCTCCTCTGTCGCTAACTTAATTCGTAATTATGAACCCATTGTGTTCTTGCAAAGTGCTGTAGCAAGCCAATGGTTTGACATCAGGAAAAAAATTTCGTGTTCCTCATTAACAAATTTAGTTTCTCTGTAGCCTGAACTAATTACGAATTACGTAGCTTGCTTCTTGCCATTCGCGTAGCATCTCGTAGAGAAGGCGAGTATCATCAATTACGAATGATTTTGACTAATCACAAAAATGGAAGTTTACTGCACTCGTCCACATTGTCCACGCCCACAAAACTATTTTGCCGATTTAGATGATGTTACGACACTGAAAACAACCCAGCAAAAGTATTGCACCACCTGTGGTATGCCACTGATGCTAGATGGTCGATACGTGCCAACAAAGTTGCTGGGAAGGGGCGGGTTTGGAGCAGCATTTTTGGCACGCGATCGCCGAATACCAGGAATGCGTCAATGCGTGGTTAAGCAGTTTCAACCAGCAGGAAATTTAACCTTAAATCAACTGCAACAAGCACAGTTGATGTTTGAGAGAGAGGCAGAAGTTTTAGCACAACTTGGTAACGATCACGAGCAAATACCTGACTTGTTTGCCTTCTTTCCAGTGATAGTTAATAGTTTGCAACCAGGACAGCAAGACCAATTTTTTTACTTAGTACAAGAATATATTGATGGGCAAAACTTAGAGGAAGAATTAGTTCAACGAGGCAAATTTTCTGAGCAGCAAGTGTTGGAGGTACTGCAAGAAATTCTGAAGGTACTAAAATTTGTCCATCATAGAGGCATTATCCACAGAGATATTAAACCCTCTAACATCATGCGCCGTCGCGATGGTAGACTTTTTTTACTAGATTTTGGCGCAGTTAAGCAAGTAACAAATGTTGCTCTTGGTTCTGCTGCTTCTTCTACAGGGATTTATTCGATGGGATTTGCACCGCCTGAGCAAATGGCTGGGGGTCAAGTATTCCCATCTACAGATTTATACGCCTTAGCTGTAACTCTTATTACCTTGTTGACAAATCAGGAAGCAGTTAAACTATTTGATGCTTATAGCAACCAGTGGAAATGGCGAACCCAAGTGACTGTCAGCCCTTGCCTTGCTGACATATTAGACAAAATGCTGCTACCTGCTGCTAATCAGCGCTTCCAGTCAGCCCAAGAGGTTTTAGATGCACTTAACTCACAGGCGGTTCAAGCTTCTACACAAATTAATTCGCCCTCTGTAACACTTCCGCCACAACCGTCAAAAGCTTCTAATCCCGTCGTTCCCCGCCGTCCGCCAACTCAACCGACATTTTCTACATTGGAATTATTGGGTGGGGCGGCATTTAGTGGATTTGAGGGTGCATTGATCGCGATCGCTCTCTTCAGTCTCGTAAAAGAACCAATAGTTACTTTAAGTGTTGCGTGTGTGATTTTAGGAATACTGATATTTGCCCAAACGAGGCGGTGGATTGAGAAGTTCGATTTATTAATTATTCCGGCAATTACTTTTGCGATTATTTTTTTTCTCCCCTTTTTACAGGGTGGTCTTGGTATCGTGGACGTAGTAATTTTATCAATTGCATCAGCCTTAGTAGCCATTTCACTGACAGCTATATTTAGACTTATTTATAAATTATTATCTCTGATACTTTAAAATTTTTTCTTTATTCAAATTTGTTCATGTCACAAAAGAATGAAACCACAATTTTAGCTTTGGCTCTGCTGCTGACAGTTGGCATAGTTAGTGGTGGGTTTTGGTGGTTTAGTAACAATGGGGCCAAAATTGGTAATAATATCATTCCAAATCAACAACCAGGCAATAATCCATCCTTACAAGACCGCATTAGTTTTGGGGAAAAATCTTTTACTCAGGGTGACATTTCTGCTGTGAAAAAAGAAGGAGTACAGGCGATCGTAACTAAAAGTTATGATAAAGCGATCGCCAATTTTACAGCTGCTCTAAAACTCAACCGTAACGATCCAGAAGCATTAATTTTTCTTAACAACGCCCGCATCGGTTCTTCCAAGAGCTATACCATCATGACTTCTGTACCATTCGGCACTGACCCCAATGCTGCTTTAGAAATTTTGCGTGGCATCGCCCAAGCTCAAAATCAAGTTAATAGCTCAGGAGGAATCAAGGGAGTACCCTTAAGGGTAGGGATAGCTAATGACGACGACAATCCAGAAATAGCCAAGCAAATCGCTTCTACCCTAGTCAGCAATTCCGAAGTATTAGGTGTAGTTGGGCCGAATACTAGCGATTCCACTTTAGCCGCTGGTACTATCTATACTTCTGGACAACTTGTAGCCATATCTCCTACTAGTACATCTGTCAAAATTTCTAACTTTAGCCGCTACGTTTTTCGGACAGTTCCCAGTGATTTTATGGCTGCAAGAAGTTTAGCTAACTATATGGTGAGAACCTTGCAGAAAAAAAATGCAGTGATTTTCTTTAATTCTCAGAGTAACTATAGTCAGTCTTTGAAGTCGGAGTTTGTTTCATCTGTTTCCCTAGAGGGTGGACAGGTAGCCAGCGAATTTGACTTTTCCAAGGCGGATTTTAGTGCAGCTAAAAGTGTAGAACAAGCAACTAAACAAGGTGCAGAAGTATTGATGTTAGCTGCTAACACGCAAACTCTCGATAAAGCGCTGCAAGTAATTCAGATTAATCAAAAAAAGTTAACTTTGTTGGCGGGAGATGATGTTTACACCGCTAAAACTTTGGAAATTGGCAGAGAACAAGCTGTGGGGATGGTAGTGGCAGTTCCCTGGCATATTGATGGCGATCCTAAGTCAGATTTTCCCCAGAAATCGCGGCAGTTATGGGGTGGTGATGTGAGTTGGCGAAGTGCCCTCAGCTATGATGCCACTTTAGCTCTAATTGCGGCATTAGAACGTAATCCCACGCGATCTGGAGTCCAGCAAGCATTAGTGTCATCGGACTTTTCTGCTACTGGCGCTTCTGGTACAATTCGCTTTTTAACATCAGGCGATCGCAATGCGCCAGTTCAACTTGTAAAAATTGTTCCTGGTTCTCGCTCTCGTACTGGTTATGACTTTGAACCAGTGCGTTAATCAGCAATAAAAAATTAAAAATTAACCAATACTTAACCTGGAAAACCTTTCAAGATGGGAAATTGAGTTTTATGGGGAAAAATCTTACTGTCAATTTATTCTTACCACCACTCAAAGCTTGAGATAAGAGACGAATAATCAAAATGAAATTTATTATACCTTGACTTTTAAATTACTCAGAAGTTAGGATTTGCTAACAAAATCCCCGTCCTCCAAATACAATCTCAAGTAGCAAGCACTTGTCAAGTCAAGCACTTATATTGAATGGACGCGCGGGTAATTATACTATGTCCCAAAAAAATGAAACAACCATTCTTGTATTATCCATCCTAATCACCGTCGGGCTAATAGCTGGCGGTTTTTGGTGGTTTACTAGAAAGTCTGGTGTCGAGCTAAATACAATTAATTCTGGTAGCACCAAAACGCCCCGAGCTGGTTCAGAACAACCTAGTGGCAATACTTTCACTTCAGTAAAGGATGTTCCTACTGGATTATTCAATTACGGAGGTAGTACATCTTGGGCACCGATTCGACTAGGAGTTGATCCAGTAATTCAAGCCGCGCGGCCAGAGTTACGGCTGCGCTATGTAGAACCTAGCAATGCATCGCCTGGTTCTGGTACTGGCATTCAATCCTTGATAGACGGTCAACTAGCCTTTGCCCAGGCCTCCCGACCAGTTTTAGATCAGGAATTAAGCCGTGCCCAGCAGCGTGGGTTCAGTTTGAAACAAATTCCTGTGGCAATTGATGGTTTAGCAGTTGCAGTTAACCCCAACCTGAATATTCCAGGACTAACAGTAGAACAGTTAAAGTCAATTTACACAGGCAAAATCAATAATTGGAGCCAGGTGGGCGGCCCCAATATCCCGATTAAGCCCTATTCTCGCCGCATTGCTGATGGCGGTACTGTCGAACTTTTTGTCCAAGACATCTTGGGTGGTCAAGCTTTCAGCTCCAATGTAGAATTTATCTCCACAACCACCCAAGCCTTGCAGAAATTGGCTGATAGTCCTGGTAGCATCTACTACGCTTCTGCCCCAGAGGTGATTCCTCAATGCTCAATCAAGTCCTTGCCGTTGGGGCGCACGCAAGGGCAATACATTGCTCCATACCAAGAACCTTCTGTCCTCCCGTCTGAATGTCCTGGTAAACGGAACAAGTTGAACATTGAGGCTTTCCAATCAGGAAAATACCCGATTACCCGCAATCTGTTTGTGGTGGTCAAACAGAATGGTCAGAATGAGCAGCAAGCAGGTGTCGCTTACGCCAACTTACTGCTGACTGAGCAGGGACAGCAACTGATTACCCAAGCGGGATTTGTCAAAATTCGCTGACATCTGCGAATCGCACTCAAGACAGAGTGGCGGAAATCGCCGCTCTGAACTTTACTTTAACCAGCTCTATTAATCGACTCTGCTGGCAAGCAAATGAGATTATCCCCTTGAGTCAAGATTAAACCACGTTGACGCAGCTTACCCATCAAGCGGGTGACGGTGACACGAGTGGAACCAATCGCGCTACCAATTTGGGCATGAGTGAGGGGAAAAGGCAGACAATAACCGCGAATCACATCAGGATCAGTGTCGCTCATTGCTGGCTCTCCATATTCCTCAATTAACAATGTGAGAAATCCTAAGAGTCGGTCAATTGTGCGGCGTTGTCCCAAGGCACTCAGCCACAGCAGCTTACGCTGGTGCTGATACCTAAAGGCATCCATAACTTCGCGACGGAAGTGAGGCCAATTGTCTAAATCATGCCAGTACATCCACAGCACCGCAGTTTGATCGACATGGGCGTAAGCCTGGAGTGTGAATGGTGACTGAGCAACAATTTCAAATGGCTGTCCCGCTCCCACAAAACCCAAGAACGCTTCTTCTGGAGTTCTGTTGATTCGTCGAGACGTTAGCTGACTGGCGGTCGCACTAACTTGGGCGGTTCCTACCATACGGATCGCACCCCTTTGCACCAAATACAGCAATCCAGGCCGGGCTGGAATGCGCTCATCTTTGCTAAAGGTGCGGCAGCGATAGTGTTCTTGAGCCCAGTCAAGAATGCGTTGCCAAGTCAAAAAAGGCCGTGATGCCTCAGAAAAGGAGGATGGAGATTGCATAGGTAACAAAGAGAGTTCGGCTGAAGACAAAGACGTAAATAAAAGGGTGCAAGGAGTGTCTTTGTGTTGACGAGGCAGGCTTAACGCCTAACAGCGCCAGCCAATCCAAAGAATAGAAAGCAAATTTCTCTCTACTCTTTTGTTATACTTCCTACTGTACAATGGTGGTAGTAAAGTTTACTTACTATTCATCGATTATTCATCAAATTTTATCCTCTTCTCATTTTTCTTTATCTAAATTAAATTTATACCGCAAGATAGATGACAGAAATGTAATAAATATATCTTACATGACTATTTAAATAATATTACGTGCATTATAAATTACCAGTTAGCAAATATACGTCAATCAAACAGCTATTATATAGTTATCTAATAAAATCGATAAGCATTGATACTTATAGAACAGAAAGTAGATGCATAAAAGACGAAAAAATTCCTCTATATAAAGGTAGAGATGACAATAGATTTTTCTATACCTCAAGTGTGTCTCTGCGACTATCAAAATCTCAGAATCGAAAAGCGATAGAGCTTGCCAGTGCGATCGCTTCAGATTTATCAGGGATTTGTGAGGACGTTTTTAGC
>JADEXV010000254.1 GCA_015206945.1 Nostocales cyanobacterium LEGE 12452 | reverse complement strand
ACACAAATTAGTAGCATCAGTGCATGAGCGAATGGCACTAAGATAAGGGCAAATCCATTACTCATAAGGCTTTTGGGTGTGGGGTGTCGGGTGTCGGGTGTTGTGAGGAAGAAGTTAATTAATTTCAGTACAAGTTTTCTACTTTTCTTAATTTTTTCCGACACCCGACACCCTACCCCCGACACCCTTTCCTGGCAAAGGTTTCATCTTTTCTTAGTGCCATTCGTGCATGAGCGTGAGTCGCACGCCCCTGGTAAAGCCTCGCTAGCTCTAAATTCTCTAGACGTTATAAACAAACTCTGGTATAATGCCTATTATTATTTTTATTTACTGAAATATCAACTATATTTATATAGAAATTACTCAGTAATAATTTAAAGGTGTGAGCAGTCACAAACTTTTTTAAATAAATGAACAAATTTCTCCTCACTTTATTTTCTAGCCCTGCACTGTTTGCATCCGTGATCTCTATGGTCATGATGACTCAACCATCTCAAGCAAATCAGACAGTGGATGCAGCAGGCAACCGTCTTTCTTGCATACAATCCCCCCACTCAGCAACGAAGAAAATGGTCTGCATACGGGTTAGCAACACTATTGCTTCTGCATCTACATCAAGAGTGAAACCAGCCCAAGCTCAACCAAATGAGGATAGAGCTATAGAGTTTACCGCTCCCGAAGCCCAACTAGAGCAGGGTAGTGCTGTAGAGTTAGCCTATGCTTCTATCCAGGAGCTTCCTGAGTTAGAATTTACTGATGAAGAGAGTGAAACTTCCATAACTTTATTCGGCTGCGATTGCCCGCCCTGCTTAAATGCTCTGCGTCAGATGCGGGGTTTGCCTGGTTTGGCAGGCTAGATTAAATTCAATACTCCAATTCCAAAGAATAGATGTGACTGCAACAGCGGTAAGCGCTAGCCATGCCGTTAGGCTTATGGCTGTTGCAATTTGTGTTACTGTGGCTATTTTAATGTTGAGTAGCTTCAACAAACCAATAACAATTAGCCCATTTAGCACTGGCCAGTGGAAGATGTAAGGGGTGAGGCAATACCGTTCGGTTAAAGAATTTCTTTGTTTAGGCAGGCAGGGCGAGCAGGGGACAAGAAAAGCAGGGGGAGAGAAGAATTACTGAACAATTGCCCTCTTTCCTCCCCTGCCTCCCCTGCTTATCCGAACCGTATTGAGGGGTGAGGTAGAAAATGGGAGTTGTTAAAAACGCAATCATGAATAGTTAAATCCTCAAGTAACCTCACCTGGGCTTTGTCCAGGTGAGTTACAGGTTAAAAAGTTTAACGATTTACCTCAACACGACGAAACTCAGATGGCGGGTTAGGTACTTTCTCATGAGCGCAGGGTAGGGGAGACTGAGCTAACACCACAATCATCCTTTCAGTCCCTGTGTTGATAATTTCATGCCCCACATCTTTAGGAACGTGAACGCAGTCTCCAGGTTGAACAGCCGCAATTTCATCACCAACAATCACATCTCCTGTACCCTGCACAAAGTAGCAAATTTCGTCACTTTGTGAGTGCTTGTGCAAGGGGTTGTATTGTCCTGGCTGAATGCAATAGATATTAAAGTGCATGGAGTCGGTAGAGAAAATACGTCGCCGAACGAAGAAACGAGGATTGAACTGAGCTATATCTTCTAGGCTTTTAAGGTCGCCATTGCTGAACTTTTTAGGATCTTTTAAAAGACTAGTATCAGCTTGGAGGGGAATTAAATTAGTTTCATTAGTAATCTCGGTTTGCATTGCTAATTTCTCCTTAATTTGGATGGAAAACTTGTTGGAGACGATGCCAAAGGCGGGCTACGCCTATCACCTTACTTCAACTGACTTTGTTGGCGTGCTTGTAGGTAGGCATACAGGGAATCGTAGATAAAAAATGCTTTTTGCAGAGTTTCATCATCATCTTTAGTCACTAGAGGAAAGCCGTGGCTAATTGCTTTGAGGCCACTAGCTTCGGGTCTTTGGTCAATAGCTCCTGGGATATCGGCAGCGTGAATAATTTGTGCCAGTTCTGCTAATACAGAATCGCTCAATGCATAGTCTTGGATAATCTGCTCAAAGGAGGTGATACCTCTGTTATGGGCATACTTAGCACCAGGCGCATCAAAACCAATGGCATGATGGGACTGTTGGACTTCAGCAACTTGATCCGGCTCAACAAACAGAAACTCCGCTTCCTGATCTACAAATCGCTGAATTAACCAAGGCGTTGCTACCCGATTGACTCGAATTTGTCTGCGCGTTACCCATTTCATTTTGAGTCCTCCTTTTAATAACCAGCCTGGGTGTCGTAGCGTTTGATTTTGCCAAACTTGACCAAAGCATGACCTGGGGAAGCATCAACTGCTGGTTTTTCTGGAGCGACTAACCACTTTTCAAATTTTTCTTCGCTTTCCCACATTGTGATGATTAACCAGTCCCCTTGCTCATCAGTAGGTTTGAGAATCCGCTCCAGAAGAATGCCATATCGTTGTCTCAACTCCCGGTTAGATTCGATCCAATCAAAGAAAGCTTGTTCGTTTTCTTTCGGGATCTCAACAGTGCGAACGCAGACTAGTGGTTTTGGTGGCAAGACGACCATTTCAAACCTCCGATTTTGCAGAAGTATCTGTTGCTGTCAAAGTAAAAAGCACCGCAGCAGCCAAAAGTAATCCGCTAACTACGCTAAAGCTGATTTGATTAAGACGTGTACATCAGTAGGAGTCCCAATAAAATAGGGCCGCTTGCCTGACCTACATCCATAATTGCGCTCATAATTCCTAATGCAGTGCCGCGACTGTTTGCTGGAGCCAAGTCTGCAACTAAGGCGGATGTGGCAGCACTTGCGATCGCAATCCCCAATCCAAACACCGCAGAAATTAACAGCAGCAAAAAGATTGATTGAGTTTGACAGAAAAGCCACGTTGCCATGCTGCTAAGGAGCATACCCACAACTATTTGTCGCTTGCGTCCATGACGATCGCTCATTCGACCCATGAGGGGACGCGCTAGTACCTTCACTCCAACCTGGCTACCAAACACTAATCCTACAGCAGCTTGATCAATTCCAACACTTAAGGCATACAGAGGCAAAAAAGCTTCAACTGCACCAAAAGCTCCGTATTGGGCAGCTTCTGCCAAACTAGTAATGAGTATTGTCCGGTGGGACAAAATCTTAGTAATTGTAGGTGCAGTTGCAGTCAGATTCTGTCTGGGTTCTCGATGGTGCTTTAATTTGCTACTTGTTTTAGGCAGCAGTTTGATTCCTAAAATAGTTAAACCACCAGCGATCGCACATACGATATAAACAGATTGCCAAGTACCTGTTGCTAGAAGTAATCCGCCGACTACAGGTGCAAAGGCACGTCCTGCTAATGTAAAGGAAGAATACCAGCCTAAGCGTTCTCCTCTATGGGTAGGAGCCAAGTCAGTGACATAAGCCATTGCCACGGGGCCAATAATTGCTGTTGCCAATCCGTGATATACCCGTACTAGTGCTAGTTGCCAAGGTGTAGTTACTAACAAATAAATCAAGGGCGCACTGCAAAACACTATTCCTGCTAAGAGTAGCAATGGTTTTCTACCCCAATAGTCACTGAGTAAACCTGCTGGGAAACTAGCTAGGATACCTGTCAGCGTCGAGGCCGCGGCGATCGTCCCAATGCTGGCTGGAGAGGCACCCAACTGTTGAGCCAGAATAGGCAACACCGGATTTTTGGCGATTGTCGAACTGAAAATCGCCAATCCCCCAACTGAACATAGGAGTAAAAACGCAGAATACTTCATTGCCAACGTAACAGAGGAAACAGATGGTAGTAGATTTGCATAGAACTTTTATAATGTATAAATGTAATATGTATTTCTTTAGATAGCAATCACTGTTACAAAAAATATCTTCCAAGCTTAAGCTGACTCTCTGTACTGTTTAGAGAACACTGTATACAATCCTTCAAACAGTTTGATTCCACACAACTCCAGTTCAGCATCAGAAAGATTTCCTAATAACCACCCCTGCAATACGGCATCTACTCCTGTAGTTTCAGGACGCGCATATAGTCCATCTCGCAAGTCAATTTCATGAACAATTTCTCCAACAACCTGCAATCCAGGGTCATTCAAATCAAATGCGATCGTCATTACCTCAAATGTGCAGAGATTACCACAATGCCCAAAAGTCGCATCTTTCATCTCAAATGCAACTTCATCAGGGGCAACCTTATGGGAATATCGAATCTCAGCATTCGGATTAATAAATCGACGAATCAGCCAGATGCAGGCTAGACGATCTATATAGGGTCGAGGCCGAGTGACCCACCGCTTATCCCGGTATTCATCAACTGCTGTACGAGGAACTGCAATTGCCGATGAGAGATTGGGGGAAAGTGCCTGAGCAATTCGATTGAGCTGAGTCATCACACGAATCCCATCAGGACAATCAAAGAAATCTACACGAGCAATCTCGGTATGTTGTTTACGCAGTTTTTCTAAGGCTTCTAGCAAACTGCTACGAGCTTCTGTGCTAGCAATAGTATTCACAGATTTTTCCAGTTCAATCGATCGAGCTTCAATCTCTTGATACTCTTCACTACGAGTTTTAGAGAATAGTTCAATGATTTCCTGGTCAGCCAATCCCTCAAATTGCTCAACCCGCATTATTAGTGCTTCACCCTTGGCCTGTTGAACTTCCTGAGCCAACCATTGAAAAGATTCAATACATTCATCACGAGCGGGAAGGACGTGAATGCTGTCTTTAAGCGAGATGGCTCCTAATCGTCGCAACCGTCGCCATAATGTGACACGAGGACTGGAAGACGACTTTGAAGGAAGGGAGTAGGAGAAAACCATCCAACTCAATTTCATACCTCCATTTAACATTTAGAGTAAACTTTCTTGCAACGAAAAGCAACAACCAAATCAAGCGAATACTTACTCAAGTATTAATAAACATATTATACTTGTAATAATTTCCATAAAAATGGCTTCTGCAAGCCATAGAACTTCTTCAGAAGCCATTATACATTAATGTAGAAGTATAAAAAAGTTGTACAATTTTGCAGTTGATAATCCCTATATATATTACCGTTGGCATTCACGCGACTTAAAAAATAAAGTTATACAATTTTCCAAAAAGTCGTCATATTGATAAAGAAAAAAGTTGTACAATTCCTCAAAAGCAAGCCTTGTAAGGTTTTGGAATTATTTGCTATAAGATTCAATGGCGATCGCATCCTCGCAAACTCAAGCTGTTGATTCAGCTTTGCACTTGGTACAAGAGTAATCCAATTGCGATCGCCTCAGGCAAAATTTTCTCAGAATAGTCTGCTAATTCCTGTTCATTTTCGACGAGCTAGGTTAGTAAGATATCGATAGTGGAGAGGGTGGTATTGTATGCTTCTAGAGATTGCCGCACCCTTTCGATTTTTTCAGTATAATCTTTGACTGTTAACCCCTCTCCGATATCGAGAGTTGGACTAATAGATTTAATGCTTGATAAACGTATTTCAGCTTTTCCAAGAGTACGTAAATTGCGTTTTGACCTTGCCGTAATTAATACAGTTTTTCTAAATTTCTGATAACTCTATAGTGGACAATTGTTGAAGCAATACAGTTCGGTTAAGATCCCCCCGCCTGCGGCGACCCCCTTAAAAAGGGGGTAAAAGAAGGTTATGAGCAAGCCTTTTTAAGGGGGGTTGGGGGGATCTTCAAGGGCAAAATATCACTAACCGAACCGTATTGATTGTTGAAGAGCCTAAAAAACGTAACAACGTCTCCAAATAGTAATAAACATCATGTGATTATTGCTATTTATAATAATCTCGTTATCCATCACGTTAAATTTATAAATTTATACCAAGTATACACAGGTGATCTTCTATGATTTCCTGACCTAAATGCATTGGGTATGGCAAAATGATATTTCCCATAGACCAAGCAGGTGAACATCTTAAATAGTGAGGTACTCGACATAGTGCCTTTAAAGCTTCTTCTGTCTGAAAATCTGGGTGTACGAAGAACGGCACCATCTCCACCATCTGTTGATGTTTGAATGGAATGTTAGCACCGTATTTATCCTCTTGGAACCCAAGTTTATAAAGTTCGGGTATTGGCATTTCATCTTGCGCCTTCTGTGTTTTTGGCAGCCTTCCCACAGAGAAGTAATGTAGTAGTTCTGGTGCTGACTTATCGTAAAAACTGCTCAGATGTTTAAAATCTCGTGCTGGACAATCTTCGTTCCAGGCTTCTCGATTGGTAATGTACTGTGGTGTTTCTTTACCAGTGCGAATACGAATTACTGCTAATAAGTTCTGTAGTTGTTTGTTGTCACGCTTATACTCGCAAGTGTTACCAGGAACATGGCAGAAGTCGAGAACGTTGTGTTTTGCCAGAAGGTTCTCATTTTGCAACTGGGGCCAGATTTTGCCACCATTGTCCTCGCCGCGTCCGTTACGCCATCCTTCAGCTTCAATTAGAACAATAGTTGGTCGGTCTAAATGTTTGGTTAGTACGCGTGCAACAAACTGCACTAATTCCGTGCCGTTCATCTTAATTTTACTTTGAAGGCGTTTTTTATTTTCTTGGCGATCGCGACGTGCTTCAGCAAAAATTTTTCCGACAGCAATTCCCGCCTGTGTGTAAGGAATCCAATCATTAGCATCGGGAAGTAGTACATCTACCGCACCCGTTGCACGCAGACGAACCGCAAGAGCATAGTGAATATCACCTTCAAATTGGGTAGTTTTGCGACGATAAAAGGCAATTACATCTAAGTCTTGGGCAATTTCTTTCGGTATCTTTGCTGATCCATAAACTTGAGAAGGTAGTCCATATAGCGCCCCAATTTGACGTAATGTTCCATCCAGTACAGCACTCATCACACGTCCTTTTGTTGGTTTGCTGTAGGCTGGTAATTTATCTTCTTCATCTTCTTTTTCGCTAGGTTTTGGTGTAACCGTCTGTATCATTTGGGAACTAATTCCCTCTCTCACACAAGCTTCACGAATAGCTCCTTTGATATTTTGTTGGGGGAGAACTCCCTTTATTTTGATTCGTCCAATTTCGATAATTGCTAAACAGTGGGGATTAATCTCAAAATTGATCAAAGGAATAGCACGTTCCTGGAGAAAGGTACGCCATGCTTGTCGCTTCGCTTGATGTTGCTTGCGTATCTGCTCGTCGAATTTGCTCTTATCTTTAGGCTTAAGTCCATCTGTATCAAATTTTTCTAAAAGCTTGGCATTATCAATCAAAATTTTTGAAACTGTAATGTGTGCTGGAAAATTCTCATTTTCATTAAGAAGGAATACATCACGTAATTGCTGGTAAACAGTCTCACAAGTGTCTTGTTCTCGATAAATTAGAAAGATATGCATTGGCTTACCTTGCAATGCTCTGTAAATAGTATCAGCAACAATTTGTTGATAAAATTCGCGTCCTTTACGAGGTCTAGAAATAAATTCGTAATTGCGCATTGCTAGTGGTACTTTCTGACCAGATGGCGTAGGAATATCAGATTGCATCGGATTATCTGGTATCAAAACGCGATTGAGCGGTTCCAGTACCCGTGCAATAATATCGCCTCGTTCTACAAAACTAAATCCTGTTTTGATACTGTGTCCTCGTTTACGTTTCTCATGCTCGTACCCATAGCCCTCAACATGAATTAGATAATATTCGTCTCTATCACCCCAGTTAGTTGAGTTGTTTAAATTACCCAATGCCGCGGGATTGTTAAGAATATTTTCTGGCTGTTCTAGAGCGCGTGCCTTGAAGGATGCAAGCAGCTCCGGCAGTTGCAATCTCCACAAATTCTCTTTTTCTTTGCCGTTGTTTTCGATTACCAGACGTACTAGGGTCGAATCTACCTCGTAATCGGATAAACGTGCCTTGTTCATACCCATGAGAACAGAGATATCACGGCCATAATTGGCATCCAATAAGGGTTCATGAGGATATCGCTGGCAACTCAAATGTAAGAAAATCCACGGTTCTAAGCTACCGTTGTTATTGAACCGTCCTGCTTGCGTCTCAACATTAAAGTCTAGGCGGTAAGCAAAATAACCTTCTCTTTCCTTGCCATTATTATCCGTGTAATTTGCCTTAAACGGCTTGCTAACTAGGTAGAGTCCAACCTTACCCGAACCACCTCCCTGTACTTTGCGCCATTGAATTTCCTGCTCTGTTTTTTCAGAGTGAATTATGCACTTTTTACCATGCAACATGGTTGCGAGTAGACTGGGAATAGCTTGAAATCCCAATCCTTTCTCTGTGTTAATATCGCGCACAAGTGTTTCCGGCTTGATGGGTTGCCACTCCCAATCTGGCGGTATTACAGCTATCCTTTCGAGGAAGCGATCACACACGCTATTCACTTCATCTGTTTTACCTTTATCACGATATTGCTTCGTCCATTCCTGCGCCCAAATTCTCACTAATTGATGTACTTGCTGGGGTGTGGGAGTCTTCAGTGGGTTCTCTGGCGTTCCTACGGCTAATGCCTGATATAAAGAAAGCTGGCTTTCTTCGTCAAAACTATGAAACTCAAAACCGTATGTAAGTGTAGATGCACAAGCAAGCAGAGCATTATTTAACTGACGATAGGGCGGCCTAACCTCTCTGTTGTTGCCACGATACAAGACTTGTTTTATATCTCGGCAAAAGTCTGCAACCACCTGAACAAAAGGAAATGGCAGCACAGCAATCTCTAGGTTGACAAATGCATCTGTCACCAAGTTCATGCGGGCAGGTAGCAAAATATTTGCTGGTGTAATTTTACTAGTCATATTCTTCCTCTATCTCTTCCGTCTATTTCCCAGTTGAAGCCATCGATATTAACCAAAGCATCTGCTATTGATTGGTATAAAGCTTGACTGATAACATCTTCATTAACATAGTCACAAAGCAAATCGATGATTGCTGCCAGCAAGCTGGTACGCGGTGTATCAGGCTGTTGTTCTTTGGCATAGTTTGGTGCCCAAGCAGCATCAACAAAGTAAGCATGAAAGGGAACACCTCCCCGCAAAAGACGACCTACAGCTTGAACGATTACGCCCGCAGTAGTGGCGGCTAAGTCTTGGCGCGGAAAAGCACGTAACTCTTCATTTGCACGCAGTGTTTTGTAGTAAGAGCGATGTTCTACCGATCGCCAATAACGTGCAGCCAACCTACGCACGGCTTCCGCTCGTCCTAAAATTCCGTCTCCTTCCCAAGCAACAAAATTCGCATCTTCTATCCAATCCAAGGCACGACGGTTGATTTCTTGAGCGATCGCTTGAGTATCATGTGGATGAGGATAAGGACGGGTGAGAAAGTAAACCGCACCAAAAGCAGCTTTGCCATTTGCATTCAAAATGTTGAATCCGCGCCCCATAGCACTTATCGGTGCGGCCAGAATTTTGCCCCCAGTACGCGCAAAAGTTTCGATGTCAGCACGGTTGAGAGCGCCAACTTCCATCCTTGACTGATAATCGATGTCATCATCAGTAATAGTTTCTGTGCGATCGCGCTGCAAATGGTAGACTTGCTCACGCATACCCCACCAACATTGACGGATTTCGTCTGCTACCCATCGCGCCTGGTCATAGGAGTTGACGAGTAAAAGAAGGCGTTCCCTATCCTGCCAAAAATCTGGGTCGCTCTCACCAAGCTGTTTCAATTCCTCAAGCTCCTGTCCTAAATGACCGCTACCGTTGTTGCCAACTAACGCTTGTGCCATCTCTTTAAACATTCCCATTTTCTGACGTTCAGGTGTCCCAGAAATAAAGATAGGTTCATCTTTGCGGTTCGATTGGGGCAGGAACTTAAAACGGCTTTGAGCGATCGCTTCTGTGGCGCTCGGCTCTGGCATTAAAATACCCTGGGGATTGCCAACATGAAACTGAGTGGAATCTCGTAGATAAGATGTTCCTGATAGTGCCAAGACGTTAGGGCCGCGTTGACCATCCAAGTCTGTAAGCAAACGATGAAAGTTCAAAACGTAGTAACGACCAATATTGGTATAGGCAAACAAAGATAACGCATTTTCGCTGCTGTTCTCAGATTG
This sequence comes from Nostocales cyanobacterium LEGE 12452, assembly GCA_015206945.1. Lineage (GTDB taxonomy): Bacteria > Cyanobacteriota > Cyanobacteriia > Cyanobacteriales > Nostocaceae > Nostoc. The sequence goes on along the minus strand of JADEXV010000254.1, from coordinate 1,209 downwards.
GTTGTGATTGTCATCCTTGCGGGAATAGTAAGTACCAAACTGTCGTCCTGTTGGTGGTAGCGGTAAAATATTTAACATTGCTGTCGGCATACGGCGATGTGGTGGCTCGTCATCCAGAGTGGGTGGTCGATGATGCCATTCGTAAAAAACAATGCGTGTGTGCCGATCTAAAAGGGTGATGGTAAGCGCAAACTGTAAACGATAAGCTAAGGTTTCGAGAGTGTCTACTGGATCTGTTTGTTCTTCCTTTTTTGAGGAGTTTCGCCGCTTTTTCTTAACTGGCTGCTGTGAATTGTTTTGACGTTTTTCTATTTCTGTTCGCAGTCGCGCTAACCGTTTTTCTGTATTGGGAAAAAAGTCAACTATCCAGGCTTTGCAAGCACGATAAATACTGTCGTCAGTAGCACTTTCGCCAATACTATTAATCTGTTGAATCAAAAGTGCCAGCCTACTAACTTTAGAATTCCGTTGAGATTGCCCAAGTAATGGATCGTCGTCGAGTAATGCGTCAAAATATTGCATTATCTGCTGTACGCGTCGGTTATTAGCCTTAATTTCTTGCTCAGTGACATCAGGAGAATCTAACTCTTCAAGTCCAGCAAGGCGACGAGCAAATTTGTAGAGCAGAGAATTAGGTGTGAAGTAACCACGTTCTATCCATTTACGTAAAAACTCATGTCCCGAATGTTTATCTAATAGGGTTAATGTTGCTGTGACTACACTTTGTACATGACGTTCTGCGGTTGTCCATCGCTGCATCAATGGTGGGCTGACACGGTTAAACCTCATGTAATCTTCAGTTTTCACCCCAATATCATCAAAAACACCACCATTTGTCAGTAAAACTTCCTCAGCATATACGTCATCAAACCACTTGATAACTGTGTCTACTTCATCGAATACGACAATGTCGGAATGTTGATAAACGAGTTCCCCTATCTTGATGGGACGCAATTCTAGATGACGCGGTAAACCAGCCATTGCCATTGCGCCTGGGGTTGTGATCCAAACACGGGCAGTTGGCATATCACGATATACCTGTTGTGATGGGCAGGTGGCAAAAAAGGGACATAAGTGGGATATATAGGACTAATATTTGATTTCTGAAAAAGCTCCGTACATTTGAAGAGTGGGGAAATCAAAAGTGGTGTGTCGGATAAACCACTCAAACATCCACTTCAGATGAGAGAACGAAGGAATCAAAGCACA
>JADEXV010000253.1 GCA_015206945.1 Nostocales cyanobacterium LEGE 12452 | reverse complement strand
CTGCAACTTCTCCCCTGCTCCCCTGCTCCCCTGCCTCTTCCCCTACTTGTCTTTACCCAATTCGGTAAGCAGCCGCCGAATCACAGATGCATCCTCGGCATCGGGAACTTTTGCTAAATAATTTTGTAAGTCGTCTACGGCTTGGGGGTAATAACCGAGTTGATAGTAAATCAAGCCGCGATCGCGCAATTCTAAAGTTAAACCAGGAAAAAGCAACAAAATTCGTTCAACTGCTGCCAGCGTTTTTTCTAACTCTTGCTGTTTAAGGTAAATAAATTTTAAATTTGTCAACATCCTGGCCAAAAATTGCCGATTACTGACTACAGCTAAAAATTCTGGTTGTAGCGTCACTGGTTGCTGATAAAGTTGAGACAGGCGTTCCTCGCAATCTTGGGCAAATATTATTTCACCGCCATTGAAAGCATCCACAAAAATTTCTATATCGGGAATATCTGGGCGGATCAGAAAATGTCCTGGCATCCCTATACCCACCATTGGAAAATCAATCCGTCGAGCAACTTCCAGGTAAACCAGCGCTAAGGTAATGGGAATCCCCAATCGGCGATCGATTACATCATTGAAAAAGCTGTTGCGCGGGTCGTAATAGTCAATTTTATTACCAGAAAATTTTAAATCTTCGTAGAGATACTGGTTAATACTTTGAACTATCCGCAAAGGATAGCGTGAATCAGGCAGACGTTCTTGAACTTCCCATGCCATTGTATCAAGGGCGTTAAGATATTCCTCTGGGTCTAGCTTGGGATATTCTTCTTGTGCAATGTACAAAGCTGCCTTTGCTAGGTCAATTTGCTCGTCAGACTGCTGAATCTCCTGGTAAAAATATTGTCGTGCTGACGAGAAATTCATAAGCTGTTGTTCGGTGTAAGTGTGAGGATAAAGCCGCAGGTATGCTTAACTCAGGCATCATGGCTTGGCTAAAAGCTATTTTTTATATCTATCATCATCTTATGGATATTCAGAAGTTTTGGAAATGTAGTTTACATATATCAATTACTAACTAACTTTTAGTAAATGCTGTGTTGGTGATGTCTTCGATGGGCTGTAACCATGCAAATTACACAATGCAATACAAAATACGCATTATTTCAAGGCCAAAGTTAGATATCAAATATCTAGCTTTTTGCTCGCAAGTGGAAGTATCTAAGTAACTTAAGTATTAGTATCTTTTAATACAAAATATAATAAATAGGGCGATCGCATCTGAAAAAATGAGATTAAGATCAACTTGAGCATATTCTGTCAATCTGGTCAGGATGAGGATCGCAACCACAGCCGCCAAACTCCTTTTTAAGGAATTACTAAGAGAGTTATGTCCCCGTCCGATGCTAGAGTGAAAGGTGACATTGCTTATTCTTATGTCTTCTCCGACCTTATTTGAAATCTAGCTTCACTCATTAGGCGCAGCATGGTAACAACCGCAGAAAAAACAAACATTGGTTACATTACCCAAATCATTGGCCCAGTTGTAGACGTTAAATTTCCCGGCGGGAAATTGCCACAAATCTACAACGCCTTGAAAATCGTTGGCACCAACGAAGCTGGACAGGAAATCAACATCACCGTTGAAGTACAGCAACTGCTGGGCGACAACCAGGTGCGGACTGTTGCGATGAGTTCCACCGAAGGCTTAGTGCGCGGTTTTGAGGTGTCCGATACAGGCGCTCCCATCAACGTACCAGTTGGGAAAGCCACTTTGGGTCGGATTTTCAACGTCCTTGGCGAACCTGTGGATAACAGAGGCCCTGTAAATGCTGAGGCAAGTTTACCCATCCACCGCTCTGCTCCCAAATTCACTGACCTGGAAACAAAGCCTTCCGTGTTTGAGACTGGGATTAAAGTTGTTGACCTTCTGACTCCCTATCGACGTGGCGGTAAGATTGGTCTATTCGGCGGTGCTGGTGTTGGTAAAACCGTGATCATGATGGAGTTGATCAACAACATCGCTACACAGCATGGTGGAGTATCCGTTTTTGCTGGCGTGGGTGAACGCACCCGTGAAGGTAATGACCTCTACAATGAAATGATTGAATCTGGGGTTATCAACAAAGACAACCTCAACGAATCAAAAATTGCTCTAGTTTACGGTCAAATGAACGAGCCACCCGGAGCTAGAATGCGGGTTGGTCTTTCAGGATTGACAGTAGCAGAATACTTCCGCGATGTGAACAAGCAGGATGTGCTGTTGTTTATTGACAACATCTTCCGGTTTGTACAAGCAGGTTCGGAAGTATCGGCGTTACTAGGTCGGATGCCGTCAGCGGTGGGATATCAGCCCACATTGGGAACCGATGTAGGTGAACTGCAAGAGCGGATTACCTCGACTACCGAGGGTTCGATTACCTCCATCCAAGCAGTGTACGTACCAGCGGATGACCTCACTGACCCCGCACCTGCTACCACCTTCGCCCACTTAGACGGTACAACAGTACTATCTCGTGGTTTGGCAGCTAAGGGAATTTATCCCGCAGTTGACCCCCTTGGTTCAACTTCCACCATGCTTCAGCCCAATATTGTCGGTGACGAACACTACAATACTGCGCGGGCGGTGCAATCAACTCTGCAACGTTATAAAGAACTCCAAGACATTATCGCCATTCTTGGTCTAGATGAATTGTCTGAAGAAGACCGTCTCATCGTAGCGCGGGCCCGGAAAGTTGAGCGTTTCTTGTCTCAGCCGTTCTTTGTGGCAGAAGTATTCACCGGTTCTCCTGGTAAGTACGTGAAGTTGGAAGATACCATCAAAGGGTTCCAAAAAATTCTGTCTGGTGAGTTAGATGCTCTACCAGAACAGGCTTTCTACTTGGTTGGCGATATTAACGAAGCGATCGCCAAAGCTGAAAAAATCAAAGGTTAGTCATTAGTCGTTGGTCATTAGTCATTAGTCATTAGTTCAACTGCTAATGACTAATGGCAATTGCAAAAGACAAGACGCCTTTTGGGCGGCTTCCCGTAGGGTAGGACAAAGGACGAAGGACGAAGGACAAAAGACAAATGACATTAACCGTTCGTGTAATTTCCCCAGATAAAACAGTCTGGGATGCTCCAGCTGAAGAAGTTGTTTTGCCTAGCACTACTGGTCAACTAGGTATCCTAACTGGACACGCACCACTTTTGACCGCTCTAGATACTGGTGTCATGCGAGTTCGTGGCGCTAAAAATCAGAATTGGGAAGCGATCGCTCTTTTGGGTGGCTTTGCCGAAGTCGAAGAAAATGAAGTGACAATTCTGGTTAACGGCGCTGAACGTGGCGACAAAATTAACCTTGATGAAGCTCGTACTGCTTACAACCAAGCAGAAGCACGTCTAAGTCAAGTTTCCGCAGACGATCGCCAAGCCCAAATTCAAGCAACTCAAGCCTTCAAACGCGCCCGCGCTCGGTTTCAAGCTGCTGGCGGATCAGTCTAATTTAACTTTATATTTCCACTTTGTAGGTTGGGCAATTTCCAACCTACAAAATATTTATTAAGAAGAACTCAGGATTCAGGAGTCAGGAGTCAGTATGAATTATGTACTGTCAATAAAATGCTACCAGTAAATAAATGGAGTATTCTGAATCATGACTTATTATTTATTAATTTAAAAAAATTACGTCAAGTTTAAGAAATCGAGGCAAGCCTTGGTGAAGTGTTAACTTAGCTAATTAGTTGCCCAGATGGGCACAGATTATGAAAAGCCTTTCATCTTTGCTTGGTACTCGTAAACAAAATAAGGTAGCTCGTTTTGCAGGATCTATCGTAGCAACGTTAGCGATCGCTGGTAGTATTCACTCTGCCAATGCTACTTCTTTCAAAATAACTACTGCAAAAGAAATTACTTCAGCGGCTGTCCAGCTAAATCAGACCACACCAAATATTGCTCAGTTACAAACTAGCAGAACTCAATATCAAGCTGCCGGAATTAATCCTGTTGTAGTAGTTCCCATTCTACTTGTTGGTGGTTTAGTCATATTCGTCCCCCTATTCTTTGGGGGATTAGTAGTTATTGGCGAACGGGAAGTTGGCATTGTAGTTAGAAAATTTACCCTTTCCGGGCGTGGACTTCCCGCCGGCAGTTTGATTGCCCTCAACGGCGAAGCTGGCTTGCAGGCAGATACTTTAGCTCCTGGTTGGCATTGGGGCTATTGGCCTTGGCAGTATTCTGTAAAAAAAGAATCGGTAATTGTCGTTCCCCAAGGGGAAATTGCTTTGATTGTGGCAGCAGATGGTCAACCCAACCCACCAGAGCGAATTTTAGGTAAAATCGTGGGTTGTGATAACTTCCAAGACGCTCGAAAATTCCTCATCGAAGGTGGCGAAAAAGGGCGACAAATGGGTTTTCTTACGGCTGGTACATACCGGATCAACACTGCCCTATTTAAAGTCATCATGGCATCAAATGCCAGCGCTCATGGCATGGCTCCAGAACAGTTGCGGGTGTACAGTCTGGCATCGGACAAAGTTGGCATCGTCACTACCTTAGATGGTGTACCAATTTCCGCAGGTGAACTTGCAGGCCCGATAATTGACGGACACGACAACTTCCAAAATGGTCAGAAATTTATTAATGGGGGTGGACGGCGAGGTTTACAAGAACAGATATTGCTTTCGGGTTCTTGGAACTTGAACCCTTGGTTTGTCCAGGTAGAGCAAGTGCCGATGACGGAAATTCCCATTGGGTATGTGGGTGTGGTGATTTCTTTCGTCGGCAAGGCACATCAAGATGTCAGTGGCGCAGCCTTCACCCACGGTAACTTGGTGAATCCTGGACATAAGGGCGTGTGGGTTGAACCGCTGTATCCTGGCAAGCACCCGATTAATTCCCGGATTATGAAGATGGAACTGGTGCCAACGACTAACATTGTCTTAAATTGGTCAGATCGCACCGAACGCCACAGCTATGATGCTCAACTAGCTTCCTTGACAGTGCGATCGCGTGATGGGTTTGCCTTTGATTTGGAAGTAGCGCAAATTATCCATGTAGGTGCTTTAGATGCTCCAAAGGTAATTTCTCGCGTTGGTGCCATGCAAAATCTAGTAGACCATGTATTAGAACCAACTATCGGTAATTATTTCCGCAACTCAGCCCAAGACTATACTGTACTAGACTTTCTCACCGCTCGGAGCGAACGACAAGCTGAGGCTGCTGAGTATATTAAAACAGCATTGCGGGCTTATGACGTGCAAGCGATCGACACCCTCATAGGTGATATTCAGCCACCAGCGTCACTAATGCAGACACAGACAGACCGGAAAATTGCTGAAGAAGAACGCAAGACTTATGAAGTTCAGCAGATGGCGCAAACCCAACGGCAGCAGCTTGTCCGGGAAACGGCACTTGCTAATATCCAGCAAGAAATGGTGAAATCGGAGCAGAGTGTGCATATAGCTGACCTGAAAGCCCAAGCCCAAATTAAGGAGGCGAACGGTGAAGCCGAGGGTACAAAACTCCGGGCAATTGCTGAGGCTGAAGGTATTCGGGCCACAGGTAACGCCAAAGCTGAAACCTACCGCGCTGGTGTGGAAGCCTTGGGTTCACAAGGTTATACAGCAATGCAACTGATGCAGATTATCGGCGATCGCAATGTCCGCTTAATTCCAGATGTCTTAGTTGGCAGTAATGGCAGCAATAACGGTTTAGTGGATGGGCTACTATCCATGATTTTATGGAATCAAACTGGTAAGGGTGAATTGACACCAACACCCCTGCATCCACAACCAGTAGTTACCAAAACACAACCAACCCCAGAAAACGGTCATCCACCTATAGTGGTGAATTTTCCTGTAGATAAGTAACATTAGCAACATCTGGTAGGGGCGTAGATATGTGCGCCCCCAATACGATTTGGATAAGCAGGGGAGGCAGGGGAAGAAATAGTTATAACGAGATACGTTCAGCCTCTTCTGGCAAACTAAAATTCAATTGTTTTACCTTCTAATTGTCCGTCGCGCAAGATAGATTCGCTCTACATCAGAACGACTAGCGATCGTTTGGATTAACAAAGGGGTAACTTCCGCCACCACAATTGGTGTATAAAGAGATTGATAAATGACCCGTTGGTTACTTTCCTTAAGTTGGTTTACAAGAGGTTGCTGAATTACCTGATAGTGAGATTTAAGAGTATTCAAGTGATTTTGATGCTCAGTGCGGTTAGATCCTCGATAAGGCTGAACTGTTTCTTCTTTTAGATGAAAAATGACCTTGATAGGGCTATTACTGCCTTGAGCAATGCGATTCGCTAATTCAGTTTCCAATTTGCCAACGAAGCCCTTATTGTTGATTGCTTGAATAGCCTGCTCTAACACTTTCTGACTAATTTGATTGCCAGCAGCATCAAGGGATACACCATAGATATTGCCTTGGGTATCTATTAGCTTAAACCGCGTGATTCCAGTATCAGCTAGAGTTGCTTTGTTAACTACACTGAGGTGGTCAGCCGAGATTCCTGTAGTCTTAGAAACCTCTAACTTAGCTTTTTCAGCTAAATTGTTTAATGTCTGCCCTGAAAGCGGAAGGCTAAAGGCTACTGTAGGCACAAATGAGATAACAGCAGATAAGCAAACGGTTAGACCTAATAATTTCTGCATCTTGATTTTATACTTCCTCGTAAGCAATTCCGAGTTATAAGTAACTAAAAACAGCTATATTTTATTGTGGATGCTATGTAGGCAAAGAAATTTTGCTTTTACAAGAACGTTATCGTTTACTCAAGCAGATTGGTAAAGGGGGATTCTGTAAAACCTTCCTCGCAATAGACGAAGGTCAGTTTCCGCCAGTTCCTTGTGTCATTCAAGAATTATCGTTGGAATACGAAATATCTAAAAATTTCCAGCAAATGGCGCAAAAGCTAGAGGAATTAGGAAAGCATCCGCAAATTCCAACTTTATCAGCTTATTTTCAGCACAAAGGGCATTTTTATTTAGTGCAAGAGTTTATTGCAGGCACTAATTTAGCTCAGGTGGTTGAAGAAGAAGGTGCTTTTAATGAAACTCAGATTTGGCAACTGTTAGAAGATTTGTTGCCAGTTTTGCAGTTTATTAGCGATCGCAACATCATTCACTGCGATATTAAACCCCAAAATATCATCCGTAGATCCCCAAGTACCAACAAGACAGATTTCGTCATAGTCGATTTTTCCACTGCGAAAATCTTTACAGAAATCGATCACCTAACATCTGAAACCAGTATCAGCAGTCCAGAATACGCTGCACCAGAGCAGACAAAGGGAAAAGCCGTTTTTGCTAGTGATTTATATAGCTTGGGTGTAACTTGTATTTACTTACTTACCCAGATTTCTCCCTTTGATTTATTTGATATTGCAAATAATTGCTGGGTTTGGCAACAATATCTTACTAATAGCGATGTCTGGCGACAAGACTTAAAAAGTCTACGCTTGGCGCAAATTCTCGACAAGCTGCTGCAAAATGCAGTCAATCGGCGCTTTCAATCAGCTGATGCAGTTATGCAAGCAATGGGTATCCAATCCAAAATCCAAGTTGCGCCGTCAGTGCAGCAAAGGTGCTATCCTCTTTGGCGATGCTTGCATACCCTAACTGAGCATTCTGGGACATTGAGTAGGGTGAATGCCCTTGCTATCAGTCCTGATGGTCACACTTTAACCAGTAGTGGTGATGACAAAAACATCAAGTTGTGGGATTTAAATAGCAAAAAAGTCCTAGCTAGCTTATCAGGACATTCCCAAGCTGTAAAATCAGTTACCTTCAGTCCTGATGGAAAAATACTGGCAACTGCTAGCGATGATAAAACTATCAAATTGTGGCAGGTTGAGACATTAAAGGAAATCTGTACCCTCTTAGGACACTCACACGCCGTAAAATCACTTGCTTTCAGTCCAAATGGGCAGATTCTTGCTAGTGGTAGCCGGGATAAGACAGTCAAACTTTGGGATGTAAATACTGGCACAGAAATTTGCACCATCATTGGACACCAACTACAAGTAAATGGAGTAGCATTTAGTCCCCAAGGACAGCTTTTAGCCAGCGCTAGTTATGACAGAACAATTCGCTTGTGGCAGATAGAAAGTTCCCAAAGAGAACTTCAAAACCGCCCATGCTATAGCTTGTTAAGCACCCTTTCGGGTCATGCATGGGCGGTTTTGACAGTCGCTTTTAGTCCCAATGGGAAAATTTTGGCGACGGGTAGTGATGATAACACTATTAAGTTGTGGGAGGTAAACACTGGTCAGCTAATTTGCACACTTGTAGGCCATTCTTGGTCTGTGGTGGCTGTGGCTTTTACTGCCGATGGCGAAACACTCCTAAGTGCAAGTTGCGACAAAACAGTTAAACTTTGGAGGGTAAGCACAGCAGAAGAGATTGTTACTCTCTCTGGTCATATAGACTCAGTATCTGCTGTTGCTGTGAGCAAAGTTACACAATTAATTGCAAGCGGCAGCCGGGACAAGACTATCAAACTGTGGCAGCTTGTAGAACAGGACAATAGCTAATTTTGTAATATCAAGCGCTACCTGTAAAGGCAACTTCCGGAAATTTCAACTGAGCTTCTGCCATTGGACGGTTTCTGCCTTCCTCTTGCCAGTAGTTAATCACTTCTGTTGCTTTGTTAAGCAACTCAACACGATCCAGATCGGTAATCCAATGTTTGGACTCTAATTCCTTTTTTAACTCTTCCCAGGCATCATTTCTGGGCCAAAAAAAGTACTTAGTCAAGGGACTGGTGCCTTTGCCTACAACTTGGTCGACTGCGAGAGCAACGTTCTCGTCTAACCACAAAATTTTCAAAATAAACTTGGTCAATCACACCTCCGGGAATTTCCGGGCATTATTTAACTAGGATAGCGATCGCTTATTTTAACGCAATACCCTATCAAATGACCAAACAATTCAGGAGCGCTGTTAGTGTTAGTGGGGCGTTTAGCCCGTGCTAAGTACCAAGTGCCTAAGCGCATTATGATAATTTAAAACTCTTTTGCTTCCTACCCCATGACTCAACTCACTTCTACAAAAGCGATCGTTGTTTTCGATATTGATGGCGTTGTGCGCGATGTTAGCGGTTCCTATCGCCGGGCGATCGCAGATACCGTAGAATATTTTACCACCCAAGCATATCGCCCAACCCCACTAGATATTGACCAACTAAAGTCTGAAGGCGTGTGGAATAACGATTGGGAAGCCTCGCAGGAATTAATTTACCGCTACTTTGAAACCCAAGGACAGACGCGCGAACAACTGCAACTAGATTACAGTGCGATCGTTGCTTTTTTTCAATCCCGCTACCGAGGCTCAGATCCAAATAATTTTACAGGGTATATCTGTAATGAACCTTTATTATTACAACCTAGCTATTTAGAACAACTTACCCAAGCCGGGATTGCGTGGGGATTTTTTAGCGGTGCAACTCGTGCTTCCGCTAACTACGTATTGGAAAAACGCCTGGGTTTGCAATCTCCAGTGTTGATTGCGATGGAAGATGCGCCAGGGAAACCTGACCCCACTGGACTTTTTGCTACAGTTCGTGAGTTAGATAATGGAATTGAGCAAAAATTAGCGATCGTATATGTGGGAGATACAGTAGCAGATATGTATACCGTCGAGAAAGCACGGAGTCTAGATTCTGCTCACATTTGGCTTGGTGTAGGGGTTTTACCGCCCCATGTCCAGGAAACAGCAGCGCGTAGTGATGCATACACTAAGACATTGCTAGCAGCAGGAGCAGTAGTAGTTTTGCGTAATGTGCAAGAATTGACTCCAAGGCAGATTCAAGAATTGGTGAGTTCATCTACCCAATCTGTGGTCTAAGATTAATCAAGCTAGGGGTGCATGAATAACTGGTTGATAACAATCTTGCTTTAATCATTGGGAGATTAATAAAAATGTCTGCACTTAAACTGCCTAACGGCCCTCAAACTCATCCTTGGGTACAGACGTATCAGTGGTTGACTAATCCCTTAGAATATCTAGAAGACTGTGCTAAACGTTACGGTGATATCTTCACCCTTCATCTCGGAGAAAATGTTCCTCCTCAAGTTTTCATTAGCAATCCCCAGGCGATTCAGCAGATTTTTACTACAGATCCAAAACAGTTAGACTCTGGTGAGCCAGCAGGGATTAGATCGCCTTTATTAGGACGCCAATCACTACTGGCGCTGGAAGGAAAGCCTCATCAGCGACAACGAAAGCTGTTGACACCACCCTTACATGGGGAACGAATGCTAGCTTATGGTGAATTAATCCGCGACATCACTGAGCAAGTGATTAATCGGTGGCAGGTTGGAGAAACCTTTGCAGTTCTGCCATCAATGCAAGCAATCTCTTTCCAAGTGATTTTGAAGGCTGTATTTGGTCTAGAAGATGGGCCACGTTACGAGAAACTCAATGAACTGCTGATTGTAATCCTAAATCCCAAAATCCCTATTTTAAGAACAATTCTGCTTCTTTTCCCATCAATACGGCAGGATTTAGGAGCATGGAGTCCTTGGGGGAAATTCTTGCGTTTACGGCAGCAAATTGATCAACTTATCTACGCCCAGATTCAAGAACGCAAAGCACAACCCGATCCATCTCGGACTGATATTCTATCTTTAATGATGGCTGCTCGTGATGAAGCGGGAGAGCCGATGACAGACTTGGAATTACGTGATGAATTGATGACGCTATTAGTGGCGGGTCACGAAACTACTGCAACTTCTTTATCATGGGCGCTGTACTGGATTCATCATGTACCACAGGTGCGTGAAAAACTGCTGCAAGAATTAGATAAGTTGGGTGAACAACCAGATCCAAACGCTATTTTTCGATTGCCTTATTTGAATGCTGTCTGTTCTGAAACGCTACGTCTTTACCCAGTGGCGATATCGGCACTAAATCGAGTGGTCAAATCACCCCTACAAATTGGAGAATACAACTTTGAGCCTGGTACTTTGCTCAATCCCTCTATTTATTTGACCCATCATCGAGAAGATTTATATCCTGAGTCGAAGCAATTTAAGCCAGAGCGTTTTCTGGAACGGCAATTTTCTCCTTATGAGTATTTACCCTTTGGTGGCGGGAACCGTCGCTGTATTGGAATGGCATTTGCCTTGTTTGAGATGAAATTGGTGTTGGCAACAGTGCTGTCTCACTGGGAGATGGAACTGGCTGATAGCAAACCAGTGAAGCCAGTACGTAAGGGTTTGCTATTTAGCCCAGTAGGTGGGGTGCAGATGGTGGTGAAGGGGAGACGCCAGCAAAATCAGCCCATCCTTCAGACTAGCTCTAGTTCCGTTTAAAGGCTGGAAGAATGGATGGATGGGATGGGATAGGG
>JADEXV010000252.1 GCA_015206945.1 Nostocales cyanobacterium LEGE 12452 | reverse complement strand
GTCTAGTAATATCTCTTTTTTCAAAGATAATCTGACCACTCATCGGCTCAATTAATCGCAGCAAGGTTCTGCCAAGGGTAGTTTTGCCGCAACCAGATTCTCCCACTAAACCTAGTGTTTCTCCTGGTTTGACATCAAAGGAAACGCCATTAACTGCCATATTGTAACGTTTCGTCCCACCAAACACCCCGCGTACTGGAAAACCAACTTTCAGGTTGCGGATTTGCAGCAGGGGTTCCAATTCATTGAAGTTTGCCAATCTTGCAGCAATCTCTTCAGTGGTGATTTCTATGGGTTGTGCGGGTTCTTTCGCTTGAATTACTACTTGTCCCGTTGGTGTCTCTTCTGCACTCATGTAGTCAGAAACGGTGAGTAATTTTTGGGGACGGCGGTTGAGTGTGGGGCGGCAGGCTATTAAACCTTTAGTATATGGATGCTGGGGAGTACTAAAAATTTGTTCAGAAGTACCAGATTCGACAACTTTGCCTTTATACATCACCGCTACTTGGTCAGCAATTTCCGAAATTAGCCCCAAGTCGTGCGTAATGAAAATCATTGCCATGTCACGGCTTTGCTGCAATTCTCGCATTAACTCCAAAATAGTCGCTTGCACCGTCACATCCAAGGCTGTGGTTGGTTCATCGGCAATTAAGATCAATGGATTACAAGAAATTGCCATTGCAATCATCACCCGTTGCAACTGACCTCCAGAAAGTTCATGAGGGTAGCGTTCCAGCATGGCTTCTTTGTGTTCTTTAACCAATTGTGCCAACTTTGATAGTTCTGGTTTCGATGAATTGCTGTTGGTTTGATGCCAAGTTTCGATATACTGCTGCTGGATCTCCTCATCGCTAGGTAGAAGTTTAACCTCTTGCAAACCTGCGATCGCAATTCGTCGTGCTTGGGCTGCTGACACCTTTTGATGCCGCATAATCGCTTCTGTTAGCTGAAACCCAATGTTATAAACCGGATTGAGCGAACTCATCGGTTCTTGAAAAATCATCGCAATGTCGCCACCCCGGTGTAACTGCATTTGCTCAGGAGGCAATTTTACCAAATCGATGGCGTTGCCATTCTCCTGTGGACGAAACCAGATTTCACCTCCAGTCACTATGCCAGGAGTTTGCAACAAACCCATCACAGCTAGGGCTGTCACTGATTTACCACTCCCCGATTCTCCTACTATTCCTAGAGTTTCACCTCGATGCAGCCCAAAGGAAATACCATCCAAAGCTCTGACAGTGTTGCCATCACCGGGAAATTCAACTTGGAGATTGCGAACCTCTAGGACAGTTTCTCTCATAGGAGTTGGGTATGAATATTAACTTAAAATTATTTGGATTTTAACAATAGTTTTGATGTATATGTAAGTAGATTTGATTTTTATACTTTTTGGCAGTTTCTCACATATTTTCACAATATACACGCATTTGCGATATAGAACTGCCTGTGATTTCTGCAAACTGCGATCGGTTCATGAGTTTAGTGATGATTGCCCTGGCGATGCCTGCGGCGGGCTACGCCTACGCTAATCCCTGCTTCTACCTTCCAGAAACATTTGCCGCCACTGAGCTTGCTATTGTATCATATTTTTGCCGAAGTTGGTCAAATGTAAGAAGTTGAGGCAATGGAAATAGAGATTAAAATAGAGTTAGCAAAAGTAGAATTTACTTGATTAGGAAGTTCTATGATGACTTTACAAGAAATTATTAATTCTATTGAAAGTTTGCCTACAGAAGATCGAGAGTATTTATTTGAGTTTCTTCGCCAGCAACGAATTGAGAATCGGCGGATTGAAATTTTGGCTAATGCTCAGGAAGTTATGCAGGCTTTTAAGGATGGGACAGCCAAGAGAGGAAGCGTTGATGATTTGATCGCTGATTTACTCGGAGATGATGATGGAAGTTGTCTGGAGTAGTGGATTTAAGCGTTCTTTTAGGAAGATTACAAAGAAAAACCCGCAATTAAAGAATCAAATTGTTAATGTATTAAAGCTTTTGGCAGATGATCCATTTACACCGTCTTTGAAGTCTCATAAGTTAACAGGAAATTTAGCGGGTTTGTGGTCTTGTTCTGTTGCTTATGATTGTAGAATTATCTTTAATTTATCCGAGGATGAAAAGTTATTAGAAATGGTTATTTTATTGATTGATATTGGCAGCCATGATGAAGTTTATTAAATTGTGAAATAGAGACTGAAGCTTGGGATTTAGAAATTAAAATTATCTATAGGACTCCTATCTGATTCCTGAACAAGATTTCAGATCAAACCCTGATAAAACAGGCTTTTCAGTCTCAGTATTTTTTCAAAAATCAAATCGGAGTCCTATATTCCTAACTGTTCGATAGCTAAAGCGATATGTTACGACAAGATGTAAAGCGTTAACGCAGACAAAAAAATAGCACATCCTCAAGGATGGCTATTTGTGAAGATTGTCTAATCGTAATCATTAGTTAGCAAATTGAGTACACGCTTAACTACCAACTTTAGAACGGAATGTCATCTGGATCTGGTTCTTGCTCTTTCACAGCTGGATAAGTAGTTCGCTCATAATTTGTTGGTTGGGGTACGGGTTCGTAACTTGTCGTTTGGGGAGCAACGCCAACAGGATTTGTAGCTGGGGTAGGCGCTGGACGTGTTGACTCGTAATTGCTAACGTCTTTTTGTGCAGGACGAGATGCTGAAGATGGTTGTCGTGGAGCAGTTTCAGTGAATGATGGAGTTACGGTTGCTGAAGGTAATGGATCGGTATTAAAACTACCTCCAACAGATTGAATTTGCTGCACTGTCAATTCAGCGCGTTTTTCTTTAAAACCCTCCATCGCAACAGTATTCATAGTTAAACGTCCTACCAAGATGACGCGATCGCCTTGGTGGTAATTTTGCTGAATTTCTGTCGCTAAATTCCCCCAGCCGACAACTTTCAGCGTGGCTGGCGGATCTTCTGGTTTTTGGGAATTGGGAAACTGCACTAGCATTTCCGTGACTCCCAAATTATCCGCTGTATAACGCAGTTGCGGCTCGTTAATAATTTCCGCCATCAAAACGCAGCTGTTCATTAAAATTACTCCTGACTGCAAAAAGTACTGATTGAAAAAGAGGGGTTTTTCTATGTAGTGCCAATTAATAACTAGATAGGTTTAATTGTTTGCATTTTTTAATAATGTTTGAACAAATTTTCTCACAGAATTCAGGAGTCAGAATTCAGAATTCAGAATGAACACTTGATGAATGAATATACCAATCATAACTAAACTCCTGATCAATTCTGACTTCTGACTTCTGGGTGCTGAATTCTTTTTAGTTATTTCTAGCATAAAAGCCAAGCGTAGGCGTAGCCCGTCGTAGACATCGCTTTGAACAGCATTGAGTATGCTGCTCGCCACCCTCGCCTGACTAAATGAGCATTGAATTCTGCATGGAGTAGTATAATTGTACCACCCATTCATCAAATAAAAAAAATTCTTGGCAAACATTAAGCCTTGACGTGAACTGGAAAAACACCCAAGGCGATCAACCTGGCTGGAAGGTCGCGCAAAATAGGTAAGCGCAAAAACGCAGGTGGTACAAATGTGCGATTTGAGGTGAGAACCGGGGCCAATACACGTTTTTGGATAAAAGTTTGAAACGCCTGAATGATGCGTGTGGGCAACTCACGTTGACGCTGTACTTTTGCTAGGTCGCTAAGTTGTACTTGTCCGTTTTTGAGCGGTTTGCTGAGTACATTCGCCGCGACTACAGCATCTTGAATCGCGTAGTTAATGCCTACTCCACCAACCGGGGACATTATATGAGCAGCATCACCGATGAGTAAGAGTCCTGGACGATACCAGTGTTTGACACGGCTAGACTCGACTGAGAGAAAAGCTATTTGTGACCAATTATGTAAATTTTGGATGCGTTGTTGAAATTCTGGCACGACTTCGACAACAGATTTTTTTAATTTCTCCAAACCCGCAGCCCGTAGTTGTTGATAGCCTCCTTTAGGAATGACATAGGCAAGTTGCCACTCATCACCACGGTCAAGCATGGCGATTAGCTTACCTTGACCAAAGCGCCCCATTCCCCCTTCAGGGTCTTCTGGCTGACGCGGTAGGCGAAACCAGAGGACATCCATTGGCGGCGAGGTTTCGATTGACTCAAACTCACCCAGGTGGCGTAAACGTGAGTGGCGACCGTCTGCACCAACTGTCACTATTGCCCGGATTTCATGCCAACCACCGCCTCCTCGATAGCGGACACCTTGAATTACACCATTTTCGGCAATTAATTCTTGCACATTCGCACCCATCACCAGATGGAAACTAGGATATTTTTGTGCTTCTTGGGTGATGAACTCCAGAAATTTCACCTGGGGAAGCATTGTAATGTAGGGATAATGAGTTTTCAGATGACTAAAATCTGCGAATGTGACAGTATCTTGAGGAGTTTGAATACTAATTTGGCGCATTTTGGTATGGGGGAGTTTTAGCAAGCGATCGCTAAGTCCCAATTCTTCCATAATTTCCATCACCGACGGATGAATCGTATCGCCGCGAAAATCGCGATCGAAGTCTTTGTGTGCTTCCAGCAGCATCACAGAAATGCCTTGACGCGCTAATAACAGCGCTAATACTGCTCCTGCCGGGCCTCCACCCACAATGCAACAATCTGTGGTTTGTCGGTCTACAATGTCATGGACAGGATTAACGCTTGGGTCTTGGGAAAGATTTTTAGGTACATCGGTAGTCATAACAACACCTCCTGATAGCCCTAAAATTCAGGATAGTTTGCTTTTGATAGTGCAAGCTGTTTTTTTAACTTTTCGTATTTACCCTGAAGGTGTATTATGATGGGCGCTAAACTGTCATTGGTCATTAGTCATTAGTCATTAGTCCAATGCCCAATGCCCAATGACGCCACTTGCTCCACTTGGGGAGACCCCAAGACCGCAGTGGCTCCCCCATGCCCAATGCCCAATCCCCAATGACAAGAATTAGTTGTGTCTCAAGTTGTTTTAGAAAACGTTTATAAAAGTTTTTCCCCGCGTAAAGGGGAAAGTGTTACCTCACAAACCCAATCTCCCCTCACCTCTGGGGAGAATGATGCAGCGCAGGAACGTGCGGGAAGTGTCAATGTCTTGCGGCGGATTAACCTGACGATCGCAGATGGCGAGTTTATGGTGCTAGTAGGCCCTTCTGGTTGTGGTAAAAGCACCTTGCTGCGGTTAATTGCTGGGTTAGAAGTGATGACTGGCGGTAATATCTGGATAGGCGATCGCTTAATCAATGACTTACCACCCAAGGAACGCGACATCGCAATGGTGTTTCAAAATTACGCCCTCTATCCTCACATGACGGTGTATGACAACATCGCTTTTGGGTTACGCCGTAGGGGAAGCAGGGGAGCAGCACTTCGGCTACGCTCAGTGACCGAGGAGCAGGGGAGCAGAGGAGAAAATACTTCCTCGTCTCAATATCTTCAGGCGTGGGCGGAAAATCTTTTTGTGGGGACGACCAGAAAGTTACCTAAAGGACTGCGCTACACTTCTGACAAAGAACGAGCAGTGGATGAACAGGTGCGTAGTGTTGCCCAACTGTTGCAAATCGAAACATTGCTGAATCGCTTACCCAAACAGCTATCTGGGGGACAAAGACAACGGGTTGCATTGGGAAGAGCGATCGCGCGTGACCCTCAAGTATTCTTAATGGATGAGCCGCTTTCTAACTTAGATGCCAAACTACGGGCGGAAACCCGCGCTCAAATTGTCAAATTGCAGCGCCAATTGGGGACAACGACAATTTACGTTACCCACGATCAAACAGAAGCGATGACAATGGGCGATCGCATTGCGATTATGTCTGAGGGTAAAATTCAGCAAGTTGCTTCTCCCCTAGAACTTTACAACCGTCCTGCCAATCTTTTTGTAGCAGAATTCATTGGTTCACCACCAATGAATTTTATTCCTGTAGAATTTCATGCCCCACAGTTGATTACTCATTCCCAGTTGCGTTTCACCCTCCCAGAAGTTTGGGGAAAAGCTTTACAAAAATATGATGGAAAAACTCTAATTTTAGGCATTCGTCCAGAACACTTGAACTTGAGTATGCCTGCTACCAAAAATCTCCCAGTGCAAGTAGATTTAGTAGAGAATCTCGGCAACGATTCCTTTCTCGCTGTTAAGATTGCCGAACCGGGATCTAAACCTGCTACTACAGCCAATTCCCTACAAGTGCGAATACCACCAGACAGATTTGTACAACCTGGTGAGCAACTATGGTTATCTCTAACTCCAGAGAAAATTCACTTTTTTGACCCGGAAACTGAGTTGGCTATATTTCCTTAAGACTATCCGCGTCTAATTGGTAGAATACGCACTCTGGATTGGGCTTGGTCAACAGTTGTAAGGCTTGTCGTCAGACATCGCACTCTTGTATCTTACTAATTTGTAGAACCGCTAAAAGATAGTGCAGACGCTTCCAATAGATGCGGATGGTGGCGTTTCCAAAAGCTAAAAATCTCTTCACCAACCTGTTGAGGATAGAAATAGTGAAAAAAATGATATCCTTCTGGGCATTCCCAGAGTTTATCTTCTGGCTTCAACCAATTCAACCAGTCATGCAATACAGTTGAGTTGACTACCGGATCAGTCTTGCTACCACATACCATCATTGGCATAGAAACTCCACCCTTGGGTAAATAAACCAACTTAAATAAAGAGTGTGACGAAGGAGATTGTTCTAAATCTTTATCTAAGGCAGCTACTAACTTTTTAGTAGTATGAGGTGGTTGATTTCCAAATAGACTGCGAACGGTACTTGCTAAAACTAGCTCACGGCTGATGCTAAAAAGCTGTCGTTGAAAGTAATAGTGAGCTTGCCAATTGTTTGCAGGTTGAGCAGCTACACCCAGCAGAGTGAGCGATCGCACTTTTTGCGGAAATCGCCGCGCAAAGGTTAAGGCGATCGCACCACCCATCCCATGACCGGCTAAATGCACGGGGCGATCGCGCCATTTTAAAAAGTCATACAGTAAATCAACAGCTTGATCTATGGAACTGGCTTCATCTTTAGTTTGCTGATATTCCCACTGGGCAACATTTATATACCTAGATAAATATTCAAGTAATGGTTTATCAAAACGCTTCAAAATAGGACTAGCATTTAACCACAGAACATCAAATGAATCAGACATAAATACCTATAATTTCTAAATTATCAATTTCACTAGTTGTCAGATTCCCGACTTCTTAAATAAGTCGGGGATCTCCCGGCCTTTTCATTCGCCAAGGCTTTCTACAAACCAAATTCTGTCTTCAACTGAGCAACCCAAGTTTTAATTCGCTCGTCTGTTAAATCAGATTGACTACCTTCATCAAGCGCTAATCCAACAAATTTGCCATTTTTCAAAGCTCTAGAATTCTCAAAGTCATAACCCTCAGTTGGCCAGTAGCCAACAGTTTTACCGCCTCGTTGGGAAATTTTTTCTTCTAGAATTCCCATTGCATCCTGGAAATTATCGGCATAACCATATTGGTCGCCATCACCAAAATAGGCAACCAGCTTACCATTAAAATCTATTTCATCCAGATCCGAGAAAAAGCTTTCCCAATCGCTCTGAAGTTGACCAATATCCCAAGTAGGAGAGCCAATAATTAGCAAGTCATACTCATCAAAAGTGGTAGTATCCGCCTCGTAAATGGGATGTAATGTGACAAGATCATCACCAAACTCATCCCGAATTTTTTCAGCATCAGATTCAGTGTTACCAGTTTGAGTGCCGTAAAACAGACCAATTTTTTTCGACATATTGTCACCTGATATATAGATTTGCGATCGCCAAGATACCTATTTGCCTTGTTGAAATATCTGCCTTAATGAATATCTATTTCAATAAGCTTGAAAATATACTATCAGAGTTATTGAGACTTTTTATCATTTAATATAAGTAAAGATTTGTAAAGGATTTCAGTAAACAAACCGAAAAGACTGGTGGTGGTTCATTCAACCCCAACAAGGATGGTTCGCCAACTCCTTATAAGTGGCTTACGATAGCCTCACACAATATTCCGAATAACTACTAGTTACATAAAATACATCGGTATAGCAAGCTAGAGAAGGTAAATTTTTTGTGTATTTATGAAATTAATCCAAATACTAAAACTAGCTGTAATTCCTATTCTGACTGTATTGAGCTTTGTGTCTACATCAAATACAGCACTAGCTGACTATTTAACTAGTGAGGGTTCAGGAGGTAATTACCGTTATGAATTATGGTCTAGCGATGATAATAATTATTACTACTTGAAAGTTTGGCTATATGAAGCAACTACAGAAAGTGACCCATATCCCACAACTGTAACATTTACCTCTAGTAGAGAAGCTTTAATTTATTTTGATTGCAATTTTGCTGAGAAAAATTTACCAGAATGTTCTCAATAATAATTTAGAACCACCCTCAACATAATTCGTAGTTCGTAATTAAAAAATTCAATTACGAATTACGAATTACGTTAGCGTAGCGGGGCGTAGCCCATTACAAATTACACTTCGGCTGGTTGATATTCTTGTTGTCTTTCTACAAACGACTGAACACGGGTGCGGTAGTTTCTCACAGTCTCATCTACCCATTCGCGATCGTTGCTATTTGCATACAAATGCACCAGTGGTTCGCTAGCATCTGGTAAAACTAACAGCCAACTGTCATCGTAGGGTTGACAAATTTTGACTCCATCAATTAATTCTAGATTTTGCGCTGGGTGAGTTTCTACCAAGTAACGCATCAAAGCACCCTTAGCTGTCCACGGGCAGCGTACTGTATAAGTTTTGTGAATTACACGAGGCAATTCTGACCGTGCAGCAGCAAGCGATCGCTCTTGTATAGTCAACATCTCAATTATCTTCGCAATGCAGAACATGGAATCAAATCCCGGATGCAGTTGCGGGAAAATAAAACCAGTCTCTCCACTACCTCCTAAGACCACATTCGGATTTTTCTGGCAAGCCTCCATTAAAGCTGTCGGGTTGGCTTTAGTGCGAATCACTCTGCCATCATGGCGACGGGCAACTTGTTCAATAGCACTGGAGGCATGAACCGGTACAACTACCGTTCCTCTAGGGTTAGCGGTTAATATCATGTCTACCATCAGTGCTGTTAACATTTCCCCACGAATTGGGTAGCCTGATTCATCAACTAAAATTAGCTGTTCTCCATTAGCGGACACTTGCACGCCAAAGTTAGCTTTCAATGCCTCCACTACATGACCTAACTGAGTCAGCAATCCTTCGCGATCGGTGATTGACATCGCACTTTTATTGACACTGGCATTCAATACCACTGCATCAGCGCCAAATTTATCCAACATTTGGGGTAAAACTGCCCCTGATACTGCATAAACATAATCAATCACCACTTTGGCGCGGCTGTTGCGGAGTGTATGAACATGCAACAGTTTCTCAAAAGCAGTACAGTAGCGCTCCATGACTTGGCTGGGATAAGACACATCGCCAATTTCATGAATTAGCGCCCGCCGCATATCTTCCTTAAAATAAGCCCCTTCGATTTTCTTTTCCAGGGCTTTGGAGATATTAATGCCTTTTGCATCCATGAATTCAATCAAAATGTAGTCAGGACGATCGGGATGTACCCGGACGTGGATACCACCAGCTACCGACATTGTGGGTATAACTGTGCGAGCAATGGGGATAGCTGTGGCATCGAGATTTTGAATATCAACCCCTACTGACATTAAACCAGCAATGAGCGATCGCGTCACCATCCGAGAAACATTACGCTGGTCACGGGAAACCGTTACTTTAGAACCAGGTTTCAAGGTAGAACCGTAAGCAGATCCCAATTTCACAGCGAATTCTGGGGTAATGTCGATATTAGCTAATCCTTGGACACCACGTTGCCCGAATAAATTCCGTTGGGCGGTGTTTCCCCAAATCAAGTTAATGTTTAAAACTGCCCCTGACTCAATCTTCTTACTGGGCCAAACGCGCACGCCGGGGCTAATTTGGGCTTCTTCTCCCACCGTGGAAAGCGAACCCACCACAGCAGCTTCTAATACATGGGCGCGGCGGTCTACACGAGTGCCACGGGAAATTACACAGGCAGAAAGATGTGCTTCATCGCCAACAAATGCCCCATTCCACACTATGGGGCGTTTGAGATTCGCATCAGCGCCAATAGTGACATTATCTCCAATTACAGTTCCTGCTTCAATTTGTACTCTTGCACCGATGCGGCAATTATCACCAATCACTACTGGGGTTTCAATCACAGCCGTCTGGTCAATGTAAGTATTTTGCCCTACCCATAACTCATGGGAAACTTCTTTGTAGGCAAAATCTAATTGCACTTTCCGGTCTAAGGCATCATACTGAGCCTCACGATAGGCATCTAAGTGACCGACATCGCACCAGTAACCCTGAGCGATGTAACCATACATTGGCTCATCTTTTGCTAGTAGTAAGGGGAATAAGTCTTTGGAAAAGTCACATTCAACATTTGCTGGCAGATATTCTAAAACTTCTGGTTCGAGAATGTAAGTACCAGTGTTGACGGTATCGGAAAAAATTTCACTACTAGAGGGTTTTTCTAAAAATCGCCGAATTCGTCTTTCCTCATCGGTAATCACCACCCCAAACTCAATCGGGTTAGGAACCCTGGTTAAAATCAAAGTAGCTTTTGACTTATTTTGTTTGTGAAATGCGATCGCTGCCGTCAGGTCAAAATCTGTTATGCTATCGCCGCTAATGACTAAAAAAGTTTCATCAAGAAGTTCGGCAATGTTTTTTACACAGCCTGCCGTACCCAAAGGCTGATCTTCTTCGACAGCATAAGTCATCTGGACGCCAAAATCGCTGCCATCTTGAAAATAGTCTCGCAAGACATCAGGTAAATAATGCAATGTTGCAATAACTTCTGTAATTTGATGTCGTTTGAGGAGATTGATAATATGTTCGGCAATTGGTCGATTTAGAATCGGCACCATTGGTTTCGGCAGATCGCAAGTTAACGGGCGAAGCCGCGTTCCCGAACCCCCTGCCATCAGTACTGCACGCATAAATCCTCCTTAACTAGTTACAGCTTTCGCTGCTTGAAAACGTGTCAGATATATTTTGTTCTTCTTTCTCTAGTCTCCTATGGATATTGATATTTGAGGAACTTCCACAAGATGCATATAGATTGGGGATTGGGGATTGGGCAGAGGGGCAGGGAGGAATAAACTTACTGCAACTTCTCCAGGACTTACGCAAAATAATGAAAAACGAACCGCAAAGTACGCAAAGTACGCAAAG
>JADEXV010000251.1 GCA_015206945.1 Nostocales cyanobacterium LEGE 12452 | reverse complement strand
GGGGAAACTACTGCAACTTCTCTTCTGCTCCCCTGCCCCTCTGCCTCTTCTTGAGAAAAATAGCCAATCTCAACCCATTGCTCTGCTTTATCGTTGTATTTGAACGCATTACTAAGCAGATTACTAAAGACTTCATTAACCAGCACTCGATCGCACAAAACTGTTGGTAAAGGCCGAGGAATGCGGATATCTACAAGCCCAGAGTCTTGGCGACTAGCACGAAAAACGTCAATTACTTGGTTAAGTAATTCGTTGAGGTCAGTTGCTTGCAAACGCAGTTGTGCTTGTCCTAACTGCGATAACCGCAATAGAGCATTAATCAGAGTTTCCATGCGTACAGACAAGGATACTACTGTTTGCAAGCACTCAATTCCGTCATCATCTAATACTTGGGCATAGTCTTCTAACAGCACTGTTGAAAAGTTATAAATGCCCCGCAAAGGTTCCTTGAGGTCATGGGAAGCGGCGTAGGCAAAGGATGCTAGTTCTTGATTGCTGCGCTCTAACTCCAGGTTGATTTTAGCTAATTCATCCGCTTTCGAGAGTACAATACCAACGATCGCATTATTCAGAGCGATCGCACTGTCAAGTTCACAAGCTTTCCAAGGTAGAGAAGTTAATCTAACCGTTTCTTGCCATTGTTCAAAGGATTTTCGTGGAGACAGGGTATAGCTACCATCTGGCTGTGCTTGCATGGATTCCTGTGGATTTCCTGCCCAGTGTACCGTTTGGATAACTTCAGGGCGAAACCAAAGGATGTAATAGCGCCGAATTTTAGATATCCGCAGTAACAACAAGCCACTAGCAGCATCTTTAAATACCAGCGCCTCTTGGTAAAGCTTTGGCAGAGAATCAGTAGAAAATAGGTTGTCACTAACTTGGGTATCTGCCCATTCAATGAGCGCCTGAACTTCATCAATATTCGGTGTTGTCCCCACAAGGGTAATTTCATTATCCAGACAAACCGCTGCCCCTGAAGCACTAACAAGATCGAGCAAGCGGATTTCCGGTTTGATTAGGGCATCGATAAAATTGTCTGCTTGGGAAATAGATTCTAGAAACTCAGACTGTAGCGATTTGAGTTTTACTTTATAATCCCATTCCGAGTGACTAATTTTGTGTGCTAATTCGGAAGATGCAATCTGTCCCAAAAATTCGCACATCTTGCGGACTTCGTAAGAAATATACTTCGGTGTTTGATGGTGACAGGATATTAATCCCCAAAGCTTCTGATCTTGAATAATTGAAATCACCAAAAGAGCCTTCACTCCCATATTTTGATGATATTCAGTACAACACCAATCAAAACTCCGTAGCAGACAGTAGCTTAAGTCAAGATCCTGATGTGTTGTCGGATTTTCCGTTGGAACTAGTTTGACAGGTTCGGCAGTCAAATCGGGGAGAAATCGGAGAAAGCAGCGCGTGTATAACTCCCTAGCCTGCGCTGGAATATCTGTAGCGGGATAGTGGAGTCCTAAATAAGGTGATAAATCCTCCCGTTTAACTTCTGCAACAACAGAACCCGCTTCTGACTCGTCAAATTGATAGACCATCACCCGATCGAAACCGATGATTTTTTGAACTTCTTCTGCGACTAAATGCAAGAATTCTCCCAGATTGGATGTCCTTTGCATTTTAGCGATCGCTTCACTCGCAAAACTATGAAAGTTTAAGAAACTCATCTCAAATTCCGAGTCAGTTGGTTCTAGCTCCAGAATCACAGCTTCTTCTGTACGATGAGCAATAGCATCAAAGTATATTTTACCATATAAAGTATTTATTAATACTTTGAAAATATTAGCGCTGCCAATCTTTTTTACTAAGCACTGCTTGACAATTTCCACTGGCTGAGGCTCAAGTAAATAGCTCAAAGGTTGACCGAGCAAATCTTCTGGAGCTTTGCACAAATACACTTGAGTATTGTTGCTAACTTGTAGGATCTCTAGCTGAGTACTGAGTGCCAAGAGAATGCCATGAGGTTGAATGGAGCCAGGTATGTGAATAGGTTTGCGATCGTGGTTAGTCAGGGCAGTAGCTTGGGCTGTAGTATATTGCGGCTGGCTCATAACTGAACTTATGTAAAGCTGACTTTTACAATAACGCAATTAAATGTCATATTTCTTTAAAGTATATGCCGAGAAGTTATGAGTGCGATCGTATATATATGTGCTGGTTATGGTTTTTACAGTAACGAAGGTTCAAAGTAAGTAACTTCAGCAGCAAATATCCTCATGTCGCTTGCCATAGCCGAGTGACATGAGGATTCAGATTTTTGTCTTATGCACAGAGAGCTAAAAGAAAAGTTTACGCATTTGGGATGCTCCCATTAATTAAGCCTGTTAAAGTCAAATAAAAATCATTACATGCAGCAATGCAACACCAATATCCAACATCCAAAATCCGAAGCTGACTATGGTGTTGGGAACTTTTTTTTTACAAGTTTGGCTCCTTTAATATCCAATAATTGTGCTAATTCGGTTGTATTCAATGACTTGACGAGACTCAAACCAAGAGATTTAGTAGAAATGCTTTGAGTGTAAGCGGCGTTCAGATATGGTGTGTATTGCGGCTTGCCTGCAATGTATGTTTGGAAGAAGGGTAAACTTAAAACATTCATGTAATGACGTGCTTGAGAAGCATCGCCAATCATATCAGCAGGTAATGCTACTTGTTGATTTGCAGGGTTTGCATTGCCAATGGTGGAGAAGTGTGTGCCACCTTCAAGCATAACGAGATACTTTTGGGAATTTGCCAACCAGGAGAAAGGTAAAATTTGCTCCGATAAAGCTGGTGCAACTGTATCATCACTACTGCTGACAATCATCACTGGAGTTTTGATTTGACTTAAGCCAGCTTTGCCGAAAATCGAACTAGTAATGGGATTAACTGCGATCGCAGCTTTCACTCTCTCATCCCGCAGGTTATAATCCTTGCCAGACTTGCTAATGCTCAATTCTAAAGCGCGACACTGGAGCAGTAAAGACATATTCCAGGTATTTTGTAGTGCTGCTGGTTGACAGTCTTGTTTTAGCTGCTCAAAGTTTATCTTAGCGCCTGCCAAGGCCAAGGCTGTGTAGCCTCCCAAAGATTGACCAAATACTCCGACTTGTTGCAGATTTAGGCGACCTTTAAACCGTGAATCAGATTGATTACCTTTTTGCAATTGATTCAGTATATATGTTACATCCAAAGGTCGGTCTTGAAATTCGCTTGGTTCTGCTACTTCAATAGCGCGTCCATTTAGCAGAGAACGCAATTGCTTGGCGTCGCTACCAGGGTGATTGGGAACAACGATGGCAAATCCGTAAGAAGCTAGATGAGTGGCTAAATATTGAAAGTTGCTGCTGTCTAAACCCAAGCCGTGAGAAATGACAATTATCGGTGCAGTCTTCTGGACATTGGGAATGTAAACATCAGTCAATAAAAGCCGATTGCGGGTTGAGTCGAAAAACTTCAGGATGTATTTTTGTGACTTAAATTTTCCCGGAACCTTTAAATCGGGCAATTGCGAGAAATTTGGTGGGGAAATGCTCTCAGCTTCTATTTTAGACTTTTGGGAAACAGCTGCGATCGCCTGATGGGTTTGGTTAACAAGTTTCTCCAATTCCGTAGCTATTTCCAAAGTCTCGGCGACATCAAGGCGAATGCTGCTGGTGGGATATTTACGCAACACATTTAAAAGTGTCAAGCCTCCCGATTCTCCAGAGGCTAAAATTAGCGCCGAACGCAAAGTACCAAATCCTGGTTCTGATTGACTGGTTTTAATCACTTGCGCCAATCGATGCAGTAAAAATTCTCCTTGTGGTGTGTAGAGAAGTTGCGAAACTACTACTGGACTAACTTTCACACGATTAAGCAAAATCCGCCGCAATTCTTGAAGCTGTTCTAAAGGCAGATATCGCTGATAGGCTGCTAAATCTTCGTTAATTACACCTGTTTTGGCGTAGTTCTCTAAAGTCCTGACTGAAATGGAAAGCTCCAAAGCTGAATAAGATGCATAAATCCGCTCTGCTGCCAAGACAGAATTACTAATTCCAAATGTTGGCAGCACCATTGAAAGAACCAGCAATAAAGAATTTTTTCTTAGGGTGCTGGCCCAATTACCAAACAAACTATTCATCGCTCAACTATTTCGGTGGTCTGGTTTGATCAGGTGTTGGCTTTGGTAGTTATTCGGGCGCCCTGCTTAGTTTACTTAAAGTTATTAGCCTCAATTTTATCAAAACAGAATTTAGGAGTCAGCAGTTATAATTCACGATGAATTAATGTATGACTTGCGAATGTAGCTTGCTGAAAATAATAGGTATAAATGGGTTTAAAATCTCTACCAAATTTGAGATTTAGTAGTCAAAAAAGTAACGATTCCCAATGCCCTAGTAATTTATTCTGACTCCTGAATTTTGATTTTTGAATTCTTTTGCAAGGATATTTCGGCTATAAAGTCAACAATCAAATCCTACAAAGTTACGCAGATAGATAAAGTATCCGGCTGACTTCAGTAGTTTGCCTTCACTATTAAATCATAACAAATAAAAAATAGTCTGCCTCAGTATTTATGTTGTAGCTTTGAATATTGCACAAATTCACTAGATGAAAAATCTAGTAAAAATCCTGAAAAATATGGCGATTAATCAGCTTTACCCAAAGCGATCGCTACTGAACCTGTAACTACTAAACCTGCTCCAAATAATGCTATGAGGGTGAAGTGTTCTGGTGGTGTCCAAGAAGGTGCAATAACTGATACAACTGCAACTGATATTAATGTCACAATGGGAGCTAAAGCTATTACTGCACTTACTCGTGATGCTTCCCAATGTTGTAATGATTCAGAAAAAGCACCGTAAGCGATTAAGGTATTCAAGGCACAAAAAATCAACATTCCTAAATGGAAAGTATCAAGTATAAAAAGTGATTGAATTTTGGCTAGAGGAGTGAATAATAAAGCACAGCCCCCATAAATTATCAACATGATGCTGGTAGAGGATAAAGATTGTAATAACTGCTTTTGTGCCAAAGCATAAATAGCCCAAGCCGTTGCTCCTAGTGCAATTAAAAAGCTACCTAGTATATATGTGCTATGTGCTGTAATTAAATTCGTTAATTGTTCGCGAAAAAATAAAAGATAACCACAAATCATCACACTAACGCCAATCCACTGAGACAGCCGATAACGTTCTTTAAAAATTACTAACCCTCCAAAACCTAATAAAAGGCTAGATAATTGAATGAGAACTTCAGCGTTAGCAGGCGATGTTAATGCTAAACCTTGGGTAAACGAAAAGTAATTAATCCCTAAAAATATTGTCGCGATCGCTAATAATTTTCCAGAAGCAGAGCGCAGTTGTTCTAATTTTGGTAATTTGCCGCGTATCCCTAAATACACAGCAAGCAATACAAATGATACTAAAAAACGAAACCAAATAACGGTATAGACATCAAGTACTTGTAGAATTACTGCAAGAGCAATAGGTAAAATTCCCCATAATAAGACCGTCAATAGTGATAATGCTAGCCCTAAGCGCCACCGACCAGAACTTTGATGTAATAACATTAAAATATCCAAAAAGTGGACTGATAAGTAAGTTATATCTAATTTAAATATCTAAACATTTTATCAAACTCTTATCGATAAAATATATTTAATAGTTTAGTTAATGCAAATTCAATATAAAATAATCAATTTATCCAACTAAATTTATGATTCGTAGCCCATTGAGGTTTTTTTGTGTTCACGTAAAATTCGTAATTTGCGTGTTCATTTTACATGAATCTTAAATTTCAAACTTCCTTAGAAATGTATACTTTATCTCGGTGTTACTTTATAAAACAACTATGGGGATTATACCCATAATCAGCTTAGTAATCTTTACGACTGCCTTATCTAGTTACTTATTGCTGACCTCAAGAGGTCGATTTTTGCTCAAATCTTTGGTGACAAAAATAAAGCAGCAAGAGTGGAGATTCAGATATGGCAAGCCTAACTACTTGAGATCGAAATTTTCAAGGACTACAACAATTGCTGCCATTATTCTAGCAGCAGTAATAGCTGGAAATACTGTATCAGCAAAGGTTACAGGTCCCCCTCCAGTTTCGCTCAAGAGTGTATCGGTTCCAGAACCTGACAATCTTGGAGACTTCGTAAGAGATAAAACAGCTGCAATCAAGTTAGGAAAGACTCTTTTTTGGGATATGCAGGTTGGGAGCGATGGAAAGACCTCCTGTGCTAGTTGTCATTTCCACGCTGGAGCTGACAATAGATCCAAAAATCAGATTGCTCCTGGTCTTTTGCGGGTCAACGCCGATGGTACAGAGAATCCAGATTCAGTTTTCAATGTCGGCGGACTAGCAAATTATCAGCTCAAACCAGAAGATTTTCCTTTCCACAAGCTGTCAAATCCAAACGATCCTAAGACAGTTATATCTGACCGTAACGATGTCAGTTCTTCTCAGGGGGTCTTCTATACGAAGTTTGTGGATGTCACACCTGGGGATGCAGAAGACAAAGTTACAACCGAGCCAGATTCGGTGTTTAACGTAGGAGGTATAAATGTGCGGCGAGTTGCGCCGCGTAACACGCCAACCGTGATTAATGCCGCATTCAACTTCCGCAACTTTTGGGATGGCAGGGCACAAGATATCTTTAATGGGGTGAATCCCTTCGGTTTAAGAGATCCTAACGCCGCTGTCGTCAAGGCTATCAACCCAATTAGGGTAGAATTTGTAAAAGTCAGCCTCAAGAACTCGTCTTTGGCATCTCAAGCTGTCGGGCCGCCACTCAGTTCCTTTGAGGCATCCGCAGATGGTCGCACTTTTGAAGAAATTGGTGATAAGTTCGGGGGGGTTAATCAATTCGGGCGAATTGACATAACACCTCTGAGGATTGATAAGGGTAAAAAGCTCCCCCGAAAACTTGCGAAAAAGTTACTACCTCTAAGACCGCTAGCTAAACAGATTGTGCATCCACAAGACAGCGTTTTAGGTAAAGATAGTAGATCGCCTCAACCTGGACTTAAAGATAAAACCTACACTCAGATGATTCAAGAGGCTTTCAAGCCGGAGTGGTGGAATTCTAATCGACTCATCCAAGTTGACTCTGACGGTAAACGGACTATTATCAAGAGGCCCGATCGCTCTTTGAAGACTAATGAGTACACATTGCTAGAGTACAACTTCTCGCTATTCTTTGGCCTGGCAGTTCAGTTGTACGAGTCTACGCTCATTTCCTACGATACGCCCTACGATCGCTACTTGGAAGGAAACACCAGTGCCTTAACCGCGCAGCAGCAACGAGGGAAAGGACTGTTTGAGGGCAAAGCTCTGTGTATTAGTTGCCACAGTGGATTAGAATTAACAGCTGCTTCAGTAAGCAACGTGGCTAAAGCGGGACGAATCAAACGTGCGCCGTTCGGGCCAAAATCCCCTCAAGACACTGGTTTCTTCAATATCGGTGTCAGACTTGCCACAGAAGACCCCAGTTTGGGTGGTTATGACGGTTTGCAGAATAACGGTCAACCTAATCCGCTTTCAGAAGCACGATTGGCTCAGTTGGGTAAATTTAAGGCTCTCCTGGGCGAAAATCCCCCAACCCTCAATCCACCGTTGAATTCTAGTGAACCTGTGTTTGCCAACGGAGCTTTCAAAACACCCGGACTTCGCAATGTGGAACTAACTGCTCCCTACTTCCACAATGGAGGTCAGGCGACTCTAGAGCAAGTGATTGATTTTTACAATCGTGGTGGTGATTTTGGACTACTTCCGCCGCTAAAGCTTTCACCAGAAGAAAAACAGTCATTGGTCGCCTTTTTAAAAGCGCTGACTGATGACCGAGTTCGGTTTGATAAAGCGCCCTTTGACCATCCACAATTGTTTATCCCTAATGGACATGTGGGTAACACTAATTCTGTTGTCAATGACGGCACTGGTAAAGCGAAAGATGACACAGTGGAAATTCCTGCTGTTGGTAGGAGTGGTAATAGTGGTACACCAAATTTCCTCAGTTAATCTCATTTCACGACGAAATACCTGAATACAAATAGATATGTAGGGATGTACAAATGTACGTCCCTATTTTTACGATTTGGTGCAATTGCGAAGTTCGTAGTGAGGGCTTTAGCCCTCAAGCCAAGGACTAAAGTCCTTACTACAAACTTATTCACCCTACTCAATACTCAGTATTGGTTTGTATATTGCTAACTTTGGTATGGTCTAGGTAATTATAGACTCTTCTGGAAACTTCACGAACAAAATCTCCAGCTCTGCGATCGTAGTTTGGTCTTTGTACCAAAACACCTGCTAAATAGCTTTTGCCGTTGGGCATTTGAATAATACCCGCATCACCAATAATAAATCTCAATGTACCAGTTTTGTGGGCAATGGTAGCTCCTTTACCAATACCGGCTGGTAGCAAACTATTAGTTTTAACGCGGCGCATGATGCCTAAAACTTGACTGCGGCTAGTTGGAGATAGCAAACGATTATTAGAAACTAACGCCGCCAATCTGACTAAATCTTTAGAACTAGTTGTATTTTTGCCAGCGATGTCTGGAAGTAGATTCTGCATTGCTGTACTTTGCAATCCCCAACTGCGAAAACGTTGGCTAACTTTTGCTGCACCACCCAAGCGATCGAGAATCAGATTTGTGGCGGTATTATCGCTAATAGTCATCATCAAGGTAGCAGTTTGGAGGACGCTAAATTTAGTGCCGATGGGTTTGTATTTCATAGTTCCAGCTTCACCAACCCTTAAATCGCGCCGCATCACTAATTTATCTGTTAGTTTAATTCTACCTGCATCTATTTCTTGGAAAAGAGCCACTAATAAGGGAAATTTGATTGTACTGGCAGCAGCAAATCTTTTTTCGCCATTAATATCTATATAGTTTCCTGTATCCAAATCTAAGAAAAATATTCCCGGATTCAATGTTTTATAACTTGCTAACAAACTGCGAATCTGAGAAGTAATACCAGCCATCTCTTGACCAAGATTTACAACTCCGGCAAATGTCGATGCATCTGTGGATCTGATGGCAATATCTTCTCGATTTTCTCCAGCAATGGGATTATTTTGGCGGTTAAATGAATTGAATTTGAAACTCCAATGAGAACGGGAATCTCCTTTAACTGATATATTTTGGGAAGTAACATCATAACCAGGAGCTAGTTCTACGACAAAACGAGTAGTTTGAAAGTCTGGTTTGCCGAGGCGAATTTCTTTCACCGCCTTACCAAAACTTCGTTTGACAGTATCGGAATTAAAATTAGTTCCAGGTAAGTCAATTACCAATCGATTAGGATTATCTAATAAAAAGGCTTTTGGTTGTATTCCCGTAGTGGTAGTTAGGTCTAATTGGTTTTGGCTAGAATCATAATACCAAGACTGTAATTGTGAGGCTTTAGCTTGTCCTGCAACTAGAACCAAACTGCTTAAACCAATCGCCAGTAGATGTGATTTCATGTTGTGATTGTGGGTGTGCAAGTAAGGAGCAACTAATCAGCTTTACTTAGATTGTTTTCTGATGACTGTGCTGAATTTCCGGAGAAAAAGTCATAAATCCCGTTGAGTTATTTTTACCAGATGAGGTTTAGGATGAGATCAGCACGATAAATCATCATTACTTATTAAAAGTAAATTGCTGAGAATTTAATTTGTGTGTGAGTTGACAACAACAGAAATTGTTAATCTAACGGAAGGACGAGCGAAGGATTAATTATGTTTCCAGCTTAGAGATTACCAATAAATAAATTACTATTACTTCTGGGGTGGGCGACACGATCGCCCATATTAAACAAGGGCGGACAAGATGTCAACCCCACAAGAAATCCCACTTTTCCTACCTTTTTGACGAAGAGTGACAAAATTAAGTCGGGATAAATACAGATGAATTGTAAGCTATTTGTAACCTCACCTTTGGGAGGCTTTAATCCCTCTGGCTGGTTTGACTGCGCAAAACTGTCCCTCTCCGACTCTCAAGAGGAACAGACTAGAACTAACGCAGAGAAAGGTTAGTTGACAGTTCACGTTAAAAGAAATCAGCCATCCAAGGAGAACTACCTGCAAAGATTTGCGTAGCTGCTGAAATAGCGGTTTCTGTCCCATGCAGTTTTCCGGCTATTTGCAAATGGTAAGGTGTGAACAAACTTGTATATAGTGGTGCTAATTCTCGGATATCTAACTGCAACTCACCTTTTCCACCTTTTGTAACTTCACCGCGTCCATTGGCGACAGAAAGAATGAATTTACCATTATTTGCATCTAGCAAATTATCTTGAATATCTAAGTGCAATTCAGTTTCAATTCCCGATGGATAACCCCGCATCTCCAGGGCCTTGACTACATCTACTACCCGCAGCATCCAACGCATTGTATTCTTAAGCTTGGCAGTTTGCTCTGGTAGCAGCAATGTCAAAGAATCGGTTACAGAACTCCTCCATCGCACGTGTTCAATTTGGGAGCGATGACTGGCAAGAAAAGACCAGAATGTTTGTGCAGCCGCAGTTGTGAGAATTACCCAATCTTTGATTCGCAAGATTGCGCCATCCTCTTTTGAATGTTGACTGAAGAGGATGTAACCTTCGGGTTTATCTTTTGTACCGATAAAATATGCGTAAAATGTTTCCTTCTCATCTGGCTGAATTAAGCGTTCCCAGATTGCGGGATGTCGGTCTAAATATCCATGCGTTTGTCTCGCCTGCTGTTGATATAGTTGATGAAAGACTTGATGATTGATATTCACTATGAGTTGCAAAGGTAGGGATTGCTCTCGCACTTGGATATTCCTAGTAGCAACTTCCCAATTACACCAGCTACCCCCTTGTTCATATCCGACTTTTCGATACAGAGTTTGCACAGCTGGATAAAGAGCAGAGAGCGGTATACCTCTAGCATAAAGTTCCTTAAGCGTCTGCTGCATGAGAGCGATCGCAGCTCCCGAACCACGATACTCTGGAGCAATACCCACTGCGGCGATTCCTGTCATTGGTACACGCACACCACCCCACCACTGACCCATATCCAGAGTTGCCAATCCACCAACTAATTGCCCAAATCCCCGAATAATACGGAAATTTTCTACGCCAATGAGATTAATATAAGCTTCCTCGCCACCAACTCCGCTGATGAAACACTGCTCAAGGATATATATTAGCTGCTGAATATCCTGTGGATTGGCAAGAGTGCTGTATTCAAATTGAGCCGTCATCTCTCATACCATTAGTAGGACAAAAACACAATCACACTACAGCAGATGTTGCCCTAATAATTGAGCAATTTCATCGCCATAAAGCCCCGGAATAGCCTCAATTATACTACTGCACGTTTGGTTTTAAATGTTGGAATATCTATACCATTTCTTTGTGAAACTGCATATATTTATCTCCGGCTACGCCTTCCCTCCAAAGCATCTTCATGGAGAATTGATATTAAACTGGTAA
>JADEXV010000010.1 GCA_015206945.1 Nostocales cyanobacterium LEGE 12452 | reverse complement strand
CACCTATTTACTAAGTAGTGGCAAAAGTAATGTCACAAAATAGTAAACCAAAGGAGCAGTAAAAATATAACTATCGGTACGGTCTAAAATACCACCATGACCGGGGATTAACTGCCCAGAATCTTTAACTCCAGCGTCCCGCTTGAGCATAGATTCTGTAAGGTCCCCTAAAAGACTAGCAATACCAATCAGCAAACCTAATGCTAAACCTGTAAAAGGGGATTCAGGCAAGTGAAGATAATAGGCTCCTGCTATGGCTACGGCAACACTTGAAGTAATGCCAAAGACAGCACCTTCTACAGTTTTTTTCGGGCTAATGTCAGACAAACGGGTTTTCCCAAAGAATTTGCCAATGGTATAAGCACCGATATCAGCTGCCCAAATACAAAAAAAAGTCAGCAGTGTGGCTGTAAAACCTTGTGCTAAAGAAGCGGAATTTGCCTTTTCCCAGAAATCTGTCCAGGTTGTGGGCCAGTAACCTCCAAAAGGGAGATTACTAAAAGCAGCGCTATCAATTGCTCGTAACCGCACCCAGTAACTTGGTAAATAACCGACGTAAAACAGCCCCATAATAGAAGCGGAAACATCAGCGATCGTGGCAAATTTGGGTTGAAACAGCAGGTAAAAACAAATAAGTGTGCCAGCTATTGGCATCACAGCATCAGCTAAACTGCCATCAAGGGTACAAATCGCTAGCAATACTTGGCTGACAGCCATAGTGGTTTTAGCGGCGGGAGCAATGCCTCTGGCTCGCACCAAATTAAAATATTCCTGTTGACCCAAAAAGATGATGACCGCAAAGATGATGGTAAAGTACCAACCCCCCAAAAGGGTTGCGGAAAGAGCAAGAGCGATCGCAACAATTCCACTTATAATCCGAGACCAAGGCATAAAAGTATTTTGGATTTTGGATTTTGGATTTTGGATTAGAGATTAGGTATTCGAGATTAGGGATTGGTAATTGTGGCTTGGTTTCTGATGACATATCACCTAAATCCCCAATCTAAAATCTAAAATCGTTCGACTGAGCGACTTGCCTTGAGCGAAGTCGAAAGGAGCCGAAGTCTAAAATCTAAAATCTTTTTGATTTAGTCTAGTTTCTCACCACTGAGGATAAAAATGGGATCGACGGCGGTAAAGGTTTGAGAAAAGCCGCGTGTCTCTAGGCGGTTAACCGCAGACTGAACGACTTCGATATTTCTAGCTCTTAATAGGGAAAAGCTCTGGGAAATAGCATACAGACTTTCTAGATTAGCAGCTGTGGCTACAACCCGACCGGATGGCGGCAAATAATGCCAAGCTGCTTGCAGTATTTCTTGAATGGGGCGACCTCCCTCGATACAAACACGGTGAGGGGTAATTTTGAGGTCATGTAAACATTCTGGGGCGCTGCCTTCCACAACTTCGACATTTTTCACATCAAAGCGATCGCAGTTACGCTTGATCAGATTAGCTACTTCTTCATCCCTTTCGATAGCGATAATCTGTCCACCTGGACACAATAGCCCCACCTCTACCGGAATTGTACCCGTCCCTGCGCCAATATCCCACAACACGGAATCTGATTTTAGCCGCAGTTGAGAAATCAATAGCAGTCGAACTTCACGCTGGCTCAGGGGAATTCCTGGCAAATGCTCAAATAAGTCATCGGGAATACCAGGGGTAATATAAGGCCAAAGTTGGGAGGGCATAGAATTACGCAATTATACTAAAGATATCGATTTGCCAAATTGAAAAGCTATCAGCTATAAAACTTTTCAACCGTAGCATTACAAGAAAACATAATGATTGGCGAAATATTAAGCGATCGCTACGAAGTTCAGCAGCTATTAGGAAAAAAAGCAGGGCGGTGGACGCTATTAGCTCGTGATTTGCAAACTCAGAAATTAGTTGTCATTAAATTACTCTCTTTTAGTAGTGACTTTGAGTGGGATTCACTCAAGTTGTTTGAGCGAGAAGCTGAAACTTTAAAAAACCTAGCACATCCCTCAATTCCTGGCTATCTAAACTATTTTGAGGTAAATTTACCAACCATCAAAGGATTTGCTTTAGTACAAACTTATATCCCTGCACAAACTTTAGAGCAATGTTTACAAACTGGGCGGACTTTTACCGAAGCTGAAGTCAAACAGATAGCTAAAGCACTTTTAGAGATTCTCGTTTACTTACATGAACTACATCCGCCTGTAATTCACCGTGATATTAAGCCTAGCAATATTTTATTGGGGGAGCGCTCTGGAAATAGTGCCGGTCAAGTTTATTTAGTAGATTTTGGCTCAGTGCAGACTGTCCTAGCTAGCGAAACCGGCACAAGAACTGTGGTAGGAACTTATGGTTATATGCCACCAGAGCAATTTGGCGGACGCACTGTTGCAGCATCAGACCTTTATAGTTTAGGCGCAACTTTAATTTATTTAGTGACGGGGACTCATCCAGCCGATTTACCCCAAAAGGATTTTCGTATTCAGTTTGAACAACTGGCTAATCTCAGTCCCAGCTTTAGCAATTGGTTAAAGTGGATGATTGAACCTAGTTTAGAACGGCGTTTGAGTTCTGCTGAACAAGCGATCGCAGCTTTAGAGAAACCACAAACGACAAACTTGCCTACTTTGGTTCTTGGCAAACCAGATGGAAGTAAGATTCAACTAACCAAAAATGGGGATTCTCTAGAAATTATCGTTCCACCATCTGGTTTCGATCCATCAATAATATTTACAGGTTTATTTGCGATCGTCTGGAATTCATTTATTCTTTTTTGGACAATGGGCGCACTCTCAGTACCTTTTCCTGTCAACATCCCCTTTGCCTTATTCTCGCTTCCATTTTGGGGTGCTGGCTTTATGATGGTGTATAAATTTTTCTTTCATTTATTTGGACGCGTCTGCTTACGCCTGAATCCCGAACAAATAACCCTAACCTGGGAGTTGTTTGCTTGGAAATTTTATCGTCCCCGTGCATTGCCAAGACAAAGTATTAATAAGTTAGTTTACATTCCCAAACATTTTACTAAAGATTCTGAAGGTACTAGAAGTGCCGTTCCCGCACAATTGGATATTTGGGTAGGAGTAAAAAAATATCAGCTTGGTGGTAGTAGTGGTGCAATTAAATCTGAAGCGGAACTGGAATGGCTAGCTCAGGAATTAAGCGATTGGTTAGGTTTACCAATTACCAATCCAATGAAAAGTTAGTTGAGCGATCGCTTATATTGAAAAGCCATAGAAAAAGGGACAGTCTTAGGAATCGCT
Source organism: Nostocales cyanobacterium LEGE 12452 (assembly GCA_015206945.1). Lineage (GTDB taxonomy): Bacteria > Cyanobacteriota > Cyanobacteriia > Cyanobacteriales > Nostocaceae > Nostoc. Next base: position 66,849 of record JADEXV010000010.1, on the reverse strand, counting down.
AAGTAACAACTTAAGAAATCCTTACACGATAAGACGAAAAGACTTTTAAGCTATCCCCGGTTTTCTGTAACTGTCCCTAATAATTTATTTTCAGTAGCCAGTTCTACTTTAAATTGATCGTTCAGCAGTATTCTCAACGTTTACTAGGCTCCATCAGTTAGTTTCACCTTGAAACTATTGATAACTCCTCTTATTATGAGAATTACTGGTATATACATTTGAGGTTGTTTTCTGGCTACTTTTAGTCTAAATCTTACTAACTAATTTTTTTAGCAAGGGTGGGAGTGGATGATTCTCAAACTGGGAATACTGGGAATCAATTCGGTGAGCTTTTTGAACCATCCGTTCAAAAAACAGATTGACTAATTTTAATTCCCGAAAAATCTTTTGCGGATCTTCAAGATGGGTTGTGGGTAACTGCTGTCCCATTTTTTTGAGGGCTAGACCCACTGGAATTTTAATTTCATCCTGGAGTTTAAGAAAACGGGTAAATATGGGTGCAAAAGCGGACAATACAGAACCAGCACCTCCTCTAGCTTGTCCCCAACCGATGTAGTAAATTCCTTTGTAATCTTCAAGAAATGACCCTCCATAACATTTCACTGTTGCTCCTTTCACCCGTTGCAGTTCTGGAGCTAAAAATGGATAGGCAAGATGAAAACCAGTTGCACAAACAATTAAATCAAAGGTTTCTCGGCTACCATCCGCAAATTCAACTTCCCCGCCATCTAAATGTCGCACCTCTGGTTTATAGGTAATGCGACCGTGTTTAATATAGTAAGGCACCTCATTATTTAAGGTTGGGTGCTTATCAAAAATTCGATATTTGGGTTCGGGTAGACCATAATCTTTGTGCTTACCGAAAGTCAGCAGAATAATTAAATAAGTCATCAACCGCTGAAACCATTGTGGCATCCACCATTCAGTTAAATCGGAAATTGGAACACCTGCAAAGGTTTTGGGAATAAACCACACAGATTCACGCATACTCAACACAGATTTAGCTCCCACCCTAGCTGCTTCTGCGGCTATATCACAAGCTGAGTTCCCTCCACCAATCACCAGAACTTTCTTGCCACGTAGTTGCTGGGAATTTTTATAATCCTTGGAGTGAATTATCTCCCCATCAAATTCTCCTGAGAATTTGGGAAAACGTTTGCACCAGTGATGACCATTACAAATAATAATCCCTTTGTAAATTCGCTGTTCCCCATTATCAAAGGTAACTTCCCAGAGATTATCCTCAACAGGCCGCACGTAGCTAACTTGACGATTCAATTCAATATTTTTACGTAACTCAAAATGGTCAGCAAAGGAGTTTAAGTAATCCCGTATATTTTGAGCGCTGGGAAAATCCGGATAATTATCCGGCATAGGGAAATGGGTAAATTGGGTAATCTTCCGTGATGAAATAATGTGTGCAGTTTCATACACACCATGATGCCAATTTCCACCAATGTCATCGCTAGCATCAACTTGGTCGTAGGCAATACTCGCGCTCTTGAGCGCTTCAGCCATACTTAATCCGACAAAACCAGCCCCAAGAATTAAATGCTTGTGAGTAGTGTCCAACATCATTCTTAATTTTACTTGACTATTTTTTAAACTTTTGGAAGATACCGAGCTAACCCACTCCCCTGCTTAGGGAATATCTCGTGAGGATATAAAAAGCTTGTACAACATCAAGGAATACGTACAATTTCTTGACAGCAATACCTCTAATTGCTGCCCGTATTACCTGTGTATGGTCTGTTTTGTCATATATTTCGGAACACCCTGGCTTCTCTTGGCTAGAGATCCATATCGTTCCGATTGCAGAATTGGAGCATGACTAAAAAATTGATAAACATCGGGAAGCTTGACGTTATATTCCTTAACTTCATTGTTGTGTTTATTTCTGCAAACTTATTATTAGCTTCAAATGTTAAGTGAACTGACGCTGCCTAACTGTAGCAGTGAATACGGTATTTTAATTTAAGAAAAATGCTTAAAATATCTCTAGAAAATATCAATTAATACAAGTAGAATCAATTATTTGAATTGGGGAATTTGGAGTAATTTAAGATAAGCTTTATTTAATGGATTACGCGCCTATCCGCGTTGGGGAGCTAGTGACTACTACTGCAAGGCAGAATTAAAAATTAAAAATAAATAAAATACTTGCGTTATATTCATTTTTAATGGGTGTTTTATTTACTACATACTGTACTATAGGAATCCTATTGAATTTTTGAAAAACTCCGTATAACTCGAAAAGTCTGACTCCTTACTTCCTGCCTATCGCGCTTACGCACCACGCAAAGAAGTTCAGAAATAATCGGATTGCTATAGTTATATTTTCCTATAGGGTCGAGCGCTTATCAGTGGCGAACTTATCAGATTTGAGCCATCAATGTTTATATTTAATTACAGATGCCTTAGAGGAAATTTATATGTTTGGACTGGGATGGCCAGAAATAGCTGTAATTACCATAGTCGCTGTTCTAATTTTTGGGCCAAAAAAAATTCCCGAACTAGGAACCGCACTAGGCAAAACCTTACGAGGTTTTAAGGAGGAGATGAAAACTCCCAGTGAGGAAACCAATCAGGAAGAAGAAAAACAATAATAAAAGTAGTCAGAATACAAGAGTCAGCGCACTGACTCCTCCTAACTACAGCAAGGTATTAACAACAGAAGAAGGTGCGATCCCATTTTGGGAATCGATGACAGTTGTGCCGGGATTTTGTTGGTGTGTCTCTTCCTTGGCTAAACCACGCAGCTTAATTAACTTAATAGCCCTAGTCACGCTTTCTGGTAAAATCACTACCAGACTGTTATCAGGAGCCATGTCTAAGCCTTTATTTATCGCTTGGGTTTCATCCAAAATTGATTCATAGCGGCTATCAGGCTTAACTTCCGTGATGCCTTGAATAATCAATTGGGCGGCTGATCCCCGTGCCCGTCCCCGTGTGTCATCGTCTTCTTTGATGATGATGTAATCAAAAATTTGTGCTGCTAATTTGCCCAAAGTAACAAAGTCTTCGTCACGGCGATCGCCTGGACCACCAATTACGCCAATCCGTTGTCCTGTAGTCCAGTTCCGTACAAAGGAACCTACAGCTTCGTAACTAGCTGCATTGTGGGCATAGTCCACCAAAGCGTGGTAGTTGCCTAAATTAAATAGATTCATTCGTCCTGGCGTTTGGCTAACTGAAGCCCGGAAGGTCTTCAAACCAGCACGAATCTGCTCAATTGTGACGTTTTGCACAAACGCTGCCAAACTTGCTGCTAAAGCGTTGGCAATCATAAACGGCGCGCGTCCGCCCATTGTTAAAGGTATATTTTCGGCTCTTTCTATGCGGTGTGTCCAATCACCTTTAACAATTGACAAATAGCCATTTTCATATACTGCCGCTACTCCACCCTTTTGGATGTGCTTCCGCACTAATTCCGAATCGGGGTTCATGGTGAAGTAAGCAATATTAGCTTTAGTTTTTTCTGACATAGCAGCGACGCGGCGATCGTCGGCGTTAAGTACCGCATAACCATCAGGGAATACAGCTTCCGCTACTACGCTCTTGAGATTAGCTAACTGCTCAATGGTATCTATATCGCCGATTCCTAAATGGTCGGATGCTACATTCAATACCACCCCCACATTTGCGGCTTCAAAGCCCAATCCAGAGCGGAGAATGCCACCGCGAGCTGTTTCCAGTACTGCTACTTCTACTGTAGGATCTTGGAGGATGACGTGAGCACTTTGGGGACCTGTATTATCACCAGCTTCTACTAAGTAATCACCGATGTATGTTCCATCGGTAGTAGTATAACCTACTACTTTGCCAGTCTGTTTATAAATATGTGCTAGTAGTCGAGTAGTTGTGGTTTTACCATTAGTACCCGTGATGCTGAGGATGGGAATTTGGCTAGATTGCTCGTTAGGAAACAGCATATCCATTACTGCACCAGCGACGTTGCGGGGAATACCCACACTTGGGGCAACGTGCATCCGAAAACCGGGAGCAGCGTTAACTTCAACAATCACGCCATCTACTTCCCGCAGAGGACGGCTAATATCTGTGGTGACGATATCGAGTCCAGCGATATCCAAACCGATTATTTTGACTACTCGTTGTGCCAACCAAAGATTTTCTGGGTGAATTTCATCGGTACGGTCAACGGCACTACCACCTGTACTCAAGTTGGCTGTTGCCCTGAGATAACAAATAGTGCCCTTGGGTGGCACGCTATTTAGGGTGTAACCTTGCCTTTCTAGCAACTGGTAGCTAGTGCGGTCTAGTTCAATTTTGGTCAGGACGTTATCATGTCCTTCACCGCGATTCGGGTCAAGGTTTGTTTCTTCAATCAGTTCGGCAATGGTGGATCTGCCATTGCCAATGACATGAGCCGGGACACGTTCGGCTACTGCTACTACTTTGCCATTTACCACCAGTACCCTGTGGTCGCGCCCAACATAATATCTTTCGACAATAATCGACCGGGAAACTTGTCTGGCAGCTTCATATCCGGCTTCAGCTTCTTCCCAAGTTCTGATATCAATGGTAATCCCCCGTCCGTGATTACCATCCAGAGGCTTGATCACAATGGGATAGCCACCAACGAATTCAATGGCTTGTTCTAAGTCGTCTAAAAAGTTGATTACTGTACCTCTGGGTACTGGCGCACCAGCAGCAGCGAGGATGCGTTTAGTAGCTTCTTTATCGCAAGCTAGTTCTACGCCCAGAATGCTGGTGTTATCAGTCATTGTCGCCTGCATCCGCTTCTGGTTGACGCCGTAGCCTAGCTGAATCAAAAAGCGGGCTTCCAAGGACATCCAGGGAATACCTCTTTTTTCTGCTTCTTTGACGATCGCTTCCGTAGAAGGGCCTAAGGAAGCATCACGGGTGAAGTCTTTCAGGTCTTGGATATCTTGCTCTAGTTCTGCTTTGGGATAACGGCCTCGATCAACGATACTCTGGCACAGCCGTACTGCGGCTCGTCCAGCGTAACGTCCCGCTTCCTCATTCAGATATTCGATTACTACTTGGTAAATTCCGGGTGTGGCAGTTTCGCGGGTGCGACCAAAGCCGACATGCATACCAGCTAATTCTTGGAGTTCTAAGGCTACGTGTTCTACTATATGGCCGATCATAGTGCCTTCTTTGACTCGCATCAGAAAACCACCGCGACAGCCAGGCGAACAATAGTGACCCTCCAGACTTGGCAGCGCCTCAACTAATCCTTCATAAAAGCCAGGGATTTCATTCGAGGGCGTCTCACCAAGGGTTTCTAAATCGAGGCGCATGACGATCAGTTTGTGGCGTCGAATGCTCCAATAGTTTGGGCCGCGTAATGTCTGGATCTTGAGGATTCTCATGGGAATAGGTAGATGGAGATTCGGAACCAAAATTCTAGTTTCTTACTGGAATTGACCGCTAAACTGTTCGTTAGAAACAGTTTTTTCTTTTTACATGGTATTCTTATCATTTTTCTACGGTAAGAAATAATAAATGTGCGGTCAACTCAGTGTAACCTCAGATACTCTATCCCGTCAGCTGGAGATTCGGTGTACAGCAGGCAATACAGTCCGCTGGTACAAGTGGAAGCGATCGCCGTAGCTGAGGATATGGAGACGTAAATTATGTACGGTTAACGGTTCATTAGCACCGACATGGGGTTCGTTGGTATGGGTCAACTCAGTGGGATCGACAATGGTGACACTGCCTTTACCCATAACTTGTAGCCAACCATCACGTTCAAACACAGCACATGTATCTTCGTCAATGCCAATACCTAAGCGATCGGGATGAGCTGAGATCGCACTAATCAGTCGCCCCATTCGATTACGGTTGTGAAAATGTTGGTCAACGATTACTTCCGGAATAAATCCCAAACCCGTTGCCATATCCACTAGGGAACGATTGGGCGTCTCTCCACTACCGCCGCCAGCAATCATGTGATGCCCCATCACCGCCGCTCCTGCACTGGTGCCTGCTAAGGTAAGTTGCCCCGCCCTCACCCGCTGGCGAATAATTTCCATTGCTGGCGTATCTGCCAATACGCCACAAAGACGCAGCTGGTCTCCTCCTGTCAAAAATACCCCACTACAGGCTTCTAAGGATGCTTTGATCTGGGAGGCTTCACACTGTTCTCGTTCGCGGATGTCTAAAATCTCTACCTTCTGGGCACCCATTTCTTCAAAAATGCGAATATACCGACCACCAATGATGGCAGGTTCGCGAGAGGCAGATGGAATAATTGTAATATAAGCCTTACTAGCACCGGCGCGTCCAAAAAAAGTTCGTAGGATTTCGCGCCCATGAACTTTATCTTCTGCACCTCCGATAACCAGAACGGCGGTTTTAGTTGCTTGGGGTGTCCTCATTTCTAGCGATTTAGCTTGTAATTGCGGCATTTTGGTTCTCCTGTCAACAACTTCAGGTGAATTTAACAAGGTTCAGTTGCCTGATAGTTTTTGCGCTTTGCTTCTTTGAGAGGACACTTTTTGGAAGTTTGGAACTGGGGAAAGCCACTCTCCAAATTCTCGCTTAACGCTTGCGTTGCCTCAGTCTAAACGTGTTTGTTCTCATTCCTCAAAGCCAGCGCCTTGTTTTTCACCTGTCCACTTGCAGCAGGGCAAAATAGTCTTTATGTGGCTAGATTCCCCCTTTAGGGTTGGGGATGAGCAGTTAAGACTACGCTTTTTTCTGAGGCTGGCTCGATGCATCCTGGAAGTTGTTAACTTGATATGATTATTAATTTAAATGTAGTTGTGACAACATTTAAACATAAATTAAGTAATTAGAAAAACTTTTGATCCCATCTAAAATCTTGGAGGTCCGGTAGTTTTAGATACTATTGATAAAGTTTAACTGGAGTTTAACCCGGCCTTGGCTTGCTGATGTTTGCTAGACATTCAAATTTAAGATTAGTGTCCTCGAATACGAATAACTGTGCGCTTTGATATAGTTACGCTTTTTCCTGACTGTTTTAACTCTGTTCTCAATTCTGGGCTGCTGGGTAAAGCCTTAGCCAAACAGATTGCCGAAGTGCATCTGGTTAATCCACGGGACTTTACCACTGACAAGCACCGAAAAGTAGATGATGAACCCTACGGCGGCGGTGTTGGGATGCTAATGAAACCAGAACCTATTTTTTCCGCTGTGGAGTCGCTGCCGATTCTACCCCGAAGAGAAGTAATTTTGATGAGTCCACAGGGTCAAACAATTAATCAACCTCTTTTGAAAGAATTGGTGACAAATTATGACCAGTTAGTAGTTATTTGTGGGCATTACGAAGGAGTTGATGAGAGGGTGCTACATTTGGTAACTCGTGAAGTATCTTTGGGCGATTTTATTCTGACTGGTGGGGAAATTCCAGCAATGGCTTTGATTAATGGCGTCGTGCGCCTGCTCCCAGGAACCGTTGCCAAAACTGAGTCCCTCATAGCAGAAAGTTTTGAAGAAGGGTTATTGGACTATCCCCAATATACTCGCCCTGCGAATTTTCGCGGTTTGAAAGTGCCTGATGTTTTGCTCAGTGGGAATCATGCCGCGATCGCAAAGTGGCGTTACGAACAACAAATTCAAAAAACCCGCGATCGCCGCCCCGATCTCTTGGAGAAATTGAAGCAGGGGGAGCAGAGGAGCAGAGGAGCAGGGGAGCAGGGAGAAGAGAATAATTTATAACTCCTGACAAATGACAACTGACAACTGAACAAATGACAAAAATTCGTATTGGTAATGGCTACGATATTCACCAACTGGTGAGCGATCGCGCTTTGATTTTAGGTGGAATTAAAATTCCCCATGAACTGGGTTTATTGGGGCATAGTGACGCTGATGTACTTACCCATGCGATTATGGATGCCATGCTTGGGGCATTATCCTTGGGGGATATTGGTCATTATTTTCCTCCTAGCGATCCCAAATGGGCAGGAGCAGATAGTTTAGTACTATTAAATCAAGTACATCAACTGATTCGGGATCAAGGTTGGCAGGTGGGAAATATTGACTCGGTAGTAGTAGCAGAACGTCCAAAGTTAAAACCGCATATTTACAACATGCGCGACAAACTAGCGGCAGTTTTAGAATTACAACAAAATCAAATTGGTATCAAAGCTACCACCAACGAAAAATTAGGCCCCGTTGGACGGGAAGAAGGTATATGTGCTTATGCAGTTGTCTTACTAGTTGCTTCAGAATAACTTTTTTTAGCTTCTGATAAAGATATTTCAGACTGATTAAGATGGAAATAAATTTGAAACTATGAAAGTTTTTAGAAAAATATTTCTGGTAATTAAACGTTTTTGGTTGCCAATAATTCTAACTTCAGCAACAGCACTTACACTTACCGCCTGCAACCCAGCTAACTTCAAAAGTGCAACTGCTCAAGTACCACAATTAGTAAGTGCTATTCTCAGTGATCCCAAAACTTTTAATTATCCTCTCAGTCAGGAATCTCCGAATGTTTTTCCTTTGATTTATGAAGGATTAACTACTGAAAACCCCATAAGTGGGAAAATCGAACCTTCTTTAGCGGAATCTTGGGAAATTTCGGATGACAAATTACGGTTTGTTTTTACTCTACGCCAGGGATTGAAATGGTCTGATGGCAAGCCTTTAACAGCCGATGATGTAGTATTTACCTTCAACGATATTTATCTTAACGAAGCGATTCCCGCAGATGCTAGAGATGTGCTACGGATTGGTGAAAGTCGGGCATTGCCAAAGGTACGAAAAATCGATGATCAACGGATTGAATTTACGACTCCAGAACCATTCGCACCATTCTTAGGAACTTTAGGACTACCAATTTTACCTGCACATACCCTAGAACCGTTTATCAAGACAAAAGACCAAGAGGGTAAGCCCATATTTTTATCAAAGTGGGGTGTTGATACTCCTCCAGATCAAATTATCGTTAATGGCCCTTACAAGCTAGAGCGCTACGACACAAGCCAGCGTGTAGTTTTCAGGCGCAACCCCTACTATTGGCGCAAAGGGCCAAAAGGCGAATCCCAGCCTTATATTGAACGAGTTGTCTGGCAAATTGTGGAATCGACAGATACATCCTTGCTGCAATTTCGTTCTGGCGGGTTAGATACTGTAGGAGTCTCACCAGATTACTTTTCTTTGCTAAAGGTGCAAGAAGATCAGGGAAATTTCCAAATTTTTAATGGTGGCCCAGCTACTGGTACGACGTTTATTTTGTTCAATTTGAATAAAGGTAAAAGGGATGGAAAACCGCTGGTTGATCCCGTAAAGTCGCGTTGGTTTAATACTGTAGAATTTCGGCAGGCAGTAGCCTATGCAATTGACCGACAAACAATGATTAACAACACTTTTCGTGGCTTAGGTAAACCACAAAATTCGCCAATTTCTGTGCAAAGCCCTTATTATTTGTCACCAGAAGAAGGTCTAAAAGTTTATAACTACAATATACAAAAGGCGAAGGAACTGCTACTAAAAGCAGGATTCAAATATAACAACAACCAACTAATTGATGATCGAGGAAACCGCGTCCGCTTCTCATTGCTCACCAATGCTGGTAACAAAATCCGCGAAGCAATTGGATCGCAGATTAAACAAGACTTGAGTAAAATTGGTATTCAAGTTGATTTTACTCCTCTGGCATGGAATACTTACACAGATAAGCTATCAAATTCATTAGACTGGGAAGTTTCTATGCTGGGTTTGACCGGTGGTTTAGAACCAAATGATGGGGCTAATGTCTGGTCTCCTGAAGGTGGATTACACATGTTTAATCAAAAACCCCAAGCAGGACAAAAGCCAATTCAAGGTTGGGAAGTAGCTCCTTGGGAAGCAGAAATTGCTAAGTTATACATTCAAGGAGCAAGGGAATTAGATCCAGCAAAGCGGAAAGAAATTTATGCCGAAACCCAAAAAATTACCCAAGAAAATTTACCGTTTATTTATCTAGTTAATGCTTTATCAATGTCAGCAGTACGTAATCGCTTTGAAGGTATTCAATACTCTGCACTTGGTGGCGCATTCTGGAACATTCATGAAATAAAAATAACAAATTAGTCATTAGTCATTGGTAATTAATTGTAGATAAAAATAAATGACAAATGACAAAGGACAAATGACAAATGACCGATGAAAAAACTTTGCGATCGCTACTCGTTGCGGTTGCTAATGGTAAAGTTACGCCAGATACGGCATTAGACTCACTCAAAGACTTAACTTATGAATCCGTAGGTGAGTTTGCCAAAATTGACCATCATCGCCAGCTAAGAACAGGTTTCCCAGAGGTGATTTGGGGGCCTGGTAAGACTCCAGAGCAAATTGCTCAAATTATGGAAGTGATGCGCCTCCGCAACCCGGTGGTGATGGCAACTCGCATTGAACCAGCAGTTTATACCGCACTGCAATCAAAAGTTAATGGTTTGCGATATTACGAATCAGCGCGAATTTGTGCGATCGCTCCCCCTTCCATCGAACCACAATTCCAGGGTGAAATTGGCATTCTTTCTGCTGGTACCGCCGATTTACCCGTTGCTGAAGAAGCAGCTGTCACTGCTGAACTTTCTGGTTTTAAGGTACAGCGTCTCTGGGATGTTGGCGTTGCTGGGATTCACCGCTTATTAAGTAACCGCCATCTGATTGAATCAGCATCAGTGTTGATTGTCGTCGCGGGGATGGAAGGCGCTTTACCCAGCGTTGTTGCAGGTTTAGCGAGTTGTCCCGTGATTGCCGTACCAACCAGCATTGGTTATGGCGCAAGTTTTGGTGGTTTAGCACCTCTATTGACAATGCTTAACTCTTGTGCTGCGGGAGTAGGCGTAGTAAATATCGATAATGGTTTTGGTGCAGCAGTTTTGGCGGGGCAGATTTTGCGGACTGCCGAGAAATTGCGGTTGGCATCGGCTGCATCTTGAGTTAAGACATTGAAGTTACATCCAATATTTCAGTAAATATCAGTAATTAATGTAAATCATATACTGATGCTGAAATTTGCCACCCCTAACTTCTTAATCACCAAAGATGAGCAATTACAGCGATTTGACATCTCAGTTACTTTGGCATTTGCCTGTAAATTTGACAGCATTAGCACAAACAATCACCGATCCAAACCTTATGGGTCAAATGCAAAAAGCTTGGAGCCACTTTATACAAACAGGTCAAGTGTGGGCATTGTTGATTGGTTTAGTCATTGGCTATATGATTCGGAATCTAACTAGCTACGGTTAAATTTAAAAGTTAGGAGTTGAAAGTGAGGAGTGAGAAGTTAGGAGTCAAAAACTCATAACTCCTCACTCTTAACTCTTAACTATCGCCCACTCTTTTGATAATTTATGACCAAAAAAGAAACTTGGAGCCAGCGGTTTGAATCAGCGTTGCATCCAGCGATCGCTCGTTTTAATGCCAGTATAAGTTTTGATATTGAATTAATCGAATATGACCTCACTGGTTCTCAAGCTCATGCCAAAATGCTTGCTCACACGGGTATCATCTCCCCAGAAGAAGGAGAGCAACTGGTTGCCGGTTTAGAACAAATTCGCCAAGAGTACCGCCAGGGGAAATTTCAGCCTGGTATCGATGCTGAAGATGTACATTTTGCAGTTGAACGCCGACTGACAGAAATTGTTGGCGATGTGGGTAAAAAGGTGCATACAGCGCGATCGCGCAATGACCAAGTTGGAACCGATACCAGACTCTACCTCCGCGACCAAATCCAACAAATCAAAAGCGAATTGCGAGAATTTCAAGGCGTTTTACTGGATATAGCCGAAAAGCACGTTGAAACTCTAATTCCTGGTTATACCCACCTCCAACGCGCCCAACCCGTGAGTTTAGCTCATCACCTCTTGGCATACTTTCAAATGGCGCAACGTGACTGGGAACGCTTAGGAGATGTTTCTCGCCGCGTGAATATCTCACCTTTGGGGTGTGGTGCTTTAGCGGGAACTACTTTCCCTATCGATCGCCACTACACAGCCAAACTCTTGAATTTTGACGATATTTATGCTAACAGCCTCGATGGAGTGAGCGATCGCGATTTTGCGATCGAATTTTTGTGTGCTGCTAGCTTGATTATGGTTCACCTCAGCCGCCTTGCAGAAGAAGTCATTCTTTGGTCATCTGAAGAATTTCGCTTTGTTACTCTCAAAGATAGCTGTGCAACAGGTTCTAGTATCATGCCCCAAAAGAAAAACCCCGATGTACCAGAATTAGTACGGGGGAAAACAGGACGTGTATTCGGTCATCTCCAGGCGATGTTAGTGATTATGAAGGGGCTACCTCTGGCATATAACAAAGACTTACAAGAAGATAAAGAAGGTCTATTTGATAGCGTTAACACAGTCAAAGCGTCTCTAGAAGCGATGACGATTTTGCTCAGGGAAGGCTTAGAATTTCGTACCCTGCGGTTAGCATCAGCGGTGGCGGAAGATTTTTCTAATGCTACCGATGTCGCAGACTATCTGGCAGCACGGGGTGTTCCTTTTCGAGAAGCTTACAACCTTGTGGGTAAGGTAGTAAAAACTAGTATTGCCGCAGGTAAACTTCTAAAAGATTTGAAATTGGAAGAGTGGCAACAACTACACCCAGCATTTTCAGCAGATATTTATGAGGCGATATCCCCCCGTCAAGTTGTTGCTGCCCGCAACAGTTACGGTGGCACTGGCTTTGTACAAGTAAACAAAGCACTTACAGCCGCCCGTGCTCAAATTGCTCAATAGAGGAATTGGGGAGTGAGGGAATAAGGGAGACAAGGGAGACAAGGGGAATAACTAATGCCCCATTCCCAATCCCCAAAAATAAATAAGGGCGTACAAATAAATGTGCGCCCCAAAAGGTAAATAACCCAAACAATAAGGATTTAGGCAAGCAGCTTAGTCAGTGTCAGCTGCTGTTGCTGCGCCTTCTTCTTCTTCACTCTTTGGTGGTCTTTGTTGGAACCTTCTCTGCATTCTTCCTGTCGTAGTCCGTTTACGAAACTTTCTGGCATACGCCTGGTTACGTAGCGCCTTTTCTTTTTTCGGGTTACGGCGCTTGGCCATGTTCACCTCTATTAATAAACAACAAAAAAGTAGTAACTAGGCATCACGTAGGCAATATTAGCTACCAATGTTATTGATATACTTTTAGCCTAGTGCAGCAATAAATACGCTTTAAACAGTGTACTAGTCTATCGCATTATACCTAACTTTGTCAATAAAAATTATAAATGATCCCTGCCACCAAGACGAAAAATATCTTTTCTTAGATTCCAATCTATCAAATAGATTGTAAGTTAGCTCATTAGTTTTTGTTCTTAAAACAAACCAATATTATCAAAAAATAATTCATAAGGCATAGGTGGGTTTAAACATAGAGTCTAATTATTTGATTTAGTGAACTTTAATTAATTCTAGGTTTTAAAGCCTACTTAATTGCCTCTTATAAATTCAGAATTTTGAATTTTGACTTATTATTCATATTATTATTTTTAATGTGTTCTAAAAATCTATTAGTAACAGCTAGTTTCAGCAACGGCAATACTAGCTATAAACTGAAAATTTACCTGATTCAAGAAATATCATGTATAGATAAATACAGTGCTTCTATTTAAACTTGATGTTAGAATTGATAATATTCTACGTAAATCGTGAGAATAAAATCTCAATCCACAAACATTTTTGTATAAAACAAAACTCAACAAAAACTTTATTAGTTGAGCAGATGTAAGTGGTAGGGAACTACAGAATACAACACATAAATTTTGAAGATTGAACGTTATTGCTTTCTTTCCGGCAGCTGTAGAGTCCACACGTAGCTTATGGCGTATTGGACAAACAGTATTGGGTATAATATTTCGTCATCCCATTACTGGCACTAGTATCATCCCAATTTTACCCGATGGTCGGATTGTACTGATCCGGCGGCGCGACAATGGTCTTTGGTCATTGCCTGGAGGGATTGTAGATTGGGGAGAAGATATTCCCAATACAGTGCGCCGGGAATTAATGGAGGAAACCGGGCTAGAATTGGTGAAAATTAACCGTTTAGTAGGAGTTTACTCTGCACCAGACCGCGATCCCAGAATCCATTCAATTTGTATTGTGGTTGAAGCCGAGGTGCATGGGACAATGGAGATTCAAGACACTTTAGAAGTCATGGAAATCCAAGCTTTTTCTCCCAGTTTACTACCTTCAGGAAAGATGTCTCACGACCATACTCGGCAGTTGCAAGACTACTTGAATGGCTTGACAACATTGGCATAAGAATATTTTGTTATTTGTCATTTGTCATTGGTCATTTGCCACCAAAGTTATGATTTAAGGAATCTTCTCTACGAGAGGCTCTCCCAAAGAGACGCTAAACGAATCGCACCACATCTTTGTGTTTGTAATTTGACTAATGACTAATAACTAATGACTATTTATTATGATGCTAAAAGTTAACTACTAAATAAAATGGATACACTATTCCGTAACTCCCGGAGAAAGCTCTCTCAAGGGTTACTATTCTGGCGTGAAGTCGGTGAAAAAACTCCTATAATTTTTTTACATGGTGCTTGGAATGAGAGCAGTCAATGGTTATCTGTGATGGAATCCCTTGCACAAGATTTCCATTGTTTTGCACCTGATTTGTTAGGGTTTGGTGAATCAGAAAACCCTAATATCCACCATTCGATAGATTTACAAGTTGAGTGTCTAGCTGAATTTTTGCAAGCTGTGAAGCTAGAAAAAGTATATTTAGTGGGGCATTCTCTTGGGGGTTGGATTGCTGCTAGCTATGCTTTAAAATATCCAGAGAAAGTTGATGGTTTGGTACTGCTAGCACCAGAGGGCGTAGAGATAGCAGGACAAGAAGAGTATTGCCAGAAGATGCGGCGATTATTGAATTATCCACCACTAGTAGTTAAGTTGTTGCGATCGCTCAGTCCTTTGACTAAAATCTTGGGTTGGCATGAAAAAATTGCGCAAGACTTGCAGTTGCGTCAATCGCTATTGCCGTATCCTATAGGTTGCCAGTTACTTTTCAAACGGCGACAAGTAGAAATTGAGGCGGAATTACTGCAAAAGCAGCTTTACATGATAGATATCCCAGTTTTTATTTTACAAGGTGGCCAAGATACCCCAGATGCTTTAGCCAGAAGCCGTGTTTATGCTCAACTGATGCCGAAAGTCGAGTTGAAAATGATTGCCCATGCCGGTAATGACTTGCCAGAATCTTGTGCTGAGGTTGTGGCGAGCGAAATTCGGGAGTTTATTCAAGGTATTTTAAAAAACCATAATTTCAACGAATTAAACTAGCTCATTCAAGGTTTGTTGCCAATCCATAACACATATTCCTTCCCTTTGAAACCGCGATATGTGTTTCAAGTTTGTTGTCACAACTATGACCCTATCAATATTTCGCGCATTCCCAAAAAAATCAAATTTGGTTCCACAATTAAACGTACTGCAATTTCAGGATATAAAGCTTGTAAATAGTTAATCAATAAAGTGCGATCGCCTCCTTTAATCGCAATCTTACCATCAGGATATAAATCCCACCACGCCTGAATAAAATCTTTGATCCCAGCTAATAATGTGTAAATTACTCCACTTTTGATTGCTTCTTTAGTATTGAGAGCAAAACGTGGTGGTAGAGACGGAAAACTTTGCATTTCTACTAATGGTAATTGTCCTGTTTGTTGACCGAGAGTTGCAAATTGCAAGCCTAATCCCGGCAAGATTGCACCTCCAACTAGAGAATTATTAGCATCCGCAGCCGTAAAAGTCAGTGCTGTCCCAGCATCAATTACCAACATCGGAAAACCCCAAGTTTTTCCCGCACCCCACAAAGCTAAAGCGCGGTCAATACCTAGTGTGGGATACACACTTGTTAGTGGTATTTGGTCTAAGGTAATAATGCGAACATTTGGGTAAGTTTGCCAAATAGCAGTTTGGCTGGGAACTACCGAGGCGAGGAGTAGAGGGCACGGGGGCAGAGAGACAAAAGCGCAAAGGGGTGAAGTATTTGTGAGAAAATTACTTTGTTGATGGGGTGGAGAAATTGCCAGTAATAAATCATCTAGGGTTTGACATTCAGCTAAATGTTGTATGACAGACTCAGGTAAATAGTCGGTATCCCAAGCTGAGTAAAGTGTATCGCCAATAAACAATGCCCAATGCAGCTGCGAATTACCAATTTCCAAGGCTAGCCAAATTTCCTCTCTGTGGCTCTGCGGTTTCACACTTTTAACTTTTTTAAGTCAACTATAGGTTTTTTAATAAAAATTAACATTCAAGCCGTGTCACAATAAAAGAAGAGGAACAAATACTCATTGTGTCAAGGAGGGAGTTATGGTAGCGCTCACCGAAAAAACTGAAAAACGGCTCACCATACAGACTGTAGAGATTGCTCAAGAGACGACGGCAATTCGTTCTTTGGATTGGGATCGCGATCGCTTCGATATTGAGTTTGGTCTGCAAAACGGTACTACTTATAACTCGTTTCTCATCCGTGGAGAGCAGACTGCCTTAGTTGATACCTCCCACGAAAAGTTTCGTCAACTATACTTTGATACGCTTACTGGACTACTCAACCCAACAGAGATTGATTATTTAATTATCAGTCACACTGAGCCAGACCACAGCGGTTTAGTTAAAGATTTGCTGCAAATGGCTCCAGAAATAACCGTTGTCGGTTCTAAAGTGGCGATTCAGTTTCTTGAGGATTTGGTACATCAGCCATTTAAGCGGCGGATTGTGAAAAATGGCGATCGCTTGGATTTGGGCAATGGTCATGAATTTGAATTTGTGATTGCTCCAAATTTACATTGGCCCGATACAATTTTCAGCTTCGACCACAAAACCAAAACTCTCTACACCTGCGATGCCTTTGGGCTGCACTATTGCTCAGATAGCACCTTTGATGAAAACCTGGCAGCGATCGAAGAAGACTTTCATTACTACTACGATTGTTTGATGGGTCCGAATGCCCGATCGGTTCTGTCTGCCCTGAAGCGCATGGGAGAACTGAAAACCATCAGTATGATTGCCACAGGACACGGGCCATTATTATCTCACAATGTTGAGGAATTAGTTGGACGTTACCGTACTTGGAGCCAAAGCCAAGCCAAGCCAGAAACAGCAGTTGGGATATTTTACGTTTCCGAATACGGATATAGCGATCGCCTCGCCCAAGCAATTGCCAACGGTATCGGTAAAACCGGTGTCGCAGTGGAAATTGTCGATTTGGGATCGGAAGTCGATTTACAAGAACTGCGGGAACTCGTTAGCCGCTGTGCTGGGCTAATCGTTGGATTACCTCCGGCTTCGTCGAGTGCTGCGAGCATCCAAGCAGCAATCAGCACAGTTTTAGGATCTGCCAAAGAAAAGCAAGCTATCGGTGTGTTTGAAAGTGGTGGTGGCGATGATGAGCCGATAGATCCTTTGGTGAGTAAATTCCGCAATTTGGGTTTGACAACAGTTTTTCCACCAATTCGGATTAAACAAACGCCTACAGAAAATACCTACAAACTGTGTGAAGAAGCGGGTACAGACTTAGCTCAATGGGTAACACGCGATCGCAACATCAAAGCCATGAAATCTCTTGGTGCTGACTTAGATAAAGCATTAGGTAGAATCAGCGGCGGATTATATATTATTACTGCCAAAAAAGGCGATGTATCCAGTGCGATGTTAGCCTCCTGGGTTGCTCAAGCTAGCTTCAAACCTTTGGGATTCTCCATTGCAGTCGCCAAAGATCGGGCTATTGAATCACTTATGCAAGTAGGCGATCGCTTTGTTCTCAACGTTTTAGAAGAAGGCAATTTCCAACCATTAATGAAACACTTTTTGAAACGGTTCGCCCCTGGTGCAGATCGCTTTGAAGGTGTGAGAACTCAGCCAGCCGAAAATGGTGCGCCCATACTCAACGATGCCCTCGCCTATATGGAGTGCGAAGTTATTAGTAGAATGGATTGCGGCGACCATTGGGCAGTATATAGCACCGTCTATGCTGGACGGGTTTCTAAACCAGAAAGTTTGACTGCTGTGCATCATCGTAAAGTCGGCAACCACTACTAAAAAGTTAGGAGTTAGGAGTTAGGAGTTAGAAGTTAAAAATTAGGAGTTGTAGGAACGAGATGGACAAAAAATATCGTCCCTACAACGCAAGTTAAAAAATCTAGATTAACAACTTTCTTCAACTCATAACTCATAATTCACAACTCATAACTCCTGTTTTAGCCATGTCAAAAAATAAACCCCGTGACGTTCAAGTTTTCCCCATTGCTACAAATACGAGAATACTGCGATCGCGCAGTTGGTCAAGGCTGAGATTTGAAATTGAATATGCTCTTGCTAAGGGTACAACTGCTAATTCTTATTTAATCGAAAGCGAGAAAACCGCAATTATCGATCCTCCGGGAGAAACGTTTACGCAAATTTATTTAGAAGCTTTGCAACAACGTTTCCATCTCGAAGATTTAGATTATGTAATTTTGGGACACGTAAATCCTAATCGAGCTGCAACTTTAAAAGCTTTGTTAGAAATTGCCCCGCAAATCACCTTTGTGTGTTCTAATCCAGGAGCGATAAATTTACGTGCGGCGCTGGAAAATCCAGATTTGCAAATTCTTGTCATGCGCGGCGAAGAAACTCTAGATTTGGGTAATGGGCATAATTTACAATTTATTCCCACTCCCAATCCCCGCTATGCAGATCAACTCTGCACCTACGATCCACAAACAGAAATTCTGTACACAGATAAGTTATTTGGGGCGCACGTTTGTGGAGATCAGGTATTTGATGAAGGTTGGGAAGTATATAACGAGGATCGGCGCTATTATTTTGATTGCCTCATGGCTCCCCACGCCCGTCAAGTTGAAACAGCGTTAGATAAACTTGCTGATTTTCCCGTGCGAATGTATGCCAATGGACACGGGCCTTTGGTACGCTATGGCTTAATCGACCTGACCAAAGCTTATCGGGAATGGAGTCAACAGCAAACTTCTGCTGACTTGACAGTAGCTTTGATTTATGCATCGGCTTATGGAAATACAGCCACATTAGCCCAAGCGATCGCTCGTGGGATCACAAAAGCTGGTGTAGCTGTAGAATCGATTAACTGCGAGTTTACTGAACCAGAAGAAATCCGGGCGGCTGTGGAAAAAGCCGGGGGTTTCATTATCGGTTCTCCTACCCTTGGCGGTCATGCACCGACACCCGTACAAACAACTTTAGGAATTGTCTTATCCACCGCCACTAACAATAAACTCGCCGGTGCTTTTGGTTCCTTTGGCTGGAGTGGGGAAGCGGTTGATTTAATTGAGGGTAAATTAAAAGATGCTGGCTATCGGTTTGGTTTTGATACAATCCGCGTAAAATTCAAACCCGACGATGCCACATTACAATTGTGTGAAGAAGCTGGAACCGACTTTGCCCAAGCACTGAAGAAAGCGAGAAAAGTGCGATCGCCAAGTCAACCTGCAACAAATGTAGAACAAGCAGTTGGTCGGATTGTCGGTTCTCTTTGCGTTCTTACAGCCAAAGAAGGCGATCGTTCCAGTGCCATGTTAGCTTCTTGGGTATCTCAAGCCAGCTTTAGTCCACCTGGTTTAACCATCGCCGTTGCCAAAGATCGCGCAGTAGAAACACTGACGCATACAGGAAACAAATTTGTCCTCAATATTCTTAAAGAAGGCAATCATTTGGGATTGATGAAGCACTTCCTCAAACCATTCGGCCCAGGACAAGACCGATTTGCTGATGTTGCCGCCCAAGAAACTGAAAGCGGTTCTCCCATACTTACCGATGCTCTAGCATATCTCGAATGTTCCGTACAAAACCGGATGGAATCTGGCGACCACTGGCTGGTTTATGCAACTGTCGAGAGTGGCAAATTGTTAGATACTGATGGCGTTACAGCCGTCCATCATCGCAAGTCGGCAACTCATTATTAATTGGGAATGGGAAATGGGGTATGGGGCATGGGGCATTGGTTATTAATTCTTCTCCCTCACTTCCTCACTCTTCTTTAAAGAACTCAACTCTGGCGTTTTTATCTCGACACTTCGAGTTCCGAACTCGGTGTTTCGTGTTCTGAGGCTCAAGTGTCGAGTTCCGAACTCGATGTTTCGCGTTGTGAGGTAAACAGTAGAAGTTTGGAGAGCGATTGCTCCAACCAAAACTTCAGCCAAACTCAAAGCCGAAGGGTTTAGCTACAAATTTAATCGGTATTGCGAAGACACACCCTGCCACCTACAGATGAATCTGCCACAAAAGCTTTTAGGACTGGTGATACACAATAACTCCTCCAACTCCTTAAAAAGTTGGCTTTTAGGGTTGTGACTATTTGCTAAAGCTGTAAATTTGTTGCGTCTCCAAGCGATCGCTAATTGATGAAGGCAATGTACCATCCGCGAATGTCTGCCGATCTAGTTGGACTTGTAAATTACTTAAAGGATCGCAACCAGAGGAAATTAGAAATTCTAATTTCTGGATGTATGGCAAAGTTGCTAGGTTGTCCAAAATTTGGAAGATTGCCTGTATATAAGGATGACCATCCTGGCGATACCAATCACAGCTAGCAACTTTTGCCTGATCGAAACCCAAGTGTACTGTTAAAGATGGCTCGTCAAATATAGCGATCGCTAAGGGACGCGCTTCTTCCTGCAACAATAGATCGTTAGTTTTCGCTAAGTGTCGCAGTTTTTCTAAGCGTTCATAACGTTCCGTTACAGCTTCCGGGTCATCTTGCCAGTGGATTGCTACTGTCACCAGATAAGTCTGTAACAGCATGTGACCCAGCTTTTTCGCCTTTGTCGCTAGATAATAGGAATTGTAATCGGTTGCCTCAATCAACAATGGCACGCGATCGACTACTTCCAACCCATAACCCTTAACTCCAGCAATTTTACGCGGGTTATTGGTAATCAAACGAATCTTTTTGATGCCCAAGTCCATGAGCATTTGTGCCCCCATCCCGTAGTCTCGCAAGTCAGCAGGAAATCCTAAACGCTCATTTGCCTCTACTGTATCCAGTCCCATATCCTGCAACGAGTAGGCTTTCAGCTTATTAATCAAGCCGATTCCCCGCCCTTCTTGACGCAGGTATACAACTACACCTTGACCAGCAGCCTCAATCATTTTCAGTGCAGCTTCAAGCTGCATCCGACAATCGCAGCGCAAAGACCCCAAAGCGTCACCAGTTAAGCATTCTGAGTGCATCCGCACCATCACTGGCTCATCTTTGAAGTTAGCTGGATCGCCCTTGACAATTGCAACGTGTTCTGTATTATCCAGAGTATGGCGATAGGCATAAATTTCAAACTGACCGAATTGACTAGGCAGTTTAGTAATCACCTCACGATACACTAAGCGATCGTGCTGTAAGCGATAACTTATTAAATCAGCAATACTAATAATTTTTAAATTGTGACGTTTAGCGTATTCAACTAACTGCTGCAACCGCGCCATTGAACCATCGGAGTTTTGAATTTCACAAATCACCCCTGCTGGGTATAGCCCTGCTAATCTAGCTAAGTCCACAGCAGCTTCCGTATGTCCTGCACGTTTGAGTACGCCTCCAGCCTTAGCGCGAATGGGAAAAATATGACCAGGACGGCGTAAATCGGTGGGTTTTGTGGCTGGGTTGAGAGTAACCTGGATAGTTCGGGCGCGGTCTTCTGCTGAGATGCCTGTGGTGACACCTAATTCTGGCCCGGCATCAATACTGACAGTGAAAGCAGTTTGGTTAGTATCTGTAATGTTGCTTACCATCAAGGGTAAGTCTAGCTCGTCTAGGCGATCGCCTGTCATTGCCAAACAAATTAGTCCTCTTGCTTCCACCGCCATGAAATTAATCATGTCCGGTGTGGCAAATTGGGCAGCACAAATTAAGTCGCCTTCATTTTCTCTATTTTCATCATCTACCACTACAATGACGCGACCAGCTTTTAGGTCTGCTAAAGCGGCATCAATCGAATCAAATTTAAAAGCTTGGGTAGGATTAGGCTGTGACACAGAAAGATTTCCAGCTATAAACGTAAATTTTTTTAACAATTTCTTCTTTTAGATTGTAGCTCCTTTATAAGGCAGAGAAGTAGACTAGCAATGATTTGATAACGGGGCAAAAATTTTTGCCATTAAAAGTGGCGATAAAGTGCAGCGACAGTAAAGTATGAAGGGGATGAGGAATAATAATCATTTGTTTGCTCCTTTACCTTCTCAGAACAAAGTAGAGGGGTTTAAGACGTTTTGTGCGCTGTGCGTCTGGTCGCTGATATTGTTGATAGCTGAGAACGAATTAACCATTCATGGGATAAGGATTTCAGATCATGGGCAAATTTAGACGCGTACCCGTTGGGATTGTTGGCGCGTCGGGCTATGGTGGAGTGCAATTAGTACGACTACTGATGGATCACCCAGAAGTCGAAATGGTTTATTTAGGAGGTGAGATTAGTATCGGGAAATCCTTTGGGGATCTCTATCCACATTTAGCTCATGCAACTAACCTGCTAATAGAAGCAGTAGAACCAGAAATAATTGCTCACCGCTGTGAAGTCGTTTTCCTGTCTTTACCAAATGGTTTGGCTTGTCAAATCGCACCCAAACTTTTGGAAAAAGGATGTAAAGTACTAGATTTGAGTGCAGACTATCGGTTCAGTGATTTGACAACTTATACAAATTGGTATGGTACAGAGAGAAGCGATCGCACAATCGCAGCTACAGCAGTTTATGGATTACCAGAACTTTATCGTGATCGCATTTCTGAAGCTCAACTCATTGGCTGTCCTGGTTCCTATCCCACTGCCAGTCTCCTTGCACTTTCGCCACTTTTAAAGCAAGGTTTAATCAGACCAGAAACAGCTATTATCGATGCCAAGTCTGGTACATCTAGCAGTGGACGGCAGGCTCAAACCAACTTATTACTAGCTGAAGCCGACAACTCCATAGCCGCTTTCAATATTGGTCGTCACCGTCATACCCCAGAAATTGAGCAAATTTGCAGTGAATTAGCCGGTCACGAACTCATGATCCAATTTACACCGCACCTTGTCCCAATGGTACGCGGTATTTTGGCAACGGTATATGCCACGATGAGCGACCCCGGTTTAGTGCGAGATGACTTAATCACAATTTTCTCAGCCTTCTACCGCAACTCTCCTTGGGTAAGAGTCTGCGGTAGCGGCGTTTACCCGCAAACCAAGTGGGCTAACGGCAGTAATCTTTGCTACATCGGTGTGGAAGTTGACCCACGCACAGGTCGCGTAATTGTCATGTCAGCAATTGACAATCTAATTAAAGGACAGGCGGGCCAAGCGATTCAGTGTCTAAACCTGATGATGGGCTGGGATGAAACCTTGGGGTTGCCCAAGTTGGGGTTTTATCCGTAAATTAGTTAGGAGTTAAAAGTGATGAATTATGAATTAAAAACTCCTAACTCTTAACTCCTAACTCCCAACTCTACTTCGGCCCTAACCCCACAGCACCAGCATAAACGGCGCGATCGCCTAGTTCATCTTCAATTCGCAGCAAGCGATTATATTTTGCTACTCGTTCGCTGCGACACAGAGAACCCGTTTTGATTTGACCGGCACGGGTTGCTACAGCTAAATCAGCGATCGTTGTATCTTCAGTTTCACCAGAACGATGGCTAATTACTGAACGAATACTGTGGCGAGTTGCCAAATCAATTGTTTCCAAGGTTTCAGTGAGAGAACCAATTTGATTGAGTTTAATCAAAATGGCATTAGCGGCTTTTTCCTGGATGCCTCTTTGCAAGCGAGTAACGTTAGTCACAAATAAATCATCCCCTACCAATTGCACCCGCGAACCTAACTTCTGGGTAAGCAATTGCCAACTTTGCCAATCTTCTTCGTGCAAGCCATCCTCAATTGACACAATCGGGTATTGGTCAACTAGTTGTCCTAAATAATCAATAAATTCAGCTGGGGCGTGAGGTTTCCCATCGTAAACATACTGACCATTCTTGTAAAACTCGCTAGCCGCCACATCTAATGCCAAAGCTACTTGTTCCCCTGGCTTGTAACCAGCTTTCTGAATGGCAGCAACCAGCAATTCCAAAGCCACCTGATTAGATTCTAGGTTAGGGGCAAAACCACCTTCATCACCCACACCAGTAAGTAAACCCTTTTCATCTAACACCTGGCTGAGGGTAGCAAACACCTCTGCACCCCAGCGCAATGCTTCCCGGAAGGAAGTTGCGCCAATTGGGACAATCATAAACTCTTGAAAATCCACGTTATTTGAGGCGTGTGCGCCACCGTTAATCACGTTCATCAACGGCACTGGTAGCAAATTCGCTAAAGGACCGCCCAAATAGCGATATAGAGGAATTTCTAGAGACTCAGCACCAGCTTTAGCAGCTGCTAAGGAAACCCCCAAAATTGCATTAGCCCCCAAATTGGATTTGTTAGCAGAACCATCTATCGCAATCATTGTGCGGTCTAGCAGTTCTTGATTGAGGACATCCAAGCCTAACAATTGTGGTGCAAGTGCTTCCTTCACGTTTTGTACTGCCTTGAGTACGCCTTTGCCCCCGTAACGGCTTTTATCGCCATCACGCAGTTCGTGGGCTTCAAAAGTGCCAGTAGAAGCACCGCTGGGAACTTGCGCTAGTCCGACAACACCGTTAGCTAAATGCACTTCGGCTTCAATTGTCGGCCTACCGCGTGAATCAAGAATTTCACGGGCTGCGATCGCCTCAATGGCAGTATCTAGAAATTTACTCATCTGTACTTTATCCTTTATTCGAGTGTGTTACGCATCCAGTCCAGTTGCCTAACCCAATCGCTAGCATAGGCGGTTAAGAGACTTTCTCGGCTGAGATTAAAGAAGATTTCCATTATAGGGATAGGGAGCAATGCCCAGAATGGGTAATTGTTTATCCTGTCCTTTCGGCTTTTAATTCTTTCTGTGACAGCATTTTTACCTTAAGACTTTGAGCTAGGTAAAATGTTTGCAGAGAATAACACTAAATCAATTACAGAGAAAAGGTCAATATGCGATTACTACACACAATGCTGCGGGTGGGCAACCTTGAAGAATCCTTAAAGTTCTACTGTGAAGTTCTAGGAATGAAACTGCTGCGCCGAAAAGATTTTCCAGGGGGAGAATTTACCCTGGCTTTTGTTGGCTATGGCGACGAAAGCGACAACTCGGTAATCGAACTAACCTACAACTGGGGGGTAGAAAAGTACGAATTGGGTAATGCTTATGGTCACATTGCCCTTGGCGTTGATGACATTTACGCTACGTGTGAAGAAATTCGCAATCAGGGCGGTAAAGTCGTGCGCGAACCAGGGGCGATGAAACATGGTTCGACGGTAATTGCCTTTGTGGAAGATCCAGATGGGTATAAAATTGAACTGATTCAACTGGGAACTCAAGGATCAAGAGCCAAACAGGAATCACAAGAGCAACTTGTGAGTCAGTAATTTTTATCAGGGATTTCCGAAAAATTAATTATCCGGTACGGTGGAATGTCATTTATTTAAGCTAGATTCAGATCCTCGACTTCTGCACGAATTCGGGGATCTGAGCAGCAATTTGTGCTTAAGAGCTATAGAAAACTCCACACTGATGTCTTAAAAAGTTGAGCTAGAGAGAGATTGATTCTTCCCGTACACTGTCGTCTCGTGTCAGTAAACCCAGAGGCGCCAGACTTTTGCCTTTTTAGGTGGGTTAGGGGATCTCCTCTACGTAAATCCTATTAGGATTACCCCAATACTGCCATTGATGAGCAACACTAATAGGGACGCCGAATTGCCCGTCGTAGATATCGCTCCAATAACACCATTAGGGAAAGTCTGCTCATAACAGTATTTTCGTTTTAAATTAGGAAATAGGCAATGGATTAAACTATCATCAATTGCCAATCCAAAATTGCCACTGGAGATACACGCGGATATCCGCTAAGAATGTTTGGATAATTATCTGGGTATTAAGGAGTAGGGTTACAACCACTCCCTACTCCCTTTAATAATCCCCAATCCTTAAACTAAAAATCCAAATTCCAAAATTTTAAAGATGCAACCTACAGATCCCAATAAATTTACTGATAAAGCCTGGGAAGCAATTGTTAAATCTCAGGATATAGTCCGTGCTTATCAACAACAGCAACTAGATGTTGAACATTTGATTATTGCCCTGTTAGAAGAACCCACTAGTCTAGCAATACGTATACTGGCTCGATCTGAGGTCGATCCAATCCGCTTGCAGCAGCAGCTAGAAGCCTTTACCCAACGCCAGCCCAAAGTTGGTAAAAGCGATCAGCTTTACCTTAGCCGCAATTTAGATATTTTACTAGACCGAGCCGAGGAAGCTAGAGCTAGGATGAAAGATTCCTACATTTCCGTGGAACACATACTTTTGGCCTTTGCTGAAGACGATCGCATTGGACGAAAAATACTCAAAGGCTTTAGTGCGGATGCAGCTAAACTAGAAATTGCTATCAAAGCCGTTCGCGGTAGCCAAAAGGTGATAGATCAAACCCCAGAATCGCGCTATGAAGCCTTACAAAAATTTGGCAGAGATTTGACAGAACAGGCAAAAGCTGGAAAACTCGACCCAGTGATTGGACGAGATGACGAAATTCGCCGGGTAATTCAGGTATTGTCTCGTCGTAGTAAAAATAACCCCGTACTCATTGGTGAACCTGGGGTAGGTAAAACAGCGATCGCCGAAGCATTAGCACAACGGATGGTAAACGGTGATGTTCCTGAATCTCTGAAAAACCGCCAACTCATCTCTTTAGACATCGGTAGTTTAATTGCTGGGGCAAAATTGCGAGGAGAATTTGAAGAACGCTTGAAAGCTGTCCTCAAAGAAGTTACGGAATCTAACGGTCAAATTGTCTTGTTTATTGACGAACTACATACCGTAGTCGGTACAGGTTCCAGCCAACAAGGGGCAATGGATGCGGGAAATCTGCTCAAACCAATGCTGGCACGAGGAGAATTGCGTTGTATTGGCGCGACTACCCTCGACGAGTTCCGCAAACACATTGAGAAAGACGCTGCCCTAGAACGCCGTTTTCAGCAAGTATTTGTCGATCAGCCAAGTGTGGAAAATACTATTTCCATTCTGCGGGGGTTGAAAGAACGCTATGAAGTGCATCACAACGTCAAAATTTCTGATTCGGCTTTGGTAGCAGCAGCAACCTTGTCAGCGCGTTATATTAGCGATCGCTTCTTGCCAGATAAAGCTATTGACTTAGTAGATGAAGCAGCAGCACAGTTGAAAATGGAGATTACCTCCAAACCAGCCGAATTGGAAACCATTGATCGCCGCCTCATGCAGTTAGAAATGGAAAAGCTGTCATTAGCTGGCGAGGAAAAGGGTACTCCCCAAACAAAAGAACGTTTAGAGCGCATTGAACAAGAAATCGCCAATTTAACGGTAAAACAGCAAATATTTAATGAGCAATGGCAAGGTGAAAAGCAGATATTGGAGGCTATAAGCGCCTTAAAGAAAGAAGAAGATGCGCTGCGAGTGCAAATTGAACAAGCAGAACGCGCCTACGATCTAAATAAAGCCGCCCAACTGAAGTATGGCAAATTGGAGGGAGTGCAGCACGAGCGCGAAGCCAAAGAAGCGAGCCTTTTAGAAATTCAAAACCAAGGTTCCACGTTGCTAAGAGAACAAGTTACTGAATCCGATATTGCCGAAATCGTCGCTAAATGGACAGGAATCCCCGTCAATCGCCTGTTGGAATCGGAACGACAAAAATTGCTGCAATTAGAAAGTCATTTGCATCAACGAGTCATTGGGCAAGAAGAGGCTGTAGAAGCAGTAGCAGCCGCAATTCGCCGCGCCCGTGCGGGGATGAAAGATCCCTCTCGTCCTATTGGTTCATTTTTGTTCATGGGCCCCACAGGTGTGGGCAAAACCGAACTCGCCCGTGCTTTAGCTCAGTTTCTCTTTGATTCTGATGACGCATTGGTGCGCTTAGATATGTCTGAGTATATGGAAAAACACTCAGTTTCTCGCCTTGTGGGAGCGCCTCCAGGATATGTAGGCTATGAAGAAGGCGGTCAACTTTCCGAGGCAATTCGCCGCCGTCCTTACTCAGTGGTGCTGTTGGATGAAGTGGAAAAAGCGCACCCCGATGTATTCAATATTTTGTTACAGGTGTTGGATGATGGGAGAATTACTGATTCTCAGGGAAGAACGGTAGATTTTCGTAACAGCGTTATTGTGATGACCAGTAACATTGGTAGCGAACATATTTTGGATATATCTGGTGATGATTCCAAGTATGAGACGATGCGGGTTAGGGTAATGGAAGCATTGCGATCGCATTTCCGCCCGGAATTTCTCAACCGCGTCGATGATATTATTCTTTTCCATACCCTAAATCGCACAGAAATGCGGCAGATCATCCGCATTCAACTCAAACGAGTAGAAAATCTCCTCCGCGAGCAAAAAATCTTCTTTGAGATATCCCAATCTGCTTGTGATTATCTTGTCGAATCAGGCTATGACCCAGTTTACGGTGCGCGTCCACTCAAACGGGCAATTCAGCGAGAAGTAGAAAACCCCCTCGCCACCAAATTATTGGAAAATACTTTTATCTCTGGAGACACGATTATCATTGACAAAAATGAAAACGGTCTGTCTTTTAGCAAAAAAGTGCTTGTGAAGGTGTCAGTACCACAGATTGCTACATAGCACCTAAAGTCTTCCCTTCGCTCAACGGGAGATGCTAACACCTGCCATATGATACCCAAAAAGCTGTAGGGAAAGACTACACTGGCTTCACAAACAAAGTCTAAGAAGAATTGAGGGTTTGAACCTACGGAGATGGGTAAACCCCGTGTAGTTGCGGTTTCTAACCGTCTTTTTTAATGTTAATTTGACTGTGGTTGTATCTATGATACATAGTAGCTTATGCTACAGGGTACGAAAAATTAGTACCCTGTGGCAGAGACTTTCTTGCCTTTAAAGGTAGTAATGGGATTTACGCCAAGTCGTACTAGTGAGTAATTAGTAATTAATCAAAGCAATGTGAACAACAAGATTCCCGACTTCTTAATTAAAGAAGTCGGGAATCTAAGCTGCACATCTGATTATTTTGCACCTAACTGATATCTTTCCTTTAACAGATGGGTATTATAAGTCTACTCTGCTAATAACATCTTCATAAATTTGTCTTCAAATAAAACACATTTACGCAAATTTACTGTGAGGTAATGCTCTTATTATTTATCAGACTCGAACTAAATAATTCTAAAAAAATCAGTGTTTCCCGGATAAAATGAACAATTCATAAATGATATAACTTTAATAAATTATCTTTTTTTATAACTACTTTATTTGAAAGTTATTCAAGCCAAATAAAGTAGTTATATCAATATCATCTCATGCCTGTAACAATACTTAATAGGCATGACTAAAAACTTTGAATAAATAGAAAATTCGCTATAATCCACTTGACCAGGAAGCAGATATGTCTAGAAAACGTCAGCTATTTAAGGTAATTCAAAAAACCTTCAGACAAATTAGCAAGCAGCTTTTATCTGCAATTAATAGGCAAATTATTTGGCTTTTGCGAACTATTTCTGGTACTCAAAGAAGACGCGGCTCGGTTAATTCTGGCTTTGTATTGCCAACAGTGGCGATGGTAGTTTTGGTAGTCGTACTATTAACAACTGCAATTTTATTTCGGTCCTTTGAGCGTTCTAAAAATGCTAGCAATGTCCGCGTGAATGAAGCAACAATGCAAGCCGCCACCCCTGCTTTAGACAGGGCTAAAGCCAAAATAAGTGCACTGTTTGCCGACCCGACTTTACCACGTTCTGTACCATCAAATCTAACCCTATACAGTACCTTAGTTAATAAACTTTCTGTCTATACATTTGGTGATGAAACTCCTGTAACCCTGGCTTATAACCTTAATAAAAGTACTTCAACTCCGATGATTGAAGCAACTAGTAGTATGCCTTTAGAAAATCAAGAAAACATACAAACAGCCTGGAAATTTCCTGCCGATACAGATAATAACGGTAAATTTGATAGCTTTATTCTCTATGGTATCTACTTCCGTACTCCCCCCCAAACTGGTATAACCCAAACCAGAAGTAGAAGCCCACTAGATGCTAGAACCCCTCCTATGCTACCAGCTAAAGCCGGTGGAGCTTGTGACATAGCTGGTGATACTAGTGCCAGCTTAGTAGGTAGTTCGGGTTGGTATAAGCTACCAAATGGCGAATTGAAAAAAAGCTTTTTCGTTTATGCAGTAACTGTTCCCATTAGTGATATTGCTCAAGCTACTTCTCTTGATACAAGCAAATATGAGAAGTATCGAGGTAATAAGGGCTTCTCGGCTTTAGAAATGCAACAAGATCGTAGTCAAGTTTCTATTACTAATAATGCTGTTGTCTATGAAGATGACTTAGATATTACACCAGGACCTAGATTCCGTCTCAATGGACGTATTTTTACTAACAGTAACTTATTTACTGGTGAAACTAGTGAAGATATAACCTTCTTTCAGGTCAGTAGTAGATATTCATGTTATTACGAACGAGAAAATGGCAAGATAGTTGTTGGCGGTAATATTGCAACTAGTAACCCAATCAGTACAACTAATCTAGGTGGAACACGCATAGATTTATTTCGAGAAAATAATGCACCTGATACAAGTAAATCTTTAGCAGATACTAATAAAACCACCTCAAATAACTCGAATGACATTGCCTATAACACTCAGGCTTATGCTCAACGCATAGACTTATTAGTGAAGGCACAACTTAACAATGCTGCTACTACTGACCCCCAAGAAATCAGAACTAATATAACTAACCGGACTCTAAACGATCCAAGTTTAGATGCAACTAAAGTACGTAAGGAAGAATTAGAAAACTGGTTCCGTAAGCGTACTAGGCGTGTACCATTTAGAGAAGTTCCTTATGGTACTTCTGCTATTGAACAATCTGCTGGTGTCGATTATACCACAGCAGATGCAGCAACTTTTATGAAAGGTTCTGTTAATACGCTACGTCCAATGAACGCCTGGATTTATCCAACAGATGCTAATACAACACTAACACTAAATACAGCGCAACTACCTACTGGAGATCCAGACGTTGTAGACAATACTCCCGTAATAGAAACACAGTTAGGCGATCGCATCGTAGTAGGCAACAACCTGCCTGAACTTATATGGGACAACACAAAAGGAGACTTTGTAGGAGAGAATGATCCCCAACTCATCTCTGCTGGGGTGAAGTGGACAGGTAGCGCTACCAAAGATCGTACTCGTAGCACTCGCGTCAGACAGTTATCAGATTTAGGTGTGACAGGACGTGATGGTTTTTGGGAGATTTCAGCCGCTTCACCCCGAACTAATATCCTTGATGTGGTCGGTGGGCTGAGGGTAATTACAGGCGCTGGAGTATACAGACCGACAGGTTCTGGGCTACCTACTCGTCCAACAACAGTGCCAAATGATCCAAGTACGTCGGGTGTCAACGAAAATGCTGGCACAGTAGTCTGGCCTGATAGTATGCCTATGCTTGTACCCGATCCAACCGATCCTCTTGATGCGAGTAAACAAAAACGTGGTGATTTGGTAATGCGTGCCACGGCAGTGTATCACTACAATTTTGATTCCTACAATCCTCAGGCGGCTACACCAGACGATTATCAGACACCTATGGCTTGTGTAAGTAGTTACTACAACCCTACCAATCAGGCAACAGCAACTACAAACACCTACAATGCAAGTGATTTGACAACAGTAGCTGCATCTAACAATGGGATTGTTTACGCTGCTCCCGCGACTACGGCCGCTGGTGTAACTAGAGGACAGGCAGTAGATGGCAATGGTTTTTTTGCAGCTGTGACTAACGATGATGATGTTACTAACACTAGCGTAACTTTGCTAGCTCGCTTGAAACATCAAGCTAACTTGGTATTTCCCAATGGTCGTCTTGTCAATCCATTACTGCGGCAAGCGCTGGCTAAAGCAATAGACAGCAAACTCACTCTCTCTGAGCAATCAGCAATTGACTCTACCATCTGTGCAATTCAAATTGCTGATGGCACTTTGACTCGGAGTACTACCTACGTTCCTGATGGCGCAATCAAAGAAACTGCATTTCTTGATGCCCGACAAATTAAAGCTATAGATAAAGGTGCTGCATTAACTGGAAAATACAATCTGGAAGTTGAACAGCGTCAGCCACTAGAAATTCGTGCTACTACCATAGATTTAAGTCTGCTTCGCACAAAAGCAATCGGCCTTGTATCGGATAAGGAATATCTATTGCCCAATAGCGGCATTATCTATGCCTCTCGTGATGATGCTCAAAAAGATCGCAGTGACTCAACAAGTGATAATGTCAGCGCCAGTGACTACAAACTCGATCCTGAACGCCGACCCAACGCCATTATGTTGATTAATGGCAGTAACTTGAGTCGTCTGAATGATTACAGACCGGAAGAAAAAGGCTTGATTTTAGCAACCGAGCTACCAGCGTATGTTAAAGGCAATTTTAATCTGCACACTCAACAAGAATTTCTAGGTGGGGATCTTTTAGCTCCTAGTGATGCTAACTACGATACTAAATTTTATACTCGTACTGCGGCAAATCGCGATCCTAACTTTGCTTGTCGACCTAATGACTCTAGACTACCTAATTGCGGAACAGGCGAAACTTGGCGACCAGCATCAGTACTTGCCGATGCTGTCACCTTGCTGTCTGATAACTTCCGCCAAGGTTTCCGCAACGAGGGTGATTACGACTTGCGAAATAACCACCAAGTGAGTGATGCTGACACCGTATTGAATCGATTGAAGGCAGGTTTTTGGAATAACAACTTTGTTACTTCATCTAATTTCTTCACTTCATCTAATGATGATACGTACTACAAAGGGACTCCCATTAGTACTGACTCAGTAGACTTTAACAGTTCTTACTTGAACAATTTCGTCACACCCATTCAACGACGAGGAAGTTTCCCAGAGTATGTAATGGAAATGTGCTTCAAAATACCAGTTTCGGAATGTAGAGAAACTGATTGGTATATTGGTTACGACGGCGATAGATCAATACAGTCTCATAATCTTCCAGCAAATGCAGAGCGTGACAAACTCTTAGCTGGTACTACTGCCAAATCGGCACAGGCTGATTTTAGAAGATTTGCCCGTCGGGTTGCGTTCAAAAGAAATAGTTTTGGTAGGCTGCTTACTAGCACTAATGTTGTCATAACTAGTACAAATCTTGCCCAGACTAACTTTACTCCCGTTGCACTAGGCATAACAACAGTAGGGGGAGCTAAAGTAGTAGCTCAATTTAATGATGGTATCCTACCCGAACCAGCAAATAATGCTCTCTGGTTTGCAACCACGAAAGATCCTAATACTAGTAAAGCACCAGCATTCAGCGGCAGCGATATAATTTACAAAAATAATATTCGTCTATTCTACAGGTATCCCCAAGTACCAGCTGCTTCGCTTTCTTCGCTTAGGGATTTTCCTGGAAGCACAACAACATTCACAAGAGATGGATCTTTTCAACCACTATTAGAGCCTGTATTGCAATTACAGGTAACAACCACAGATCCTGACGATACTGAAAAGACTTACACAGCCATAGCATCATCGTCTAGTTTTGTTAAAAATACTAGATGGTTGTCTCAGGCAAGTGAAACAACTTTTAATCTAGTAATTGCTTCTGGTGACACTCCTGCTCGTGTGAATTCAATTACCGGGGGTTCAACTCCAACTACTTACGAAATCAACGGGGGTTTGCATAACTTTGTGCGCTTCTTAGAAAACTGGAATGGGATTAATGCCAATATCAACGGTTCATTCATCCAATTTAAACGCAGTATCTATGCTAGCGCACCATTCCAAGTTCTCGTCAGGCCAGGGCCAACAACTGTTGCTGCAACCTC
The DNA here is from genome assembly GCA_015206945.1 of Nostocales cyanobacterium LEGE 12452. GTDB lineage: Bacteria > Cyanobacteriota > Cyanobacteriia > Cyanobacteriales > Nostocaceae > Nostoc. Next base: position 32,998 of record JADEXV010000010.1, on the reverse strand, counting down.
TTCTACCCCTAGTTCTCTTTCTTCTACTGCCAATATTGACAGTATATTTTTCAGAACTCTCTTTTCTACAAGACCTGGTTACACATCAGATAGTACTTTCACTACTAATGGTGCTGGGGAAGCGCCTTATTATACGCCTCCTAACCGGAACTGGGGTTTTGATGTGGCTTTACTGGCGCAAAATCCTGATTTGTTTGCCCAGCGCTTTGTAATTCCAGCAACAGATCCTCCGAATGAATACTTTAGAGAAGTAGGCCGCGATGACCTTTGGGTGAAAACTCTGCTGTGTGGTGTACAAACTCAAACATCGGATGGGTTTGAGGATGCGGACACTAGTTACTTTGGTAACGGTTTCAAATTTGCACTACCAGCAACTGAACGTCCTACTAGCTGCCAACTCCAACCATCCTAAAGTGTTTGAATGAGAGTTTTTACATCACTTTTCGGGTGAATAGACCATGTTAACAGACCTAACCCCCTAGCCCCCTTCCCTATTAAATTCAAAGCCTCTCCCCTACAAGGGGAGAGGTTTGGAGAGAGGTTACGAGTATATTACACCCGATCGCAAATTACTTTAAAACATAGCCTTATTAAGAAATTGAGTATGAACCCACGCCAACTACAAGAATTATCTGCTCAGTCTAACGATTCTGGTTTTACGATTATTGAGTCGCTTGTAGCGATCCTCGTAGTTGCCATTTTGCTAGTAGCGATCGCACCTGTCCTAGTCATGTCAACTGCAACCCGTGTTCAAGCTAAACGAGTGGAATTGGCAACAGGAGCAGCTAAAGCCTTTATTGATGCTATTAAGTCTAAAACAATCTCAGATCCGACAATCACCGTTACACTGGCTGCTAGCACAACTAGAAATGTATCTAGTTCAAGCAGTGACTATTTATTGAGTAGTACATCAGCCCCTACTGCTAGCACTGGTTTGTATTGCTTTAACAAAAATGGCAGCCTTGCTAATCCCAACTGTACTAGCGATTTGTTTTATATCCAGGCTATTCGCGTTGCTGTCACAGATAGCGACGCTGATAAAGGTCAAGGCTATCGTTTGGGAGTTCGGGTATATCGCTCAGATGCTGAATTTGGTACCTTAACTGCGGGTAGCAGTGGAAAAACAGCAGCAACATTTACTGGGGGACTAGGCGATCGCAAAGCACCACTAGTAGAAATGACAACTGAAATTGTCAGGGGTCAAAGTTCGTATAGCGCTTTGTGCGATCGCCTTGGTGGTTGTCAACCATAATTAACTCAGTAAACATAAATAATTTCATAACTCAGTATCGGTCACTAAGGAGAACCTGTAGCAAAATGAATATATTGAGGTGGCTGTTAAGTACTCAGCTAAAACCCTCTCACAAGCAAAACAAAAATAGTGGTTTTACCCTGATTGAATTATTGGTGGCTATGCTCATTGCATTTTTAGTAATTACGCCGTTACTAAGTTTTATGATCAGTATTTTAAACACTGATGGTCAGGAACAAGCCAAAGCAACGTCTGAGCAAGAAATTAAAGCTGCACTAGATTATATTACTCGCGATCTCCAACAAGCAATATATATATATAATGCTACTGGAATTGCTTGTCTCAGCGGTACTGTTGATACTAGTACCGCTAACACTTGCCCAAATGCAAGTACAACTGGAAATCAACTACCAACTACAACAGATAGAGTTCCTGTGCTTGTCTTTTGGAAACGAGAATTAGTTAATCAAGCAATTACAATACCTTCAGTCGCTGAAAAAGATGATACTTTTGTTTACTCATTAGTTGCCTACTATTTAATTAAAGACACTAGTACTACTTGGTCTAACGCTGCACGCATCGCCAGATGGGAAATTAAAGATGGCGTTCCAAATAGTGCTGCTACACTAGGTGCTTGCGATGGATTTACCACCGAAAAATATCTCCCATGTCCAGATAAAGGTTTTAAACCATTTGACTTGTCACAAAAAGGCATAACATTACAAGCAAAAATGAATAGTTGGGCAGGAGGGGGGACTTACAATCAAGTTCCCGTTGTGTTGGTTGATTTTATAGATCAAACAACAATAGCACAGGGGGCACCAGCAGTAACATGCTCTACTGGCTTTAATCAAGTTCCATTAGCAGCAACTATTGTTAGAACAGGATTCTATGCTTGTATAAATTCGGTTGGCACAGATAATAGAAGTACTGCGGAAGTTTACTTAAGAGGTAATGCACAAGCTCGTCTCATACAAAATGATGAGACTAAAGTACGTTACGCGCAGAGCAAATCTAGTTATTTTCCAAGTGGAAACATTAAAGTTCAAGGAAGCAGCTTCATTTTTACCAAATAGCTTCTATCTTTGATAAATATTAATAAAAGCAGGATAGTATGCCGAATATTCTTAGTTTAAAACTATTAGGTTTTTTCCAGTTGCACAGCCAAAAAACAAAGCTAAAGCAACAATATTTAGCAAATAGACCCTCTACTAATGGCTACAAGCAACAAGATGCTGGATTTAGTCTTATAGAGTTAATAGTAGTACTGCTGTTAGTAGGAATTTTAGCAGCGATCGCAGCTCCTGGCTGGGCTGCCTTCGTAAATCGGCAACGGATAAATAAGTTTAACGACTCCGTTTTCGCAGCACTGCAAGAAGCACAGCGCGAAGCGAAAAACAAAAAACTTAGCTACAGTGTCAGTTTTCGGAAAAATAGCACAACCCAAGAGGTTGCTATTTATCGTACCGATATTGGAATCAGCACATGGAAACCTTTAGGAACGGATGTAGGCGTTAGCTCTGATAAATTTTTGCTAGGTACAAATCTAAATAGCACTGCTGAAAACACTGCCGATTCTACTGTATCCTATTCTTTAAATGCATCAGCAAAAATTACTTTTGACTATATGGGGACTTTACCCAATGCAAGCTTTGGAACACCTGTAGCCCCTTCGACAGAGCCACCTGGATTAAAAATAGTGGTAGCTGTACCAAGCTCTGCAAATCCTGCATCGGCTAGTAGCGTAAAGCGATGCGTCATTGTAAAAACTCTCTTAGGCTCAATGCTGACAGCAAAAGATGATAAATGCAGTTAAGTAATTTAAATAGCAATATTTGCTTAAAAATACGTAATATTGCTGAACATAAAACTGCACGTTGATAGCAAAATTGAAACATCATGTGCAGTTTTAATATTTAATAGATTTATTTAAGAGCCATTGATAAATTAGCCATTGCCTGACCATAATAAAAAGCGTCATTATCAAAATATACTTTTCGGAAAATGACTGAGAACCTTGACTTTACTGTAGCTATCCCAACTTATAACGGTGAAAGTCGTTTGCCTGAACTACTAGAACGACTACAAAACCAAGTTCACACCGAAAATTTATCTTGGGAAATTATAGTTGTAGACAATAACAGCACTGATAATACAGCTAAAGTTGTTCAGAACTATCAAAAAAGTTGGCAGTCTCCTTACCCTTTAAAGTATTGCTTTGAAGAAAAACAAGGTGCAGCTTATGCGCGAAAAAGAGCAGTTGCAGAAGCTAAAGGTAGACTCATAGGTTTTCTAGATGATGACAACTACCCAGTATCAAATTGGGTATCAGCAGCTTATACTTTTGGAGAGAAATATCCGAAAGCGGGAGCTTATGGCAGCCAAATTCATCCTGACTGGGAAGTAGAACCACCTGAAAATTTTCAGCGAATTGCTCCATTTCTGGCAATTACAGAGCGAGGTAATTTACCACTATTATATGAAGCAGCTAAAAAATTGTTACCACCATCTGCCGGACTTGTTGTCCGTAAACAAGCATGGTTAGAAGGTGTACCAGATAAGCCTATTTTAACTGGGAGAGTTAAAGGCAGTATGCTTACCAGTGAAGACTTAGAAATGTTGTCTTATATCCAAAAAGCAGGATGGGAAATTTGGTATAACCCAGAAATGGAAATTTCTCATAAAATACCAAAATTTCGTTTGCAAAAAGATTATTTAATTCCATTCTTTCGAGGTATTGGGCTTAGCCGATATGTAACTAGAATGGTTAATGTCAAACAGATATATAGACCATTTGCTTTTTTAGCTTATCTGATAAATGACCTGCGTAAAATTATTTTACACTTACTTAAATATAGAACCATGTTGAAAACTGATTTAGTAGCTGCTTGCGAAATGCAACTATTTTTAAGCAGTTTTATTAGTCCTTTTTATCTTTGGAAAAATGGCTATTTAACTAAAAAATATAATTAGAAATTAATATTTTATTTATATGAATATTGACAAATTAGATTTTACGGTAGCTATTCCTACATACAATGGTGCAAAACGTTTACCTAAAGTTTTAGATTTGCTACTCAATCAGACAGGTATAGAAAGCCTAAACTGGGAAGTTATTATTATTGATAATAATAGTAAAGATGAGACGAATCAAGTAGCTGACTATTACCAAAAAAAATTTAATCAAAATTTTAAATTGAGGTATTTTCAAGAAAAACAACAGGGAATAGCATTTGCAAGAATGCGGGCTATCAATGAGGCTAAAGGTGAGTTTATTGCATTCATAGATGATGATAATCTCCCAGCATCTGATTGGGTTTTTCAGTCTTATACTTTTGGGAAAGAGCATCCTCAAGCTGGTGCCTGGAGTGGTCAAATCCACGGTGATTTTGAAGTAAGCCCCCCAAAAGATTTTACAAGAATTCAAGCCTTTTTAGCTGTCCGAGAACACGGACTGCAACCATATTTATTTGATGCAAATAATTTAAGACTTCCTCCCGGAGCTGCGTTGGTTGTTCGTAAGCAAGCTTGGTGTAAAAGTGTTCCTGAAGAATTGGTTTTTAAGGGTAGACTGAATAAATTGATGGTTGGCGGGGATGATACAGAAGCTCTCTTATATTTACACAAAGCAGGTTGGGAAATCTGGTATAATCCCGCGATGCATATCAATCATCAAATTCCACATTGGAGATTAGAAAAAGATTACTTACTAGTGCTAGCGCGTGGTTGTGGTCTGTGTATTTTCCAGCTACGTTTGATCAATGCTAAAACCTGGCAAAAACCAATAGTTTTAGTTAAAACTATCTTAGGAAATCTACACCGACTATTACAGCATCTTATTAAGTATAGAGGTCAATTAAAAACTAATTTAATTGTAATTTTTGAAATTAATTTTTACTTTGCTAGTATGATTAGTCCTTTTTATTCTCTGAAATGGAAATTAGACAGGATTTTAGTAAATACAACGAAATGATTAAATCAACTTTGGATGTAACAATTATTTCTGTAATTATCCCAGCTTATAATAGCGAAAAAACTATTAAAGAAACAATTCAATCTGTTTTAAATCAAACTTCTGCTAACTTTGAATTAATTATAATAAATGATGGTTCGCAAGACTCAACTTTAGATATTATTACACAAATTAAAGATCCTAGAATAAAAGTATTTTCTTATCCCAACGCTGGCGGAAACGTTAGTCGTAACCGAGGGCTAAACCTTGCAGTTGGAGAATTTGTTAGTTTCTTAGATGCAGATGATCTTTGGACATCTGATAAGCTTCAGTCTCAGTTAAAGGCTCTGCAAGAAAATGCTACTGTGACAGTTGCTTACAGTTGGACTGATTATATCGATGAAAATGGTGAAATAGTACTCTCTGGTACACACGTTACAGCCAATGGAGACGTTTATGAAAAGCTATTGGTGACAAACTTTTTAGAGAATGGCTCCAATCCTTTAATTCGTAGAGAAGCTTTAATCGAGTTAGGTGGATTTGATGAATATCTATGTGCTGCTCAAGATTGGGATATGTGGCTACGATTAGCCTGTAAATTTGATTTTATATGCGTACCATGTCCACAAATTCTATATCGTATAAGTCCTAATTCAGTTTCTTCCAATCTTGTTAGGCAAGAGAAAGCTTGCTTGCAGGTGCTTGAGAGAGCATGTAAGGAAAGGTCTTTAGCGCTTAATAATATTCGAAATCTAAGTTTGGCGAATTTATACAAATATTTAACATGTAAAGCCCTACAAAAGCCGTTTAATCGACAAAAAGGTTTAACTGCGGCTAAATTTTTATGGAATTATGTTCTGAATGACTCTTCAAGGCTTCAGCATATAATTTTCAATTTAAAACTATTATTAAAAATTCTCATAATCCTTTTAATGCCTACGTTGCTCGACAGTATTACTAACCAGCGCAAAGTAAGAAGTCAAAAAGCTGAAACATTGTTCAACACCTAGGTAACTGAAAAACGACCAGAAGCAAAAATGGATAGCCTGGTGCATCTACTATCTCTAGCTCATGCAAAAACACTCTTGAAAAATAAACACTCTAACAGTGGTTTTACTTTACCAGAGATGTTAGTAGTTATTGTATTAATTGGTATATTGGCTACGTTAGGAATAGCCAATTGGCTAGCTTTTATGGAGACTCGCCGCCTTAACACTGCTCAAAACGAGGTTTACTATGCTATGCTTCAAGCCCAAAGGCAAGCTACCAGGGAAAAATTGACTTGGCAAGCCAGCTTTCGTGAACAAAACAATATTGTTCAATGGGCAGTTCATCCTGCTACAGTAAATCCATCTAACGCTAACTGGAATAATTTAGATGCTAATATACGCCTTGACTCTGAGACAAACTTCCAACCGTCGCTAAGTAGTATACAAAAAGTCCCATTTGACTACAAAGGTAACGCTAAAGATTTAGGAAGGATCACGTTATCCAGCAAATCTGGTAGTAAAGCTAAACGTTGTGTTATTGTTTCAACGCTTTTAGGGGCAATGCGAATGGCAAAAGAACATACAATAGCCGATAACGGCAAGTATTGCTATTAACCTCGTCTATTTTGAAATCTTGAGTAGTGCGGGCATCTTGAACAATACTACCAGCAGGTAGCAACATGCTTCTACTACTTTTAAAAACTATGGTTCTCAAAGTAAATGTGATTTAAGATATTTTTTATTCAATTAAAAGAAGGTATTGTGTGCTGAATTTACCAGCAAACTCAAAACAGCACCTGATTATTTTCACTCGCTATCCAGAACCAGGTAAGACAAAAACCCGATTGATACCTGCTTTGGGAAATGTTGGTGCTGCTAATCTTCAACGGGAAATGACTGAGCATACAATATTTCAGGTTCAAGAATTGCAAAAAGCCATTGACATATCTGTGGAAGTGCGTTTTGCAGGTGGTGATTCACAACTTATGCAAGACTGGCTGGGGTTGGATTTGGTTTACCAGTCTCAAGGTGAAGGGGATCTAGGTTTGCGGATGGCGCGATCGCTTTTTGATGCTTTTCAATCTGGTGCAGAAAAAGTAATTGTCATTGGTACAGATTGTCCTGGAGTGAATGCCCAGATTTTAGCAATAGCCTTTGAGAAGTTACACGCCTTTGACCTCGTACTTGGGCCTGCGATCGATGGTGGATATTACTTACTTGGTTTGCGCAAACCCATCCCGGAGCTATTCGTTAACATCGAGTGGGGAACTGCTCAAGTATTCCAGAAAACCGTGGATATTGCCCAGAAACTTAATTTATCATACGTGGACTTGTTGCCCTTAGCTGATGTTGACCGACCAGAGGATCTGCCAATTTGGGAACAAGCCCTTGCAGGGGAGATAGAGCGATCGCTTTAAGGAGCAAAATCAAGGGGCAAATTGAAAAAGTGCGGAGGTAGAGCCATAGGAATCACTTTTCCATAAAGATGTGAGCCGATGATCTTGAGATGAGAATTAAGAGACAGAAGCAATAAAATCCTGTGAAATATCAGCACTGCTGAAATAGCTCCTTAAAGCTTTTTGAGGCTGCTTCAGGTTTAGCAATTATTTCGACAATTTTATTGCGTGCATCTGCTTCAAACAGCGCCTCAACAGCGACTTGGGCGACTTTCTGTCTGGGAATACTACCATCAAACAGCGTATCTGCACTCTGCATCACGATGCGGTCGGAGTTGTCTTCATTCTTCAACCCACCAGGCCGGACAATCGTATAAGTAAGACCACTTTTTTGAATATACTCTTCAGCTTGTTTTTTCCACAACAAAATTAGCCAAAACAAGTTCAGCGGATGGAAAAGCCGGGAAGTACACAAAGAAGAAACTAAGATAAAATGCTCAATTCCCTTTGCCTTAGCAGCATCTACTAAATTTTTAGTCCCTTCAAAATCCACTTTATAGGGGCCAGTGGGGTCAAAGCTAGGTTTTGCCCCAGTCGCAACCAACAGAACTGTGCTATCTCCCAAGGCAGCAGTTAAACTTTCTGGTTGTAACACATCGCCTACCACTAATTCAGCTTCAGGAGACAGAATACCCCTAGCTTTCTCTATATCCCGCACCAAGGCTCGGACGGGAATATTCCGCGCTATCAACTCTTGCACAATCCGGCGACCTGTTTCACCTGTTGCCCCTGCTACAAATGCTTTCATAATAAATGCTATCCTGGGAAACTATTGTGTGCTTGTTTAGTTCTTTATTTTAGTAATTCTATGGAGTCGCTCGCAGATTAATGAGGTTTCGGTCAAAATGGGATCTGAATGCGAAATGATCCAGGTATGTGGGGAATCATTAATATAGACCAACGCCAAAATATACAGTAATGCATTTATGCTTTCAAGAAAAGGCGAATATAAATCCTGGGAAATAACAGAAGCTGTTTTACCTGTAGTGTCCACCCAAGAGGCTGAGGATACATTAACAGAACCAAATGTAGCGACGCTCACAAAATTTTACGGTCGTTATCAAGATTTTATGGAAATGGCTGCTCCAGTAGAGAAGGTTGCTGAGTATCTCAATGCTCACTCCTCATGGTTTTCGCGCTGTGCTGAACCCATGAAGGTACAATCACTGGGGGAAAATGGCTATGCTTTAACAATTGGTCGTTTTGGTTCTTTCGGTTATGAAGTAGAACCAAAAATAGGTTTGGAATTGTTGCCCCCAGAGGAGGGTATTTACCGCATCCGTACAATTCCCATTCCTGACTACCAGCCGCCTGGTTATGACGTAGATTATCGGGCATCTCTACAGTTAATCGGAAACGATGCTTGCAGTAGTATTGGCGAAGTTACAAAAGTTGAATGGGAATTGGATTTGATCGTTTACCTTCACTTTCCCCGATTTATTCAGCGATTACCCAAGTCTATAATTCAATCTACTGGCGATCGCTTACTTAATCAAATTGTCCGCCAAGTCTCCCGCCGTTTAACTCGCAAAGTTCAGGAAGATTTTCATAAATCTTTAGAAATACCATTTCCTGCTAATTTTAAGCAAAAGCGTTGAGTCAACAGTCAGTTAACAGTTATCAGTCTGTTAACTGACAAATAACTTACAGACTATGCTTTAGTGAGAATTCTTTGGACAATTTGCACCCCAGTAACAGCCTGCCAAGCAAAAAGTCCCAAAAGGGTGAAATTTATCAAAATGTGAGTTGCACGCGCCCAATTTGCCCCTTTCTGCATATAAGGGGACAAAGCAGCAGAAAACGCTATTAGACTTGTCATACCTAGTCCTGCTAACAGGTGAGGACCGACAAACAACTTACCATTATTGATGTAAGTGACGGCCATCCCTCCAATCGCACCTGCCACCATCAAAGCTAGGAGTATAGACCCGATTTGGTAGTGTCTGACGTTATATCTACCTTTAATCAATTCTTTCTTTTCTTCTCCCTGAGCATTTCTGGTACGCTGTAATTGCAGTCCTAAATAGGCAGCATAAATTGAGAGTACTAATAGCGCCCACATGAACACCGGATGGAAGAAGTTCAGCCAATATTTCACCGACGTAGAAAGTTCTAGACTCATTGTGTTCTCGCCTAATTATTAAATCTTCATAAAAATTAGCATAACTCTATTTTCTGTGCTTAAAGTTGCACAAATAATAAAGAGACTCTCTTCATCTTCTCCGACTATTTTCCTTCGGCCTCTTGCCAAAGTCGATAAACAATCTCAGACTAAATTTTGAGGGTAGACGAACAAAACCCCCTGTGTGGGATCTCATCCATGACTGAAAACAACGATACTTTACTGCTAAAAGCTGCTAAAAGTGGCGATATTAAGGGTCTGTGTGCGCTATTGGCTGCTGGTGCGAGGGTAGACGCGTGCGATCGCCAAGGCACCACGGCGTTAATGTTTGCTGCCAATTTAGGCTATACCGAAATTGTGCGATCGCTGCTGGATGCTGGGGCAAATATCAACTTACCCAGAAAAACCTATGGTTTGACGGCTTTGATGTTGGCGGCTAGTGCCAAAAAGCTTGATATTGTGCAACTTTTACTATCTAAAGGTGCAGATGTCAATGCCACTAATGAAGATGGTAGTACAGCTTTAATGGCAGCAGTACTCAAAGGTCATAGCGATGTAGTGCGAGTTTTATTGGCTGCTGGTGCCCAAGTTAATATCGCTGATAAAGATGATGATACGGCGTTGAAACTTGCCGTTAAGCAGGGAAAAATAGAAGTTTTACAAGCAATTCTCCAAACTAGTGTCGATGTCAATATCCCAGACGAGGAGGGTGAGACACTTTTAATGCTAGCGGCAGATTTGGGACATCTGGAGATTGTGGAAGCACTGCTAGCAGCAGGGGCTGATGTGAATGTGAAAAACGCTGATGGTGGAACTGCCATATCGGCAGCAGCAGCGGCTGGACACAGTGCGATCGCAGCAGCTTTACTAGATCGAGGTGCCCAGATTAATCTTCAAGATCAAGATGGTGAAACTGCCTTACACCTTGCCGTTGTGGAAGGCTACATTGATGTCGTACAAATATTACTTAACAGGGGTGCAGATGTCCAAATAAGGAACCATCTAGGCGATACACCACTGCTTGTAGCAGCATTGCAGGGACATAGCCAAATTGTCGAGGCACTACTACGTTCTGGCGGAGATATAAATGGGAAAAATCTTGGTGAAGTTCCTTTGACGTTGGCTGCATCGCAAGGACACACCCAAACGGTGCAAGTGTTGTTAGACTATGGTGCTGATGTCAACATTTCAGGGGATGATGGCAAAACTGCTTTAATTAAGGCAACTGAACGCAAACACAAAGAGATCGTACATTTGCTGCTAGCAAAGGGGGCAGATGTGAATTTTCAAGACTCAGCGAGGGCCACATCATTAATGTGGGCTGCTTCAGCAGGTTATGGCGAAATTGTGCAGTTATTACTCAAAGCTGGGGCAGATGTAAATTTGAAAAACCGGGGCGGTTATACTGCTTTGATGATTGCAGAATTTAATGGTTATAAGAATGTGGTGCAGAGTCTGCAAAAAGCTGGGGCGCAAGAATAGCCATCTAAATTCTTCATCTAAAATATTTTCAGAAATATCTTGACCAATCATTAAATGAAGGCTAAATGCTTCAATACTAAGAAAGTTTAAAAAACCAAATCTATGCTGAAGAAATAAAGAAAGCAAAACTCCGTCGTAGCTGTTGTGAACTTGCTACGGCGGAGAAAGAAAAAATTAAAACGCCAAAAGGGAGCAGACCAAATGCTTGCGTCACAAGGATAGAAAGAAAGCAAAAATGAAGAAGTAAATTTACCTTTTACTTTTTACCTTGTACATTTTACCTTTTACCTGCTCTCCCCCTTGGCGTTTCCTACTGTGCTAGATGTGCAAAATATATAGTTTTTAATTGAACAGAAAAGTATTCTAACGATCATTTTTTATGTATTATCCTAAAAGCTAAATCAAACAAGTTCCCAAAAAAGGTTGAGATATAACCATTTGGGCGATCGCTACAGAAATTCAAAGAAAAATAAATAAAAAATTAAATTTAGTGAAATCACTGTGGTGAATCCTCTGTCACCATAACTCAAGCATTGACTCATGACTTGACCAAGCATAAATGCCCAATGATTATAAAATTTGCAGAACAACTAGTGTCATATCATCAGTGTTTTGTTTATCAGCACCGATGAATTGCTGAACTTGGTCAAATAGGTAATCCACAATCTCCTCTGGGCCATTGCAGTATTTACAAGCCGTATTGAAGCCAGCAACAAAATTGTCTTCATCGAAGCGATCGCCACCAGCAGCAGCGGCATCGGTCAAGCCATCTGTATAGTAGATAATTGTATCCCCAGGCTCTAACTGTGCCTGGGCATCTTCATATTGGCTGTTAGCATCCAAACCGATTAACATTCCCAAAGTATCTAAACGGGTGACAGTTTTTGTCGCTGCGTGCCACCACAAGGGAGGATTGTGTGCCGCATTGCTATAAGACAGAATTCGGCTGTGAGGATTATATTCTGAGTAAAATAGCGTTACAAAGCGGTGGGAATTTTCCAAATCCGCATACATAACTCTATTTAAGTTTTGTAGAATTCCGGCTGGGGAATTACCATGTAGCACTTCTCCTCGTAGCATTCCCCGCATCATCGTCATAATCAGCCCAGCGGGGACACCTTTGCCCATGACATCTCCAATAACCAAACCCCAGCGACTAGTTTCGCTGCCACCTTTGATCTTGGGCTGAATCTTATTGTGATTGGTAGCAATAAAGTCGTAGTAGTCTCCGCCGACGCGATTGGCAGGTTTACAGCGTGCTGCTAGGACTGCACCAGGGATTGTAGGGCATTGACGTGGTAGAAGTCGCCGTTGAATTTCTGCGCCAATTTCTAGTTCTTGGTCTAGGCGTTCTTTTTTTCTTAGTTCTACAGCTAGTTCATCGTTTTCGATCGCTACTGCTGTTTGGTCTGCCACTAACCTAACTAACTTTTGTCTGGTTTCTGTCCAACTATATTCTGGATCGCGACTCAACACGTAGAGCCATCCCCGTTCTGTATGCTTTACCAAAATCGCCGTACCAAATATTTGCACATCTGGTCCCAAATAGCGATGCATCTGGTCATCCAAAATCCCTGTGGCATTGGCTAGGGGGGCAGTATTGGGCAAAAGCGTGATTTGACTACTGGCTATTTCTAGCGCTTTGCGGATATTCTTGCGCTGGCCACTATCTTGCCAATGTAACTGTTCTAACCTGACTTGACCATTAGGTTTGTAGAGAAACAGGGCGCTACCGTCTGCATCTGTCACTCTTGTTGCCATCAGCGGAATCAGTTCCAAAAACTGATTCAGATTATTGAAACTTCTCAGGGCAAATCCTAAAGAACTTAGCAAATCTTGAATTTTGTTCTGTTCCCGGTGCAACCTTGCCACGAGTTCTTTGAGTGCCACGACTGGTGTGACATCCGTCGCGGCACTACTACTATTATCAGTGGGTTGAGAGGGCAGTTGAGACACAGGCACGGGTATTATTGCACTTTATATTGGCAGATTTTAGATTACTTATAAATCTTTTGGCTTTGGCATTGCTAAACCATATTTAGGCAAGACTTGCCATTTTAGCAAGAGTATAAAGACGTAACAGGCAAATTTTATAAGTATTTTATTTGCTTATTGCATTTATGATGGAATATTAGTAATTTCAAATCATGTATTTTTAGCCCAAATTCTAACCGTAAAATTACTACTTTTGCTTGATATATCAGAAAGCTTTTCATTTTTCCATAACTTAATTACCAAAGCATATCTCTAAAGTCATAGAAATACTTTATTCAAAGAATAATTTATAACGCTTTCAGAGGGAGTGTTTGGGCAGAAGAAACTAGGAGACTAAAAGTCTTTTGAGTAAAAACCTCTATAAGCGCTCAAATCGAGCTTGATTTGCTCAAAAACAGAACTAAACTCGTTCACAAACCTGAGAATATGTAAATAAGTTTTCAAATACTTAATTTGTATACCATAATTGCTGGGATAATCGCCAAGATTTAGCTTTTCCATTTTTAATTTCTCGTTTTGTGAATTTTGAGTTGCTGAATACGCAAAATTTAAACCTATCAAAACTGGATAAAAGTGAAGTAACTCTATCTTCTTAGTCAGAGGTAAGAGAGTTAAACCATTAGCCTGTAATTTATTCTAGGGGTGAGTAATTTGGTAAGTGTAAGATATGAATAGAAGAGATGACACTAAAAATAGAAGAAATATCTTCTAAGAACTTTAAGTCAAAAATCAGAAAGAGTGTTTTCATTTAACTATCAAAATTCCAACCTCTCGATAGACGTTGCACGAGTAAGTCGCCATAGGCAACACCAGGCACCTATGGAGGGAAAAACTCCTGCGCTGGTTTACCAATGAACTTCTCACCACTGAGACTGCTGTCTATCCCACAATAAAGTTTTATGGGCGTGAGCATCTCGATTCCCTTTTCAATTACTGCAAGATGTAAAGTCTAGAGGCTTTTGTATGTCGCAACTAAATACCTTGAGGCTACATTTAAAAAGCCCATTTCAGACTTCAAAAAGGGCATTAGCTAGAAACTTTAGCAAAAGTCACCTATTTATTGTGACAAATTCATAATTTTAGGACTTGAGCTGTTTCTAGTTAGTTCAAGTGATAATACCAGATCAGTCATCCCTAAATTTATCAGTTTTAAGACTTACGCAAAAATAGCTAAAAAGCCTAATTTATCGAACCTCCTTCTCTTTCAGAGGCTGACGCCAACGCGCAGTATCTCTCAGAGAAGAATCATACAGTATTGCGTAAGTCCTAAATCTGTTGAGAAAAATTTTTAACTCGAAATTTTTTAACTAACCACTCAAGAGAGCTTCGACAAACTCATAGCTCGAAAAGGGGCGTAGGTCTTCAATTCCTTCGCCAGCACCAATAAAGCGAATGGGTAAACCTAGCTGCTGTACAACAGCTAGGGCAACGCCGCCTTTGGCAGTGCCATCTAGCTTGGTTAAGACAACACCACTGAGTTGGGCAGCTTGGGAAAAAACTTCGGCTTGCCGCAGTCCATTTTGACCTAAAGTTGCATCTAGAACCAAAAGAGATTCTACTTTGGCATTTGGGGCTTTTTTGTCGATAATTCGCCGGATTTTACCGAGTTCGTCCATTAAATTTTTCTTGTTTTGCAGTCGCCCAGCTGTATCTACCAAAAGTAATTCGGTTTGACGCGCTTGAGCGGCTGCGATCGCATCAAATACAACTGCTGCCGGATCTGTATTTTTTCCCGGATTGGCAATTACATCCACGCCACTTCTACTACCCCAAACCTTCACCTGTTCCACGGCGGCGGCGCGAAAGGTGTCTGCTGCCCCAATCAAGCATTTATAGCCAGATTTTTGTCCCAGATGGGCGATTTTGCCGATGGTGGTGGTTTTACCGGCACCATTCACCCCAGTGATTAACCAAATATTTAAGGTTTCTTTTTCTGGGGTAAAGGTAGTTTTGTGGGATGTTTTGCTCGGTGCATCCAGCATATCTCGAAGGATTTTTTTCAGGAAAGCGATCGCTTCTTCAGGTGCGGTAACTTCTTCTCGCAGTTTTGTCTGTAGGGCATTGATAATAAAGTCTGTCGCTTCTACACCCACATCAGCTTGCAAAAGCAATGCCTCAATTTCCGTCACAGCAGCTTGGTTTAGCGGTCCTTGACCAACGATCGCCTTCAGTTGGTTAAGAATACTACGGCGAGTTTTGTCTAATCCTTGCCGGAGCTTTTTCAGCCAGGTAATTTCTTCAATAGAAACGTCTTCTGCACTTCTACCTTGAGCCGCTAGAACTTTCGCTGACCAGACAAACCCATCATCAAATAGCAGTCCAGGAATTTCCTCTTCTGTTTCTGAGGTTGTAGCTACTGGCTGTACTACCTCCGGTTCTGGAACTTCAATGGCGGTGGCTATTAATTGTTCTAGCTTGGCTTGCCGTTCTGCCGCCGCTCGTTCTAAAAAGGATAAGTTAGCTGGTGCTGTTGGCTGTGTTGCCTCTGGCGTAGCTAGTGGTTCGGTGGGTGTTAGTTCAACTTCACTTGCCGTAAGTTCTGGGCTGGAAACATCTGGCTGTTCAGCAATTATTGCTGCCACTGAGGAATCTTCTGTAATTTCTTCCTCACTAGCAGCTTGGATAACTTCTGGCTGTGCTGTTTCTACGGTTGTACTAGCAGGTTCCTCAGTTGCTTCTGGTTCAGCTATTTCCGCAGTTACCGTTTCTGCGGTTTCAGGTTGTATTGATGATGCTAAGGTATCTGCTGAATCAGGTGGGGTTTCTACTACCTCAACTTGCTGTTTTTGCTGAATATTTTTGTAGGCAGCTTTGGCAAATGCTAACAAGTCTGCCGTTGTGTCTGGCGCAGTTTCAGCAGTTGGTGTTGAGGTTTCGGCTGGCTCTGGTTGGGGTTCTTTTGCAGGAGGAGTTTCTTCCTGTTTCTTATCAGAGCGAATGTTAGAGGAATCGTTATGTTGACGACGGAACCAATTAAAAACCATTGCAGCAGTATTAGTTATATGAGTTATAAGTTATAAGTTATGAGTTTAATTTAACTTTGTACTTTTTCTTGGGGTGAAAACTTCCGGGTTATCCTCACCTTTCAACGCCAGTTTGAGGAGAATCGTGACAACAGAGAGTTTTTTGCGATCGCGCAGCGTTTACTCTTACTCCCAAAGGGAGAAGTTTCGCTTGGAGGAAGCCGCAGAAGCGGCTACAGGCTTTTCTCCACGGCAGTAAAGAAATTATGAACTCCGCAGCGGTACTACGCAGTTTTTTTCTGCTCAGTGACTCGGCGCAAAACACCGTTAATAAAGCGATGACCATCGTCTCCACTGTAGCGTTTGGCTAGCTCCACAGCTTCGTTGATGGCGATACTGTCTGGAACTCCTAAGAACTTCATTTCTGCCACGGCGATTTGCAAGATATCGCGGTCAATTTGGGCGAGGCGAGTTACTTGCCAATCTACTAAGGCAGCAGAAATGAGTTCATCTATAATTTGTCGATTTTCATTGACGGTAATCACAAGCTCTTTAGCGTAATTCCGAACTCCCTTGTCCTGATTGGCTAACTGAATCAATACTGGGAAATCAACTGCTGTGCCCAACTGATTGATTGCTGTCTGGGTGCAGGCGATCGCTTCTTGAAGCATTGTTCTGGCAGTATTGAGGTCGGAGGCCCGAGTTTGGCTACTTAAGAGGCGATCGTTACTGCGTTGCAGTTCACCTGCGGCATTATCGAGGGTATCTTGTACTTCTGAGGTCAGAGTGCGTACTGCACCTAGTACCAACTTGGATACTAGTTGATCGTCTTCCAATTTATCTAATTTCTTTGGGTTGACTGGCAATTGGCTAAGGCTTAAAAGCGCCAATTCACGAGCAATTTGCTGGGGTTTACGAGGTTGCATAAAACTGAGGGGTGATTGTGCGAGAACTGAATTAACTAGGCAAGACAAACTTATAAGCCTATCAATTTTGGCACAGTTAAACAACAACATTACGCATTTGCTTGTGACTATGCCAGATTGATTCCAGAGAGGCAGAGGGCAGGATAGCGCAGCGTTAGCGAGTCTGCGAGCGTCGGCAGGAGAAATAAGCTGTTACGCAAATAAGATTGCACATCAACAGGTGAGGTTGTCCTTTGTCATTTGTCCTTGGTAAACACAAATGACTAAATGACGGTATACACGGAAAATAGTGCAATATGTAGGCGCTTTAGCTTAACTTCTATATCTCTTGCCGCAACCAGAGTTTTTCTTGGAGTTTAAGTCAAGATCGCTAAAATCTCTGAGTTGGTGCCTTGGAATTAGATGGGGTGCGATTTGCTATTCTTTATTCCAACCTCCTGCCTCCTGCCTTCTTCACGTTTCTTCAACGGGAATAACCTGCTGCTTGATTTCTTCGTGTTTCACTTCCAATGTGGACTCGTTGGAAAAAACCAAAGGCGTATTGGGGGCGACAATGCCACCTGATACAACTATTTTAAAGGCGTCTTCAATCGACATGGAAAGGTTCACCACCTCGTCTTCAGGAACGACTGCGTACCATCCGGTAGTCGGATTTGGCGTGGTGGGGATAAAAACACTTAGCACGGGGCGAGACATCTGGGCTTGAATATCACTGCTGATTGCACCAGTAACAAAAGCGATCGCCCAAATTCCTCGGCGAGGATACTCTACCAAAATCACCCGGCGAAACTTGCCATTAGAATCTTTCAGTATTGTTTCTAAAAGCTGTTTGAGAGTTTTGTATACCTGTCCCGCTAAAGGAATTGCCTGTAATAATCGCTCACCAAAATCTAACAACCAACGCCCAGCTATATTCCGAGCCATCAACCCCATTAGCAATATACTTAGTAATGGTACAGCCAAGCCTACCAATAAATTAAGTATATTTACTAAAATTGGGTTTAACCCATCAAAGGGATTCAATTGTTTAGGAATTTGGGTGAGGAAGTTGATTACCCAAGTAGCGATGGTAATTGTCAGCCAGATAGTGGTTGCTAGAGGAATTATTACCAACAAACCAGCAATCAGGTCATTTTTTAAGTCCTGTTTTAGGCGATTGATTACCAAGCCCCGATTCTCCTGTTTTAAGCTAGAGGAACTTTTGTTATTGGTATCCATACCAGCAGATTCGTCAAATTCCGAAGGCTTTAAATTTGGCAGATTCTGCCGCAAGTAACTGTCTAAAACGCTAGCAAGTTTCCTGCTGCTGGAAATCAGCTATTTTCCTATAAGCATACACATAGACATTAACCAATCTGATGACGACTGATTATTCTTAGAGGATGTTACTTTTCTTTATAAGACTTGTAAATGATTGTTGCAAGTTCTTACGTTGGAAGTCTGTTTTATCTAGTCTTGAATTATGAAAAACAAGATCCCCGACAACTTTTACGAAGTCAGGGATCTGTGTAGCACATCTGTGCGCTCTATGATTTTGCGTAGTTTACCGCCGTAGGCATCGCTATACAGGAAATCCTTCTAATCTCCAGCCCTCTTCACGCCGCATCAACCTGTGTAGTTTCAGAATCCGCGCCCTGCAACTGTTGCGTACTCTCTTGTACCAAAATTGCTGTTGTATCTAAATTAGGTTTTGGTAGATACTTCATTTCCCAGACTTTGAGCAAAATCAGGTATTCGTAGAATGCCTGTAATGTACACCAAGCCACTCCGGCGCGTCCATCCAAACATCCGCCTAAGATAAAATACATATATATAAACCGTAGCAACGGTCTGGCGGGCAAACGTAAAGACAAATCTTTCAGGGCACGCCGTCTTTCGACTTCCGATTTGCCAAAGAATAAATCTTGCCAGTTAACCTTTCCCTCTTCTAGTTGATACAATGTTTCTTGAGCTTCATCCGTAGAATAACGGTTGTGCTTGTCAATCCAGCGGCTCAAACCTTTGCTACAAGTGTAGTGTGGGTATGTTTCTTTTAAAAAGCTAGTTGCACCCTCACAAACTTCTCGCTCAGTATGGCCGTAGTCTGTAAACCACACTTTACCGTGGCGGAAGAGTCGCATTTGGTAACGGGGATACTGTGTGCTGTAGCGAATCCAATGATTCATGAACATGACGCGTTCAGCCACGTAGTAACCGATGTAGTCTGGATTCTGGCTTGCCTTTTCGCATTCCGCAAATAGTTCTGGTGTCATACGCTCGTCAGCTTCGAGAATGTAAACCCATTGATGCTTCGGGGGGATAGACTCTAACATCCAGGTGCGTTGGCGTCCGTGGCTTTCAAAAGCGTGTTGGACAACGCGGATGGAATAGCGACTGGCGATTTCCACAGTGCGATCGCTACTGCATGAATCCACAACAATGATGTCATCTGATAACATCGCCGATTCGATACAAGCAGCAATATCTAGTTCTTCGTTATATGTCAGTATGTAAATTGAGAACATTACTCAAGTTTTATAGAGATTTTACTCAGTGATAATTTTCTTGTTATTAGTTATTAGCTATTAGATGCATGGCAGTATCAGCCGTCAATAATTTTTGGATACTTCTTACTGCCATGCCAATAGTAGATTAACGTGCGGCAGTTCTAGGTTTACCACCTTGTACAGCACCACTACCTCTTAGGCTTGTCCAGCCGATGATAATGTAACCAATGGACAATAGCAAACTGCTAATACCAATCCGCAGTCCAGATTTCCAAGCAGTATCTTTAGCTTGTTGCAGTGCGTCGTCTCGGCGCTGCCGAACTTGGCTCAGTTGTTGAGTTTGCAGCGTTTGAATATCTGTTTGTTGTTCGATAGCTTTGTCAAGTACTTGGGGATTTGTTTTAGCCTTCTTCAGTAACTCTTTTATATTTGCGGGAATTTGAGGGCTTTCAATTGCTTGCTTATATTTTTGGTCATCTTTGAGGATTTCACTAAACTGAGCTTTGGTTTGATTTCGCAGTTGGTCTAGTTGCGCTTTTCCTTGCTCAGTATTCAGTTGTGCTTGCAATTGCGATAACCGAGTGTCCAGTTGAGTTTCTGCTTGAGCTGCTTCTTGGGTGATTCGGTTGACTGTTTGAGCCTTCGCTTGATTGACATTATTTAGGTGCAGGGGAAAAATCAGCAAGAACATCAACCCTAAAATACTGGAGATAATCGCGGCGGGAAATCTTAAATCGATACCTTGGGGGCGATCGCTTGCTGGATCGGCATTCTCAATCCAATAGGCAGCAAACAGAAGCCCCAAACCGACTAGAGGGACAATTCCGCGATCGACGAGCGCTGTTCCCAAATTGATTTGCCATACCCGATCGGTGGGTTGAAAGGGTAATAACAGAATCAAAAAGTCAACGAAAAAGGACAAAATGCAGATTATTCCAACTACCTTAAGTGTGAGAGCAGTAGTCACGGAAGTAAAACGGTTAACCATAGTTTTTCAAACTGGCGGTGAATACGAGTGATTTTCATATTTCAAGCTACTTGAATATTGTGCCCATGACTATGACTATTGTGTAAAAACACAAAGCAGATTCAATATTGCTAAAGGCTATCTGCCTCTTGGTTTTCAACTAGCCCACAGTAACATTTGTTATCTACAGTGTCTTCAGAAAATTCCTGGTATTTTAATATACGAAGTTGATGCAGGGCTAGAGGAATAGACTCATTAATTACCCAATCTCCCTGATTGCAGTTCTCAATCAGTCGTAATGCAGAACTTTTATAAAGGTTCATAGATGTGCATCGGTATCAACTGAAATAAAAACCTTTGCAATGAGGTTGTATAGACTTATCGCCCGATTTGAGCAAGGAAGCAATGATTACTGAGATCAGATGCTACTATAAGCAATTGAGTTTATACTTTGGCGTAATTTTTTGGGAGTATCTCACTTGCTATACTTACAGTAGTTTTCTTTTGCATGAAGTAGAAAGCTATCGGTTTTGAGGCAAGACGTAGAAACTCCTTATATCTGATGCGTGAGTCCGGCATTTTGTATCTCAGTTACTTATAAACTCCTGTATTTATACTCTTTTTTGCTAATTCCTAAAAAAATGAGCAAATCGGAAATAATAACTAACCATCAGGTGTGAACTTTACTGGAATCAGTTCGTCGGTGATTTTTGTTAGCAAAAAGAGTGAATTTGAAGGAGTCAGACTCTGAAAGGCTTTGAATTCAAAGGTGTTGAAAAACTTATTGGCCCAATAGCCGCGCTTCTCGGCTTTGTGTATTTGTTGCAATGGTATATTGGAGACTTGCGATCGCCTTCCGATCCCATCTTTGAAAATAAACAGCCGCCTTTAGTGATGAAAGAGGGCGACCCTTATATCCGCGCTTTAATGCGAACCATCTCGGCAAGTGAGGCTAGTGGAAACCGTCCCTATTCGCTGTTATACGGTGGACAGCAAGTCAACGACCTTAGCCGACATCCTGAGATATGCGTCACAATTGTCACAGGCCCCAACACAGGTAATTGTTCTACTGCTGCTGGCAGATATCAAATTATCAACATTACTTGGTATCGTTTAGCTCCTCGTTATCACCCAAAGCCAATGCAGATGATGTTTTGGACTGCTTATAGTTTTGAAGCAGAATATCAAGATGTAGTAGTTTACCGTTGGTTAAATGATTCTAAAGTTTGGGGAACTAATATTCCTCAACTGTTGCGTCAGGGAAAGTTAAATGATGTTTTACGGCGACTCTCTCCCACTTGGACAAGTCTAGGATATGGTATAGAAACTAATTCTGTTAGTAGCTCTTTGCCTAAGATTTATCAGAAAATGTTACAAGAGGAATTAACCGCAGCTAAACAACCGACAGCCCCGATGCCACCATCCCCAACTCCTTCTAGCAAGGCAGTAAAGAAGTAGTGAAGTTATCCTAATTTTTAGCTTGCTGCGGATAAAAAAGTTTTGATATTTTCCACAAACGCCAAAGTATTTTCAAAGTGGATATTGTGTGCAGCATTGCTAATTATTTTTATCTGAGCAAATTCACATATTCTAACCATTTCTGTATTAATAGATATAAATTTTTGATCGTATTCACCCACTAGTAAAAGCATAGGAATTTTATTGAACTGTAGCTTTTCCCATAAAGAAGGTTGACATCCAGTGCCCATAAAGCGCAGTGATTTATCTAATTCTTGTGGATTGTTTTGCAACCGACTTTCAACCATGCGATCGTATTCTGGATGATTTTTTATATAACCAAAAATCGGTTGATTATACCAATTTGATATAAAAGTGGCAAAATCGCTTTTTTCAAAAATTCTTGTTAATTTCCTGCCTATTTGAGTATCAAGTTTAATGCGTTCTAATCGTTCTGCTTCTGTTGGCAAACCTGGCGAAGCTGACTCTAGAACAACTTTATGAAAGCGTTCTGGAAAATGCAGGGTTAGGTATAAAGCTAATCTTCCACCCATTGAATAACCAACTAAAAAGCATTTGGCAATTTTTAACTCATCTAGTAAGTTGATTAAAGCATGAGCAGTGTTGGCCATTGTATAGAATTTGTCCTCACCCAAAACTTGGGTTTTGCCATGTCCGGGAAGGTCAAGTGTTAAATAAGAAAATTCGTTAAACAGTAATTTTAAGGCTTCATCAAATTCATTAATGTTGCCCATGAAGCCATGCAAAAAAAGAATTAGTGGTTTATCTAGAGTGCCAATTAAAGAATAATGAAATTGATTAGGATCATAGTCTAGGTAAAAATCATCATTGCACAGCATATTAAGTATCTAGGCATAACTAAATTTAAAGTTTGTAGTAAGGACTTTAGTCCTGATAGTCCTTGCTCTGAGCGATAAATCGCTCACTACAAACTAGGAGTTTATTTTATATTTAATTATGTCTACCTACTTATCTGATGGAATAAGTTTTCCCTCGTTGCCTCTTAGAAAAAGTGAATAAAGGAAAGTCTATAAAAATAGATTGTCTACCAGTTGGCAATATGATGTCGTTGGAGTGAATGTCAGGATGCACTATTGAGTTTTGATGCATGGCTGCTAGTGCATCACTAATTTTGCGGATGCATTTTAGATTATTTTTCTAATTCTTAAGGCAAAAATCGATCTAAAGCTGCTTTTAATTGTTTAATTTCAACATCAATATTACCCTCTTGTGCGGCTCTACCAATACACTCAGTTAAATGTTCATCCAAAACAATTCGCGCGACTCGATCCAATGCGCCCCGCACTGCGGCAATTTGCAGTAGAACATCAGGACAAGGGGTACTTTGCTGCACCATTGCTTTAATACCACGAACATGCCCTTCTATACGCGATAATCGATTGACAATTCGCCGTAAAGACTCTTCGCTATGGACGTGAGGATGAGTCAACTCTCCAGTTCCATGAGTACGATCTATATGCTCGTAGTCTGTATCGTGATAGTGGGAATGTTCTACTTGCTGGGATGTTGGCAAGGATTCCTTACCTAATCGATTTGATCCATTCATGGGCTATCAAAAGGCTTGTATTACTAAGATCCTAGTTTAGTACTCGACCAACCCAAAATTTCTGGGTGAAGGTGAGTCCCATTCACCCTAACTTTACTACTGACGATTGGCTTTTTCTTGAGGAATAATCTCCGTTACTACCCTACCGCTAGAACTGCCACCTTTGACAACAATATTTTCTGTTTGCAGATTACCAACTGCTGTCTCACCCACAAAATTTAATGGTGGGTCAATTTGTCGGTAAACAACATTTCCCTGAGCTTCAACTAACTTATTATCTAAATACCAAGTTAGTGTATTGGCTCTTAGAGACTGGCGACGCTGACCAACGGCGTTGACGTTACCTTTTAAGTAAACGGTTTTTTGCGGTATTTTCATTTCACCTTGATTGGCTGTCACTGTGACATTTTCAGCACGATGGAACATTCGTGTAGGTGAGTTTGTAGTGACAGTTTCTGCGTTCATGTTCCAGGTCATAGAGTTACTAGCTATTTGCAATGGTGGGTCTAGTAATTCTAGTTGAGCATTCTTTTGGACAATGGCAATTTTTGTTTTTAAGTTGACTTCGGCAGAATTTCCCTTACCGCGATCGCTAATTTTATTATCTTTGTAGCGGTCGATTTCTAGGGGGCGATCGCCAATCAGTTTTTCTTCTTTAATATTCCAGATTAAATGTTCAGTTCTCACTTGCATCTGGGGATCGATAGAATTTGCTACTACTCCTCCAGAAAATTCCATCCGTTGTTCGCGGGTTTTTACTCGTACTTCCTGCGCTACTGCTTGTAGTTTTTTATGGGTACCGTTAATTTTCTTACGAACAATCAACAAATCTTCTTTGGGACGCCATTCTAATTCATTCCCTTGCAACACAATCCCATTACTAGGATCTGTGGCAAATATTTTACCTTTAAGAAACAACTGTTTCCCATCTTGTTCAATGTCTGCTACATCTGCCTTGATTTGGTAAACAATTTTTCCATCTTGATATAGTTCACCATAAGGACTTTCAGCCTGACCAATTTGTTTTTCTTTGGTGTATTTTGCGGTTTTAGCCCTGACTTTCCAAATTGGCCTTCCCACTTCATCTGCTTGTTCTAGGGTGACATCAAAGAAAGTCAAATTGCTATCTTTATTAGATGAATCCGCAGTATTTTGTTGCGAAGTTGGCGGGGATTTGCTCCCGCAGGCGGCTAAACCAAATACCAAGAAAAAGGTCAAAGGTAAAATAAGAAAGGAGGGAGTGGGGGAGAAATTTTGAATTTTTCTCTTTTCCCATCTCCCTCTTTTATGAAATTGATACGCCATTATTCTTGGATTTCTAGGTGTCCATCACTAGTTCTGGGGTCTTCCAAAAAACCGATGCCGGATAAAGGCCGGTATGGATAGCTTTGGCGAGGAGTTTTTTGAATATCTTCTTTGATCGCTTCTAAATCAATGTAGCGATCGCTTACATTAATTAAGCTGTCGCTGGTCATCGAACGCAAGCTCACAACTTCTACCCGCACGCCACGATAGCTGACTGAATTGACCGCATAAGCTAAATCTCCATCACCGCTGACTAAAACTGCGGTATCATAAGAATCTACTAACGCCATCATGTCTACTGCTATTTCTACATCCAGGTTAGCTTTTTTAGAGCCATCTGGTAGCTGGACTAAATCTTTAGCAATCACCCGATAGCCATTGCGACGCATCCACAGCAAAAACCCTTGTTGCTTCTCGTTTGTCCGATCTACACCAGTGTAGAAAAAAGAACGCAGTAATCTAGAACCTCCTGTTAATCGACATAATAGTTTCGTGTAATCTATTTCAATACCTAGTTGCAGTGCAGCGTAAAATAAATTTGAGCCATCAATAAATATGGCCACCCTACCTCGATTCTCCAAAACTTGTTCTGGCGTAAATATTGAATCGTTTTCCAAATTATTCAACATCATTGTGATACCTCAGTTTTTATCCCTGTTATTTTTGATACAAATTACCAACTTTTAGATGCTAGTCACAGCGGCTTATGATAATGTTCTGCGGCTAATTTAAATTGAGCCACGATAAATTTTGTGAGAAAATAAAAAAATTGAACAAAATCAGAGTTTGATAAGGACTAATCGTTTTTCGGGGGTTCTATTCGTTGAAAAACAGGTTGGTGTTTACCCAACTGTTGTTTGCTCGATAGTAGTCCCCATGTAGCATGGGTGGCAAAAGGAGCATTAACTGAACTTTCTATTCGATCGTTAAAGTTTATTCCAAAACCCAGTTGCTGATAAATATCGCTACTGATGTTCGGAATAATTGGGGATAGCAGATAAGCTGCCAGTCTAACCGATTCTAGAACTGCGTAGAGAACCTTTTCCACCGACTCCTGCTGTCCTTGTTTATATAATGACCAAGGAGCCTGTTCATCAATAAACTTATTACTGGCTTGCGCCAATGAAAGTATGGCCACGCAGGCTTGACTGAAAGCTAGCTCTTGGTATGCTTGTTTTACCTGTTCCCCTAGACGTAAACCAATTGCTTTCAAAGGATTTTCGTCAGGAATCCCTTCATTGCCGATTGATGGGACATTATTCTCAGCACAGTACTTTTTCACCATGCTCAAAGTGCGATTGAGCAAATTACCTAAATCATTTGCCAAATCTGCATTCAGAACATTAATGAACCTAACTTCATTAAAATCTCCATCTTTGCCAAATTCGATTTCCTTAAGGAAGTAATAACGAACGGCATCACTACCATAGCGCTGAACTAACGCTATAGGATCAAGGGTATTACCCAGACTTTTGCCCATCTTCTGCCCGTCTTTAGTCAAAAAGCCATGCCCAAAGACTTTCTCTGGCAAGGGTAAGCCAGCCGACAACAACATTGCTGGCCAGTAAACTGCATGGAAGCGCAGAATATCTTTACCAATTAGGTGCAGGTTGATTGGCCACCATGTTTCTAACGCATTTGCTAAAGTCGGTTCTGCATCTGGTTCTAGTAATGCTGTGACATAACCTAGCAGCGCATCAAACCAGACATAGAGAGTGTGCTTGGGATCAACTGGTACGGGAAAACCCCAATCTAAATTCACTCGTGAAATGGAAAAGTCTTGCAATCCTTGATTGACAAAGCTGAGGACTTCGTTGCGCCGACTTTCTGGTTGAATAAAATCCGGTTTAGATTGATAAAATTCTGTCAGCTTAATTTGATATTTGGATAAGCGGAAAAAATAGTTTTGTTCGTCTCGCCACTCCACTTCTTTGTTAGTATGAATTGGGCAACGGTGTCCTTCTAGCAGATCCCGTTCTTCTTTGAATTCTTCGCAGGATACGCAGTACCAGCCTTGTTGTTGTCCTTGGTAAATATCACCAGATTCCCAGACTCGCTCAAAGAATTCTTTCACGATCGCTTGATGATGAGGCGCAGTAGTCCGACTAAAGCGATCGTATTGAATGTCTAATAATTGCCATAAACTGACGAAACTAGGGACAATTTCATCACAAAATTCTTGTGGCGCTTTTCCTAAACTTTCTGCCGAGCGCTGAATTTTTTGCCCATGTTCATCTGTACCTGTAATTAGTAATACTTGATAACCCAGTAGCCTCTGAAATCGCGCTACTACATCGGCTGCGATCGTCGTGTAAGCACTACCTATATGAGGGACATCGTTTACATAATATAGGGGTGTGGTCAGTGCAAATGCCTTTTTTGTTTTATTCACTAGATTCATGCAAAATAAAAATTAACTTATTAAAACGTTTTATCTCTTACCTTTTATCGGCAAAGCCAGGCAATTATACAATATTATTACTATTTTTTCCAATAACATGTTCATACTAGCAAATTTATCAAGTCCAGAATTGTTTTTTAATATGCATCAATTAAACTCATTTTTACCTAAAAAATGGCAATTAACTAATCATAATTTTTTCGAATAGTTTCTATTAGATATTATTGTGATCGAGAATACATAATCGAGAATACAGAAAATTTAGTTGCTTTTGTAGATTAGATATTTCTATCTTAAGACGGTCATGGCAATAGTAAAGAAATGTAAAAATTAAATTAAGACAAATTGCCATATTTACCGGAAAATATATTGATTAGGTATGAGTGGAAATAGCCCCCTAGAGATTTCTCGCGCTTTGGTGGCGGCATTCTCAACGCAAATGTTCCGCTATTACGAAGACCGCATTCCCCAGGATGCGAGCGTCTTGGTAGTCAGCAATCACCGCAGCTTTATGGATGCACTGATTTTAATGGCAGCGTTATCAAGTCCGATTCGCTTTGCTTGCCATCACTATATGGGACAAGTTCCAGTCATGCGGGAGATTGTCACCGGTCAATTGGGGTGTTTTCCCTTGGAAGAAACTCAAAACCGCCAGCAAAGCTTTTTTTCGCAGTCACAATTGCTATTGCAGTCCAAGCAGATGGTGGGAGTATTTCCAGAAGGGACTGCACCAATGGTGAAATTTACTCAGCCAAGCCAGGTAGGTGAGTTTCAGAGGGGATTTGCCCATTTGGCTTTGCGAGCGAATGTGCAGGATTTAGCTATTTTGCCGATCGCGATCGCTTCCTTAGAAGAAGTAAACACCAATGGCTTCCCATTAAGACTTTTAAGTGTATTCGACCCTTCAGAACCTTTATTTAAGCAAAATGGTTGGCATCCCTTGGTAATTTATCGTCGAGTTGCAGTGTTAATCGGTCGTCCTTATTGGATTACGCCCCAACATCATAAAAAATATCATGGCAAACACGCCAGAACTGTTGTGGCTGAACTGACAGAACACTGTCAGGGCGAAATTAGCAATTTACTGCGTCAAGGTTGCTATTAGAGCCATTCGATTTGGACTTCGGCTCCTTTCGACTCCGCTCAAGGCAAGCCGCTCAGTCGAACAATTTTGGATTGTCTGCACAACCTTGAGTAGCTTGTTCCGAGACTTTTTTGTTTTTGCTCAAAAGTACCTAAGCTCATAAAAGCAACAATTCACAGTCCAAAAGTTTTATACCATTGACCAATGACCAATGACCAATGACTAATGACCAATGACTATCACAGAAGTTGAGTTAAACCCTTGTTTTCTGACTCCTAAACGAGTGCAGCCAGAGTATCCGCTTTTGGTATATTTGCCAGGAATGGATGGAACTGGTCAACTATTGCGATCGCAAACCGCTGGGTTAGAAACTGGCTTTGATGTGCGCTCTTTGGCGCTCCCCCGGAAAGACCTTAACACTTGGGATGCTCTAACTAAGAGTGTATTGAACTTGATCGATGCCGAATTAGAAAAAAGCTCTCAGAGGTCAGTTTATTTGTGTGGTGAGTCCTTTGGTGGTTGCTTGGCAATGAAAGTCGCAATCCAAGCACCCCATTTATTTAAGCGAATTATCCTAATTAACCCAGCTTCGTCCTTTCATCTTCGCCCTTGGTTAAGTTGGGCATCCCAACTAACTTACTTAGTGCCAGAAGGATTATATGATATTGGCGCACTAGGCTTGTTGCCATTTTTAGCATCTTTGCCACGTCTTTCTCGGAGCGATCGCCACGATTTGCTAAAAACGATGCGTTCTGTCCCGGCAGAAACCGTTCTTTGGCGGTTGTCTTTACTTCGAGAGTTTGATATCGATGAGGAAAAGTTAAGGCGTTTAACTCAACCAGTTTTGTTGATTGCTGGTGCTAGCGATCGCCTTTTGCCTTCTGTAAGCGAAGTGAACCGGATAGGGAAAATCTTACCAAATAACAAGATTGTAGTGTTGCCCAATTGCGGACACGCTTGTTTGCTAGAGCAAGATACTAATCTCTATGAAATTCTTAAAGATAACGACTTTTTAGAAAGTAAAGCTGACATGGATAAAGTTAAAAACTAATCACCATTCCTTTCAATAAATTTACGTCGTGTATCTTCGCTAACTTGTTTATTAATTCAAAGTGGTGAAGGTGGATTAGAACGAGATTCAGTTGGTCTTTGCCACTAATTGCGGGTAATTCATAAAACAAGATTGCAAGTAAAAGTGAGCTTTCTGACTCTAGAAATACTCACTGAAAAGGTAAAGTGTTGTTGGCATTATGTTATCATCTTTAAAATCAGAACCTCTGTCATCCTGTATGTTTATAGTTAAGGCTCCGAATCATTCCTATTTGCTCTGACGAATTGTGCTTATCGAGAGATGTCAAAGCCCCTCAAACTTCGCTAAAACAAAAATAGAGAGGCTTTACAAGATGGTGTCAAGCAATGTCAGACAAACCCCAAAAGATAGAAGTGAATAAATTAGTTAATTCACCCAGAGAAACTTCAGAAGTAAAAATCCAGGCTCAATCATCAGTAGAAAAGGAACCGTCTGTATTAGAGTCTTTTGTTGAAACTGTTGCTCAGACTGGCAAAGCAGTTTTAAACACAGCATTAGGGGTAGGAGAAGCAACGGCAAAAGAAACACACAAGTTAATTGAGCAAACAACTCAAACCAGCGGTCAGGTTGTGAATCGCCTCAGCGAAAATTGGCTGATTAGAAAACTATCTGGAGTATTAAATCTCAATTGGCTAATTAGTGATAATAACCTTGTTGATTTGGAAAAAGCAGAAGCGGCGGTAAACAAGCTGAAGAAACAGTATCCAAATGAATCACCCAGCCAGCTTGCTCACCGAATCATGGTGGAAAAAGCAACTCAAGCAGGGACAGTTGGACTAGCCACTAGTTTTTTGCCAGGAATAGCAGTGGCATTGTTAGCAATTGATTTAACAGCCACAACAAAATTGCAGTCAGAAATGCTTTATCAAATTGCATCTGTCTACGGGCTAGATTTAAAAGATCCTGCCCGTAAAGGTGAAATTTTAGCAATTTTTGGGTTGGCTTTGGGTGGAGGGCGTTTATTGAAAGCTGCCGGATTAGGCTTGCTGCGAAATGTACCTTTGGCGGGTGCAGTTATTGGAGCTAGTTCAAATGCAACGATGATCTATTCATTGGGCTATGCTGCTTGTAGATTTTACGAAACCAAGCTAGATGAATCTACTTCTCTGGCATCACCACAGACATTAGCAACATTAAAAGCCGAAAGTGAAAAGTATTTAGAAAGTGCGATCGCTCAAGAAGCCATCATGGATCAAATCTTAGTTCACATGATTCTGGCTAGCCATCCAGATAAGACTTTGGAAGAAATTTTGCCAGAATTACAAGCTGTAAAACTCAGTCCTACCTCGTTGGATGCCATTGCCCAAAATATCAAATCACCTAAGTCTTTAGATATACTGCTCAATCAGCTGAATCGTGATTTTGCTATACCCTTGCTCGTTCAGTGTGAAAAAATTGCCCAGCTTGACAATAAGACTACACCACTTGAGCAAGAAATAATAGCAGCGATCGCCAGAAAATTTAACATTGATACAAATAAGATTGAGGGATAGGGCATCTCTTCGGCTTCTCTGCGAGACGCTACGCTACGCGAACGCTCAGGGCAAGTGGGCATGGGGTAGGAAATATAAAGAGTAAAGTGCATAGCTTTATTAACGAGTATCAAAGACTCGTTAACGGAGTTCTGAGGTGGATTAACGAGTATCAAAGACTCATTAACGGAGTTCTGAGGTGGATTAACGAGTATCAAAGACTCATTAATGGAGTTCTGAGATGGATTAACGAGTATCAAAGACTCGTTAACGGAGTTCTGAGGTGGATTGACGAGTATCAAAGACTCGTTAATGAGTGCTATTTATACCAACTTGCTAAATTATAGCTACTGACCCCTGCTTACCCATGCCCAATACCTACTCGCCTCACCATGAAACCAGAATTTTGAGCAATACTGGTACAAGAAGGAATATTTACGCAAAATCCCAAAATGACAATTCAACCTAGTGATAAGCCTTTGCTAGAGTGGGCAGGCGATAGTTTGGCAATTGGATTATTTGAAGATGCAGTGGAGTTAACCGGAGAACTAGCTACTTTAGATCAAAAGTTTTCTGGGGTCTTAAAAGAACTGATTACTGAAGAAGAATTTAAAGGTAAAGCCAACAGTACAATCTTCACCCGTGTAAATGCTGGTAGCCCAGTGCGGAAATTGATTTTGGTCGGTTTAGGTAAACCAGATGCACTAAAACTAGATACTCTGCGCCGCGCTGCTGCGGCTGTAGCCAGGGTAGGAAAAAAGCAAAAAAGCAAAATTCTCGGATTTAGTTTTCCATTGTGGAACAACGATCCAGCAGCCAGTGCCCAAGCGATCGCAGAAGGTGTGGAATTGGCACTTTACCAAGATATTCGCTTTAAATCCGAACCAGAAGATAAAGGTTCACAAATAGAAAGTATAGATTTACTGGGTTTCGGTGGACAAGAAGCCGCTATCACCCGCGCCAATCAAATTGTTTCTGGGGTAAATTTGGCACGGCAATTAGTGGCAGCACCAGCCAACGCAGTCACACCAATTACGTTAGCTGAAACTGCTCAAGCGATCGCCAAGGATTATGGTTTACAACTAGAAATTCTGGAACGAGAAGACTGCGAAAAGTTAGGCATGGGTGCATTTTTAGGAGTAGCCCAAGCTTCCGATTTGCCACCGAAATTCATTCACCTAACTTACAAGCCAGAAGGTACACCCAAAAAGAAATTAGCAATTATTGGTAAAGGTTTAACCTTCGACTCCGGCGGACTCAACATCAAAGGTGCTGGTAGCGGCATCGAAACCATGAAAATTGATATGGGTGGTGCAGCTGCTACCTTTGGCGCAGCCAAAGCAATTGCTCAAATTAAGCCAGATTCGGAAGTTCACTTCATCTCCGCTGTAACCGAAAACATGATTAGCGGTCGTGCCATGCGTCCAGGAGACATTCTCACAGCATCAAACGGCAAAACAATCGAAGTAAACAACACCGACGCTGAAGGACGTTTGACCTTAGCAGATGCCTTAGTTTATACCGACAAATTGGGATTAGATGCGATCGTGGATTTAGCCACCCTGACTGGTGCCAATGTAATTGCCTTGGGTGAAGATATTGCTGGTTTGTACACTCCTGATGAAGCTGTCGCTTCCCAAATCGAAAAAGCTGCCCAAGCTTCAGGGGAAAAGATTTGGCGGATGCCAATGGAAG
The DNA here is from genome assembly GCA_015206945.1 of Nostocales cyanobacterium LEGE 12452. Taxonomy (GTDB): domain Bacteria; phylum Cyanobacteriota; class Cyanobacteriia; order Cyanobacteriales; family Nostocaceae; genus Nostoc. Next base: position 314 of record JADEXV010000010.1, on the reverse strand, counting down.
AAAAATATTTTGAAGGGTTAAAGTCTGGTATAGCGGACATGAAAAATACAGGGCCGCGTCCAGGTGGTGCAATCACCGCTGCCCTTTTCCTCAAGCAATTCGTCAAACAAACCCCTTGGGCACACATAGATATTGCTGGCCCAGTATGGACAGATAAAGAAAATGGTTACAACAGCGCCGGGGCAACTGGCTACGGCGTTCGGACGTTAGTTGATTGGGTGCTGGGGATTGGAGAGTAGAGGAGGCAGGGGAGCAGGGGAGCAGGGGAGCAGGGAGCAAGAAAGAAGTTGCAGTCAGTTTTCCCCCCTTTGCAC
>JADEXV010000250.1 GCA_015206945.1 Nostocales cyanobacterium LEGE 12452 | reverse complement strand
CATCCCTTCCCCAACTCCATCGGAGCTAAGGTTTGCCATATACCCGAAAAGATACTTTCAGCTGCTAAGGAAATTCGTAGTAAATCTTCTTTGAGTAGTGGTGGCCAATCAACCCCGGCTTTACGCCCTGCGCCAAATAGCTGTTGCGCCTTAATGCTTAACTGATAAAGGGCCAAAGCCAGGTCTCGATCTAAACTCTTTGCATCTTTGAGGGCTTCAAACACCACTTTCAATGCCAACAAAATCGAAGTGATCTGACCGGGTACCGGCGGTTTGCCCTGTTTCATACGCGTTAACAGCGCATCTGGGTTTTCCTCGGTTGTGATTGTCTGATCTATGAGGAGTTTCCTAGCTGTTTCGTAATTCATGTAGTCAGTTTAGCGTACATTTTGCTTCAGCAGTAATACTTAATTAAAAAGTCATAAAACGGCTTTCTAGTTATTTATAGCAATCTCTTATGATTTGTGAAATGATAGGCGTGGGGAAAATAATCGGGAATTGACGATGCTCTAGGTTAACCAGACAGACTGAATATAATATCTTTGAAAAATACACCTTACTAGGAATTAGAAGTCAAATGATCTCATCGAATTTACTAGACATTGAGCGCTCCATCCTTGCCTTGTCTGTGGAAGAACAACTTTGGCTGTTAGAAAGCATTGTTCGAAAAATCCGCGAAAGTGAGTATGAGAAAGATAAATCTTCTGATGCTATAAATCTAGAAGAACAACTGCAATTAACACCTAGTGAGCCAAAAAATCAAATACAAATTGCTGCTATAAATGATGAGTTTGCAATTTCTGAAATTCTCTGATAGGTATAAATAAAAATTATGAAATTGCCAGAACTAAGAGATTAAATATACAAGTTATCAGTGAGCGATCGCAGTCTCTAAATTAATCATTTACATCGCAAAAGCAGTTTTATTCAGTAATAAAAGCAAGCTTTTGCGTAATCTAAATTGCCCAACTGTTTTTGTTTACACGGGGAAGTAGCGATCGCAAATTCCTTTTTAATTTTGTTGAATTTATCTTTACTATTCAACTCCATTATGGTATATCACTGTGGTAAATACGCTCTGATCATGTTGCTGATTATCAGTCAATAGGGACAATCTCGCAAAAGCAAATTTTAAGGGTGCTTATTACATTGTTTGAAGTTATGTAGCCTTTTGATTACGGCCTATCAACCACTGCGGTAGACTATGCGTTGATTATGATTCTTTCGCAGAGAAGAACACTCGAAAGGAGCCGTTTTTTCAATGTCTCATACCGTAAAAATCTACGATACCTGCATTGGCTGCACCCAATGCGTCCGCGCTTGCCCTACTGATGTACTTGAGATGGTTCCTTGGGATGGCTGTAAAGCTGCTCAAATTGCCTCTTCACCCCGTACAGAAGACTGCGTGGGCTGTAAGCGTTGCGAAACTGCTTGTCCCACCGACTTTTTGAGCATCCGGGTTTACCTGGGCGCTGAAACAACTCGCAGTATGGGTCTAGCTTACTAAAAAGCTGAGTGCTGATCGGAGTGCTGAGTACTGAGTGCTGAGTGCTGAGATAAAAAGAAGTAAATCAGAAATACAATTTTTTGGTTCTTCACTCGGAACTTGGAACTCGGAACTCAGCACTCTTCATGAAATCGCAATTTTAGATTGGGGATATAATCTCTGGGTATCTAAATCCTAGAAGCTGTATTTGTACCGTCAGGTCAAAAGCTGACGGGGAATCCGCTGTAAAAAAACCTAAAATCCATAACAATACCTAGTGATAGAGGGAGTATTTTACTCCCTTTTCTCTTTGCAAAACGTCCACTTTATGGTACCTACTATACTGGATTTAATCATCCTGAAAAAAAAGTGGCGTGAAGAATGTGCGGAATTGTTGGATATATAGGCACTCAAGCGGCGACAGAGATTTTACTGGCTGGACTGGAGAAACTAGAGTACAGGGGCTACGATTCGGCTGGAATCGCCACTGTTTGGGAAGGTGAGGTAAATTGTGTGCGGGCAAAGGGAAAACTCCATAACCTGCGTTCTAAACTGGAACAAATAGAAACCCCTGCCCAAATTGGTATTGGTCATACACGCTGGGCAACTCATGGTAAACCAGAAGAGTATAATGCTCATCCCCATTTGGATACAGCAAAGCGAGTGGCGGTGGTGCAAAATGGCATTATTGAAAACTACCGCGAGTTACGCGAGGAACTCAAAGCAAAAGGACACCAGTTTCTTTCTGAAACCGATACTGAAGTCATTCCCCATTTAATAGCCGAATTTTTAAAGAATCTGCCTCCCTCATCTTCCTCATCTCCCCTCCTAGAAGCAATTCGCCAAGCTGTTAACCACCTAAAAGGGGCATTTGCGATCGCAGTTATTTCTGCTGACTATCCCGATGAATTGATTGTTGTCCGCCAACAAGCACCTTTGGTAATTGGTTTTGGACAAGGAGAGTTCTTTTGTGCGTCTGACACGCCAGCGATCGTTGCCTACACCCGTGCGGTGCTACCTTTAGAAAATGGCGAAATTGCCCGCCTGACTCCTTTGGGCGTTGAGATTTACAATTTTGCTGGCGACAGGTTGAAAAAACAACCCCGGCTGCTCAACTTCAATCCTGCAATGGTAGAAAAGCAGGGATTCAAACACTTCATGCTCAAAGAAATCCATGAGCAACCAGGGGTAGTAAGAGCTAGTTTAGACGCTTACTTTAATCCAGCCGAATCAACCGAATCGCCAATCAATCTTGGTTTACCTGCGGATTTATATAACGATTTAGAACAAATTCAGATCCTCGCCTGTGGTACGAGTTGGCACGCAGCATTAGTCGGAAAATATTTACTCGAACAACTAGCAGGGATTTCAACTCAGGTACATTATGCTTCTGAGTATCGTTATGCACCATCACCATTGACATCTAACACCTTGATCATTGGCGTTACCCAATCAGGTGAAACCGCCGATACCCTAGCAGCTTTGGCGATGGAAAAAGAACGTCGCCAGGGGAAAGAACCTAAATATCAAGCGCGACTATTGGGCATTACCAATCGCCCCGAAAGTAGCCTTGGTCATCTAGTACCGCATGTTATCAGTACCCTAGCGGGAATTGAAATTGGAGTAGCAGCGACAAAAACTTTTACTGCCCAACTGATGGCATTTTATGCATTGGCATTGGATTTAGCAGCTCGTCGTCAGACAGTTTCAAAAGATATTTTAGAGAAAATTATTAATGGGTTGCGGCAAATTCCTAAAGAAATTGAGGCAACTTTGGAAAGTCAGGAACGTTTAACCGAACAGCTAGCCCACGAATTCGCCGAAACCCAAGATTTCATTTTTGTGGGAAGGGGAATCAACTTTCCTATTGCTTTGGAAGGGGCGTTGAAATTAAAAGAAATCAGCTATATTCACGCCGAAGGGTATCCGGCTGGAGAGATGAAACATGGACCGATCGCACTTTTAGATGCGAAAGTGCCAGTAGTTGCGATCGCAATCCCTGGTAGTGTTTACGAAAAAGTTATTTCTAATGCCCAAGAAGCCAAAGCCAGAGATTCTCGCTTAATTGGCGTGACTCCCGTCAACGATGGCGAAGCTGCGGAAATCTTTAACGATCTTCTTCCCATCTCTCATGTGGAAGAAATACTTTCTCCGATTCTGACAGTAGTTCCACTGCAATTATTGGCTTATCATATTGCCGCCCGTCGCGGTTTGGATGTCGATCAACCTCGTAACCTTGCTAAAAGTGTTACTGTAGAGTAGTATAATTTTATACCTTTAAATTAATTGTACAACAATAATAAAGTCGTATAACAAATAAAAAAGTTATACAATATATAAAAAAGTTGTACAATTCTTCCTGTGGGTGTATATGTAAGCATCTACAGGAGTTTTTATGGCTAGAAGCAAACAAGATTGGACGCAAGCCAAGTTTGAGCGTTACCTCAAAGAAGGGCGTGGTCAGGGTAGTGGGAAAGGCTATCAACCTTGGATAAAGATTCAGGATTTTCCTTCAAAGGGCCGTGTTTCCAGACCCCCAGGTTGGAAAACAAACCGAGAACATCATCTGCTTTCTGATAACGAGAAGCGGCTGTTTTATGTCTTCGAGTGGTCAGATACGATTGTAGATATAAGAGAGCAGTTTCCTCTAATTGACCTTGACTTAGCAATGAGTATTGCAGAGGAAATAGGTATTAACTATCCCAAAGATCCGCAAAGCAATACTGCCCGTGTTTTAACAACGGATTTTATGCTTTCTGTCAAGCAAGGCAAAACGATAGTCCAGCAAGCACGAACATTTAAGCTAATTAAGGATTTGGGAAGTAAGTCTGTAGCTGAAAAATTTGAGTTAGAAAAGCGTTACTATGCTGCCAAAGGTATTGATTGGGGAATAATCACAGAGAAAGAAGTCTTTAAGCAATTAGCTGAAAATGTTGAGTGGGTTCATACTGCTTATAGACTAGAAGAAAATGCAGATATAAATCTTGAAGAACTACGTAACATCGCCAACATTTTAAAATCCAGACTTCAGGAAAGTGATGCAAGCATCAATCGAATAACAACATCTTTAGATAAAGACATGAATCTAGAGTCTGGTACATCCCTCTATCTTTTTAGGCATCTTATTGCTAAGAAGGAAATCATTATGGATATGTTAGCCACAAAAATATCTAGTTGTCCTTCTTCTAGAGAAATTAAAAAAATTATTTTTTAGACAAAAATATGTTGTGTATTCAACTATATGAGTAATGATTTATTTGTCAATGATCTGATTGAATGGATTGATGAATCAGGCAATAATTTCATAGAACGAGTTCTCTGGATTGATGAAGGCTATAGTATAGCCTTTGTTTTTAATATAAATACTAAAACAGGGTTTCCAGAGCCTAAAAAAGTTTCGGAGATTATAGAAGCTCTTTCTGATGGTAGTGCATTGAAACTTAAATCAGACCCGTGGGCAAGAATAGTGACAGAAGAAGATTTGTCTGAGAAAGAAAAAGAACTTAGAGATAGAGCTTGGGAAATAATTTCATTTATTGTTATTCAAGAACCCTCGATATATTATCGGGATTATAGAGGTGCTTTAGTTCAGCAAACTATTGAAAAATATAATACAGGTAGAAGTAAAGGTAAATTAGTAGAAATAAGTGTTTATAAATATTTAAGAAGATTTTGGCAAAGAGGTAAAAATAAAAATGCCCTTTTACCTGATTATGTAAATTCTGGTGGTAAAGGAAAGCCTAAAGTCTCTGGAGAAAAGAAGAGAGGAAGACCAAGAAAATATGCACACGATCAAGAAATTGGTGTTGGAATAAATGTCACTGAGGAAGATAAAAAAATATTTAGATTTGCAATTACGAAGTTTTACAATAACTCCAAAGAAAATTTTTTAACCACTGCCTATGATTTAATGATAAAAAAATATTACTCCGAAGATTTTTATTACGATGAAAATGGAGTCAAAAAAAGTATTTTGATTCCTCCAGATAAACGGCCTACATTTACTCAATTTAAATACTGGTATGAAGTAGAACAATCGGATATTAGAAAAACCATCATATCTCGTAAGGGTTCGACAAAATACGCTTTAGAACATCGAGCCATTACGGGAACTTCCCAAATGGAAACTATTGGCCCTGGGTCTAGATATCAGATTGATGCCACAATTGCCGATGTATATTTAATATCAATGTACAATCGCAACTGGATTATTGGTAGACCTGTTATCTATGTGATTATTGATGTTTTTAGCCGTATGATAACGGGAGTTTATGTTGGATTAGAAGGGCCCTCTTGGGCAGGGGCAATGATGGCTTTAGCCAATTCAGCCACAGATAAAGTAAATTTTTGCCAAGAATATGGTATAGATATTTCTGAAGATGAGTGGCCATGTAAACATATTCCTGATGCTATTTTGGGCGATCGAGGTGAATTAGCAGGGATGAAGGTAGAAACATTAATCCCTAATTTAAACGTTCGCATTGAAAATGCTGCTCCTTATCGAGCAGATTGGAAAGGATTAGTTGAAAGACAATTTCGGACTATTCATGGGTATGTAAAACCATTTGTTCCCGGTTATATAGATACTGACTTTAGACAGAGAGGAGGTCATGATTATCGCCTCGATGGTAGGCTTAACATAGATGAATTTACTAAAATAGTTATCTTTTTGATTCTCCAGCACAACAATCATGATTATTTAACTAAATATGCTAGAGATGAAATGATGATCACTGATGATGTTAATCCTATACCTAGAGAGTTATGGCAATGGGGAATTGCCAATCGTTCCGGTAAGCTGAGAACTTGTGAAGAGGATATTGTCAAGCTGAATTTAATGCCAACTGGAAAAGCAACAATTACCGCTCGTGGTATTAAATTTAAGGGAATGTATTACACCTGCGAGAAAGCAAGGAAAGAATTCTGGTTTGAAAAATCTAGAAGTAGTTTACTTTCCAAATCCGAAAAATCATTGGATATATCATATGATATCCGACAATCAAAGTTTATTTATTTGCGCTCTCCAAATGGTAGAGATTTTGAAAAATGTTTTCTTTTAGAGTCTGAACAAAGATATTTAGATAAAAATTTATATGATATTGAATATTTATTTGCATATGAAGAATTGCAAAGGCAAAAAAACCAAGGTAAACGACTACAAGAAAAAGTCGATTTGATAGCAAATATAGAAAGTATAGTTAGTAAGGCTAAAGAAGATACTGAAGCAGTTTTAGACGATAATACAAGTAATAGGCAAAAGGTTGCAGGAATACGAGAGAATAGAGCCTTAGAAAAAGACAAACGACGTAAAAATGAAGGTTTTGAACTAGCAAAAGAAGAAATTAGTAATAGTACCGAGGCTACGAATAATAAAGTAAACACTCAATCTGAAGATTCAGAGTCATCCAAATTATTGCAGCCTGACCACATGGATTTACTCAGACGAAAAAGACAGGAGCGAAAACGTGGAGAAGATTGAGGGCGAACTTGTTATAATTCCTAATGGAAAATCAGCGATTGTTGCCAGATACATAGACCAAAAACTTCCAGAATACAACGCCAATCCATTGATTCAGGCACTACCTCCTATCCTTTCATCGGAAGAATTTATAGATAAAGTAACGAGAACACCAGACTTTGATGAGCAAGAGAGGCAGCTAGAAGCGCATTATAGATTTCATTGCATTGAGAGGCTATCTCGATATTTTGATCCTCAAAATAAAGCGCTTTACGGTTGTGGGTTTTGGGTTAGAAATCATTAATCTCAGCAATGAAGATTCGCTAACATTGCTGAGATATGGCATTGGGGGAAAACGTAAGATGGGCTGTGGCGTTTTTGTGCCTGTGAAGAGAAAGGGAAACGCAAGTTAAAGCTGGTTTTGACTACTACCCAATATAGGTTTGAGAGTATTTCCCAGAAATAAATAAAATGTCCGTAGTAGCTAGTGTTGTCAACCCCAAAATTCAGTTAAATTTGGGCGATCCAAGCATAACTTGGATACATCGTGCTGGCATAGCAGGGCTGTGGATGACGCTCAAGCAACTAGAAAAACTATACCCAATACCTGCGGAACGACCTGGTAATTTAAGTTGGTTGCTGACTCCTCGCAGCATCAGCCTTGAATGGCAAGGGCAGGATTTCGTAGTTTTAGACTGGCTGCTAAAGCAATCTTTTCAGATTAATGAAGAAGGTCTAATTTCGCTGACAGGCTTAAATACGCATTCAATCAATATTGAAACCCAAATTAATATTCACTTGGGAATAACAGGAACGTTTCTCCAACATAACCAGGTTTTTAAATTTGACGGCGGTAAATCCTGGTCATTAATAGTTGATGGTATAGAAATCGATGTCGAGTATAAGAAAGTAGTTTCCTATGCTCATCAAGGTTTTGCGAAACAACTCTGTGATAAACAAGGTCAATTATTTGGAGAATCAATTGGTGTAGCAGGGTGGTTATATCCGGGGTCTGTAGTTCGTCATGTTGCTTTTACAAAAAAAACTAAGTTTGAAGAAAAACCACAATTGGCTTTTGCTCTTCTATATGCTCCTGTTGCTTGCCACTACTTTGTTTTGCGATCGCATACCAAACCGGAACATACACAATATGCCCTAGTTATACCTGAAGTGGTTGACTTAGAAATTTATGCCCAGGAATACTGGAATTTGGGAAACTTAGATTACAAGGATTTCAATGTATCTAGCTTAGGAGATGCTGCATTAAGATACCTTACTTACGAAACAATTATAGAATTGGCTATACGCGATCAAGTAAAACGATGCCAAGTAATATTATTTGGAACGGTAGTTTGGTCAAAGCAGCAAAAAACTCGCATAGAAATAGCAGTGGTAGAAGCGACTGGAATAATAAATTTTATCTATAAGCTTAGTCAGATTTATTTTCCAGAGTACCAAATTACTGAGTATAAAAATAAAAATTTTATCATTAGCAATCTGTTTAGGGGAACAATTGCCGATAACTTAGTAAAGGGCTTTCCTTGGTGGGCTAATTTATATACAGTTTTTAAGAATAAAAGTTTATTTAAACTCATTACTAATTATGGAGTTTATAAAATGATTCAAAACTCTGAATGGAATCTAGAAAGTCAAAAACTATTTATTAAAGCTTGTCATGAGGCATTGAAGAAAATATACGCTAAAATTTATGGGCGAACAAATGAAGGTCAATATGCTCAAATTGATCGCGAGAACATACGTATTTTATCGCAACTAGGACGTTGTACAAATGCTGAGAACTTCCGGAAATTCATTGCGGAGTTTTGGGGAAGAGCAGGTCAACTTTCCATTCTAGAAAAACACTGGGAAGAATTACTGCCATTAACTTCTGGCATAATGGATTGGAAAGTTGCCAGAGATTTAACTTTTATTGCTCTTGCTAGTTATCCAAAAAGCAATATGATTGAGAAAAAAATATTGGAAATTTCTGATTCTAATAGTGAATAATTACACATTTTTTTGCTTAAAAAACACAAAACATGAATTTAATAGGCAATTTTAAATGTTTCATTTATTCGGTAATATTTTGACTAGCTATGGAACCGCAGCTAACAATCGTGGGGAAAATGAAGGTAATATAACTCCTTTACAAAAATTGAATTGGAAAGGTGAAGTTCATACTATTGTTTCATCTGAGGCGATTCGTTGGGCATTACGGTACTACTGGCAAAATGTTGGCTATCCGGTGAATCGACGTTGGGATGAGAATGCTCAACCAGTAGCGGATCATGTTTGGCAAGACCCCAACTTTGATGATATTCGCTTCATTGATGATGATGTTTTGGGATTTATGCAGGCAGAGGCAGCAAAGGCCGAAGCGTCCGATAAGTCTGAAGGCGAGGCCGAGGAAGCATCTCAAAATGAGAACAAAAAAATTTCTAAGGGTAAGGATAAGCAAACTTCTCCACGTAAGGGCAAGCAAAAGCCTAAAGGAAAAATAACTGCTAGACGAGGTGTATTAGAAGTTACTCGTGCAGTATCAATGATACCTTTTATGGGAGACATTACCTTTAATGCTGTTAGTGGAGTAAAAGGACGAAATTCTCTTTATGCCACAGAGATTCATGCTACTCGTTATCAATATGGTTTTGCATTGACACCCGATAGCCTCAAAGATAAATCTCGCATCCATGCTGTTCTAGATGGTTTGATTTCGATTGGTGAAGTGGCGGGAAATCATGCCCGTTTTTTGTATGATTTCTCACCTGAAAGTATTGTACTGCGGTGGACACATGATTTTTCCCCTCGTTTTCTATATTGCTTTGAGCAAGACGAACTGGGAAATATGTCAGTATCAAACTTAGTGCGGCAGGTAGAGGTAGGAGATATTGATCCCAAAGAATTATGGATTGGAGGCTTAATTTCTCAGGGTTTAGAAGATTTGGGAGCAAATGTGTTTCCTGGAGTGAAATCGGCAGTCAAAGCATTAAAACAGGTCATTGCTGAAGATTTGCAGTTATCATCAGGGAGCGATTAAGATGACGACAATTGCTTTGAAAGTTGAAGTACCCATTGCTTGCTTTCGTCAATCCCGTGCTAGAGAATACGCTGAAACGTATCCAGTACCTCCGCCTTCTACGGTGTACGGGATGTTGCTTTCTCTGATTGGTGAGACAGATCGTTATAAACATTGTGGAACTCAATTAGCGATCGCGCTTTTGTCCAAACCAGAAAAATCTATTGTAATTCGGACTTTTCGCAGGTTTAAAACGAAAGATATCCACGACCCTAAGAATACTAAACCTGATTACCAAGAGTTACTAACGAACGTTGAGTTTGTAGTTTGGGTGAAAACAGACAAAGCAAAGCCTACTTTACCAGAACTTTTGCAGCAGGCATTTGCGAACCCAGCTTCTATTAATCGATTTGGTGGACTGTCTTTGGGTGAAAGTCGGGATCTAGTCAATACTGTTACTCTTTTACCTGAGAAGTATCATGGTGAGTCTTTGTGGTGGTTAGTTACAGATGAAGATGGTTCGCTAACCTTACCCTACTGGGTTGACCATGTTGGGTCTAAGAGAACACGCTGGCAGTGTTATGAGCTTCAAGAGTCCCAAGTATGGCAACCACCGGATTTATCGTGGACTACAATTCAAACTAGTTGAAAAATGAGGATATTTAGATTTTGACAAGCATACCTGCTTGTTGAGCCGACACAAAGAGATAAAAAGTCGGTATTCTCTACTGAATCAGCAATTCAGCGTTTTCATTATGATTAAGGATGCTTGCAATTCCTCAGAAAGTTCCAACAATAAGCCTTCTGGGTGTTGTTAAGCTAGCCTAGCCCATTAAATTTTGCAAATTTAGTGCCTCCTAATGACAGGTGCTTGTAAGATTATCTAGAAGACTTGTTGGATTAAGATGTTTAGCCATCGCTGTTCTTTAACATTAGATGTCGTCAGACGTTGAGCAGTCTTCTGGAGTTGCCAGGGGAATAGTTAAAGGAAGTTGGTTCTTTAACATTAGATGTCGTCAGACGTTGAGCAGCTAGACCCAACAGTGGATGAGCGCATTCCTTCAGAGGTTCTTTAACATTAGATGTCATCAGACGTTGAGCAGGATGTTTGCGATCGCTTGTTTCCCACCAAGCAGGAGGTTCTTTAACATTAGATGTCGTCAGACGTTGAGCAGTCAAAGTAGTTAATGGTGCTCAGACTGTTGGATCAGGTTCTTTAATATTAGATGTCGTCAGACGTTGAGCAGTCGGGAGCTTTGAGTGCTGGGGAATGCCCAAACTGAGTTCTTTAACATTTAGATGTCGTCAGACGTTGAACAATGGGATATGGGGTAAGCGGAACCCGGGAGCAACGCGATTTGGTGAGATCGAGAAAAAAAGGTGCGATCGCTAAAGCTAGTTTCAGTACAAGTAATGTTTTTATTACAAATAACCCAGTATTAATACTGCCTTAAATGTGCGGAATATTTTA
>JADEXV010000249.1 GCA_015206945.1 Nostocales cyanobacterium LEGE 12452 | reverse complement strand
CCCCTGCCCCTCTGCCCCCTACTTCCTCGCCATTCCCCAGATATGCTTCAGACTTTTCTATAATAATTAAGTCATTCCCGTCATCAAAACAGCCTGTGACTACCACTCCCCTATCTCCAAGTTCAACTGCTCAGGTTCCAGATACGCTAGGCCGCTTTGGACGCTTTGGCGGTAAGTATGTACCTGAAACCCTCATGCCTGCTCTGGCTGAACTAGAAACAGCTTATCAGCAATACCGCAATGACCCTGATTTCCAAGCAGAACTACAGCAGTTGTTACGAGACTATGTAGGACGTGCGACACCATTGTACTTTGCTGAACGCCTGACTGCTCATTATGCCCGACCCGATCGCACAGGTCCACAAATTTACTTAAAACGTGAAGATTTAAATCACACTGGCGCTCACAAAATCAATAATGCCCTTGGTCAGGTATTGTTGGCGAAACGCATGGGTAAGCAGCGGATTATTGCTGAAACGGGTGCTGGACAACATGGAGTTGCTACAGCCACAGTGTGCGCTCGTTTTGGACTGGAATGCGTAATTTACATGGGCGTTCAGGACATGGAACGCCAAGCTTTGAATGTTTTTAGAATGCGGCTGATGGGGGCAGAAGTGCGGCCGGTGGAGGCGGGAACCGGAACTTTGAAGGATGCTACTTCGGAAGCAATCAGAGATTGGGTGACAAATGTGGAAACTACTCACTACATCCTGGGTTCGGTAGCAGGGCCCCATCCTTACCCAATGATGGTACGTGATTTCCATGCAGTAATCGGTGAAGAAACACGCGCCCAAGCAATGGAAAAGTGGGGTGGATTACCTGATATTCTCTTGGCTTGTGTCGGTGGTGGTTCCAATGCGATGGGACTATTCTATGAGTTTATGAATGAGTCTTCTATACGCTTCATTGGGATTGAGGCAGCCGGGGAAGGTGTCAATACCGAAAAACACGCAGCTACCTTGACAAAAGGGCGAATTGGTGTATTGCACGGAGCCATGAGCTACCTACTGCAAGATGAAGATGGACAAATCATTGAGGCACACTCAATTAGTGCGGGGTTAGATTACCCCGGGGTGGGCCCAGAACATAGCTACTTAAAAGATACTGGTCGCGCTGAATACTATAGTGTGACGGATGCGGAGGCTTTGGAGGCATTCCAGCGATTATCGAAATTGGAGGGGATTATCCCAGCATTGGAAACAGCCCATGCGATCGCTTATCTCGAAACTCTCTGTCCCCAGCTAATCGGCAGTCCTCGGATTGTAATTAACTGCTCTGGACGTGGTGACAAAGATGTACAAACGGTAGCCAAGTTATTATATCCAGCGTAAATATAGCTCAAATTTCTGGGAGGAAGCAATTATGGCTCAACAATTCCAACACGCTATGTTACCGCAACCCACTCACGACGAGTTGGCACGCCAAAACTTTGTGCAAAGTCTGAAAATGCACGTTTTCAGGAATATCATTCCTGGTAATAAAATACTTTATGAAAAACTAGCCAAGCCAAAGTTTGAACAAGAACATCAGCGTCCTCCCCAGAATCGTTATGAAATTCGGGAAGTAATGCAGCACGAACCCTATTATCGCTGGACTACTGCCCTGAAGCGCATCAACCAGGAAATGTTATGGGATGCTGTAAATGCCAACGTTGACAGACAACTGCCAGAGTTGATTGAGCGTGCCAAAGATAAGGGTAGTGAACTGGGTACTTTAACCCTCGACCCAAATTTTCAAATACCTGCTTATCAAAAGGCTGTAGACATTCACTGTATGCCCGGAGGATATCACAGTGAATTCACTGCTGATGATGTTGCAGCCGGTGCAAGCTACGATCGCGGCGCTTACGTTTATGGACTCGGTTGGTTAGGGCCGCTCAACGATGATATGGGGCTATCTATAGTCCAAAACTACCTTTTAACAGAGTTTCCCAACTTTCGACCGAGAAAAATCCTTGATATGGGATGTTCTATTGGCAATAGCACATTACCTTATGTGGATGGTTTCCCAGATGCAGAAGTCCATGCTATAGATGTAGGCGCATCTATACTGCGTTACGCTCATGCAAGAGCTGAAGCCCTGGGAAAACGGGTACACTTCTCTCAGCAAAATGCCGAACATACTAACTTCCCCGATGAATCATTTGACTTAGTGGTTTCTCACATTTTGCTGCATGAAATCCCCCCGTCATCTGTGCGTAAAGTTATGCAAGAGTCTTATCGTCTACTAGCTCCTGGTGGCATGATGATTCATCTGGAAGCACCCCTGTATCATCACATGGATCTTTATACACAGTTTATGTCTGATGGGGAAACCGTTAACAACAACGAACCCTTCTGGAGTGCTGTACGCGATTTAGATTTGGTGCCGCTAGTTACTGAGGCTGGTTTTTCAGCAGATAAGACATTCGAAAAATTTGTCCCGAATGGGGCATGGAAAGCAAAAGAAACTAATGGCCTGGTTAAAAATCGGAACTCAGCCACCCAAGGCACTTGGTTTCTGGTTACTGCAACTAAGTAAGCAGAGAAAGTTTCGTAATACTTCGGCTACGCTCAGTACAAGTTCGTAATGGGTTACGGACTGCTACGCTAACGCAATTTGTAATTGAGAAAGTCAGATTGTATCTGGCTTTTCTCGTTTTGTATGTCTAGTCTTATTTTTGGAGAATTGGTATTAGGATGACAAAAATAGCCAAGGGTAAACGACCTGTTTACTTAGAAAATCCGCAAACTGATAAATTGTTAACGATCGTCATGGCCTTGACTGGTGAGGTGTCTGTGTTGCATGAGCGACTAGACACCATTGAACGGTTACTAGAGGTGAAAGGTATTTTATCGGCTAGTGAGATTGAAGCTTACGAGCCGGATGTCAAAGTAACCAAGGAACGGGAACAGTGGCGTGCAGAATATATTGCACGGGTGTTGCGTGTGATACAGGAAGAGTTAGAGCCACTTAAATAAGTCTAGTTGAAATCACGTAGAAAAATGGCTGAATAAATCCAGCCATTTTTATCCGACATTCTGCATTTTCAACTATTACAATCGGTTTTTACTGCTTTTTTGATATAAAAAAGCTATTTAATATACTTAAGTACAGTAAAATAGCTGAGTTTATGAAGATAAATAAGCATCAGATGGAACTCATAAATTCAAAAAAAGTCTAGTGATTACACTATAGGACAGTCTAAATACGGAATCTGGGATAAAAAGAATCATACTAATGGTAAAAGACGACTATTGATTAAACAGTAGTATTTTTGCGTCAAATCATGCATTTAAACGTTTGCTAGTAGTTTTTGAGCAAAAAAGCCTACAAATAGAGCTATTTAGACTTATAAGCAGTTTGTCACATTGATATTCGTTGGTTACATTGTCTAAAACTTTACTGCCAACAAATGATCAAACAAATAGTTTACAGCGTTGCTTTAGGCACTATTGCTCTCAGTAGTGGAGCGATCGCTACTTCTGGAACAAATCCAGCTTGTACACCCGTACCTTCTAATGTATCGAATAACACTAATCAAGTTGCAGCAAATAGCATGGACACCGCTGCTATAGAACAGTCGATTTTTAACCAAATCAATAACTACAGAGTTTCCCAAGGGCTACCAGCGCTAACTCGTAATTCTGCCATCGATAATCAAGTTAGGCTTCACAGTAAGAACATGGCTAATGGTACTGTTTCCTTTGGGCATAGTGGATTTTCAGAACGTCTTAATGCAACCGGTGTTGCTTACAGAGGAGCTGCTGAAAATGTCGCTTACAACCAGGGATATAGCGATCCTGCCACAAAAGCTGTTCAAGGCTGGCTCAAAAGTCCAGGGCATCTTGCCAATATCAGAGGTAATTATAATTTGACGGGAATTGGTGTCGCCAAAAACAGTCAAGGCGCAATCTACTTCACACAAATATTCATTCGCTCATAGGTTTGACGCGATGTGCAACTTAGGATTCTGACCTCATCTTCCATTCCTCTCTGCTGCAAATAGAGAAAGCCTTTAAACTCTACCCGTTCCTTATTATTGGGCAAGGATATTAGGTTTGAGTAAAAATTGCACACAGCGTTAAATTTGGTAAAGTTGAGGTTTTTTCTCAAATTCCCCAGACTTTAACCTGTTAGTAAAGCTTTTGCTTGATAATTCATGAAAATCTGAAATTATTAGCAAAATTAATCATGATTTTCATGAAGCCGATCGATTGAAGTACTGACAATTGGAAATGATTGTTTGTGTTACTTGTAAAGGATGTAGCCAAATTGCCGAAATTCATCATTACTTAATAGTATTGTGATATATATCTTCGGAACAATAAGGTAGAGTAGAAGTCTTATATCTCTACACATTACGCAATTCTCCATGTTCCGACAAACTGCTTTTGGCATCGCTTTAAGTGCGCTTGTCCTTGCTAGTGGATTAACGACTGCTCCGATACCAAATCATACTTCTACAAATACATCCACCCGTAATAAGCTGTTGTCACTTTTTTCTAGTCAGGTTGCAATATCAACTCCTACTTTCAAAACTACTGAGCTAGAAAAATCAGTATTTGACCAAATTAATCGATATCGGGTTTCTAAAGGACTGCCAAAGTTGACTTTAAATACAAATTTGACTCGACAGGCCAGAATTCATAGTCAAAATATGGCTAAAGGCAAAACTCCATTTAGCCATCAGGGATTTGAAGGGCGAGTCAAAGCTATCCCTATTCGCTACAACAGTGCGGCGGAAAATGTAGCTTTTAACCGGGGATATAGCAACCCTGTGGAGGAAGCTGTTAGTGGCTGGATCAAAAGTCCTGGACACCTAAAAAACCTTAAAGGAAATTACAACCTGACTGGAATTGGCGTTGCTACTAATAATCAAGGCGAAGTCTACCTAACACAACTGTTTTTTCGGGCTAGGTAGATTTAATTTTTGATTTTTTTGCACAATCAATAATAATGTAGTGTCTGACAAGACTTTTTTTTGCTGGACACTGCTATTATTTTTGAAAAATTGATGACATTACCAGATTTTCAGGTGAGCGATCACGACCTCAGTGACGCAACCCTTAGCCAGTATTTGGAATCTACAGCGATCGCAGTTGATACAGAAACGATGGGATTATTGCCGCTGCGCGATCGCTTGTGTCTCGTCCAGCTGTGCAATCCAGAAGGGAAAGTGACTGCAATCCGCATAGCCAAAGGACAAGCTGACGCCCCCAACTTAAAAAAACTTTTGGAAGCAGTCAATGTTGTGAAAGTGTTTCACTTTGCTCGATTTGACTTGGCCACTTTGCGAGCCAATCTGGGGATTCAGGTAGGGCCGATTTTTTGCACCAAAATTGCCAGTAAATTAGCCCGTACTTACACAAATCGCCACGGGCTCAAAGACGTTGTACAAGAGTTAGAACAAGTGGAACTAGATAAAAGTTCTCAAAGTTCTGATTGGGGTAACGCCGTTAGCTTATCTGAAGCTCAACTAAGTTATGCCGCCAATGATGTGCGCTACTTACTTAGCGTGCAGCAGAAGTTAATACAAATGCTCAAACGAGAAGAACGCTGGCAAATTGCTCAAGAATGTTTTGAGTTTCTACCAACGATAGTTTCCTTAGATTTGTTGCAATTCAAGGATATATTTGAACACTAATCGAATAGGAATGAGGAGTAGGAAGCGGGGAATAGTAACAAAAAATGTTTATTGCTCGTCAACTCCAACTAATGATATGTCAGGTTGAAATTGATAGGTAAGCAAGTTCGTAGTAAGGACTAAAGTCATTATTTTCCAAGCACTAAAGTGCTTACTACAAACCCTCATACTAAGTTACAGCAGATTTCAAGGAAAGTGTTGTACACAAAGATTCGTCTCAAAGCCAGGTATGTATTAAACCTGTTTTACTTCTGAATTCTGCTGTATTTTTGCCTAAGAGCCAACATTGGAATCATTGCTGTCTCTAGGAGTTTTAGATTCACTAGCAGCTTCCTTGAGGTTACTTGCTCCCTCTTGAATGCCTTCCTTGAGGTTACTTGCTTGCTCTTGAATACCTTCTTTAAGGTTACTGGCTCCTTCTTGAATGCCTTCTTTAAGGTTACTTGCTCCCTGTTTAATGGATTCCGTGGCGTTAGTACCGCCCTTTTGCAGATTTTCCTGGTGGTTTTTTAGCCGATCTACAACATTGTAGTCATCCGCACCTGCGGGAGTTTTTGATTCAACAATACCTTCTGTTGGACCACCGATCGCCTTCCATGCGGCAAGACCACCTTTGAGTTGGGAGACATGCTCAAATCCATTAGAACGCAGTTGTTGTGCGGCTTGGGCTGTTTCTTGATCGTTGGCACCGTAAATGTAAATATCACGGCTCTTATCCAAAGAAGGTACTGCCCGCTCTACCAATTCATCTGCTGGCATTGGCATTGCTCCCATAATGTGACCTTCGTTGAAGGTCGAGCGATCGCGCACATCCAGGATTGTAAAAGCTGGCTCACCCCATTCCAGACGACTCTTGAGGGTATTAGCATCAGTTTGTGCTTCTATTGGTGGTTGTGGGGGAATGATGCCGCCTACTAAATTATTAACCATAATTTTTCCTTACTCACGATACTAATAGCAATTTAGCGAATTGAAGATATTTAATTGCTCTTTCTCTGGTATGAATATTCTCAAACTATCTCCTCTGGTAGATGGAGCTATCTGAAAATTTATACCAATTAATCAATTGCAAATAACGCCATTTGAGACTATGAGTAGACAACTTTTTTAATGAATATAATTGAATATATTTAAGTTTTAGTTTTTGGTATTTCAATAATTTCAATATTTTTAATTTTACTAAATTCCTTAGAAAGTGAGAAAAACATTAGTTAAAAAATAAAATTATTTAGCTATCAATATAGTAATTGATACCTTTTTAATACCAGCGATCGCTAATAATAATGTCTCTTCAATCTCTGCTAAACTTGTAGATTTATATACAGAAGATTAAAAGTTTGTGAGCTACACAAGCTAAATCTGTTACCCAAATATAAAGGGGGTTTTACTTCTGAATTCTGCTGTCAGCAGTACTATTTAAACAAGCTCTTAGCAGTTTATTGACATCATATATATTGCTAGAGCAATTCTTTTTGCTGTTGCATTTGTCTGTTAAAGCTGATTTTGACGCCCTATATACCTTCTGGCGATGCTTTCAATCCTTGGCTTGTTATAGCTCAGGTTGAAACTTGTAGTATAGTATATGCTTAAGAGAGCAACTACATGTAAATGCACCAGGGTAGATTTTCGTAGACCTTTTTCAAGAGATCATACTTATTGGTTATAGTACAGTCGAGTAAGTAGGAGTTGAGAATCTAGATTGGCTGATAAGTTAGTTTATGAGCCTTTATAGAAAGCTAATTAATCAGGGAGTACCTTACTCTTTTAAAGTTGTAGCAATTGGCGTCGCTTTTGGATGTGTCTTTTGACTATTTGCGATTACGGAGATGGTTTTTAATTACACTTATTCCAACTATAAAAATTTAACATTATACAATACAAATTCAAAATTATGCAAAAATCATGCCATAATTATAAATTTTATCGGCATGATGATGGCTGAGGTTGCGATCGGCTTCATGGAAAATCAAATGTACACAAGTACTACAGTAGCGATGGTACTTGACAAAAACACGTAAAGTAAAGCTGGCACAACAGCAAATCGCCCAATTTACAATAGACAGCATTATGGTTATGGTTACTGCTACTACTCCCAAAATTCTGATCGTTGATGACGACTTTGGCGTCCGAAATCTTGTCTATCGTTTTTTAAGTCGGAAATATCAAATAGAGTCGGCAGCAGATGGTAAGACTGCCTTATCGTTGTTTGAGCAATTTAATCCAGCTTTAGTAATTCTGGATTGGAATTTGCCGGATGTTACTGGTTATAGCCTTTGCCAAGAAATGCAGAGTCGTACTAATGTTTTAGTGCTGATACTGACTAGTAGGACTGACGAGGCTGATAAAATTAAAATCTTAAGCGCAGGTGCTGATGATTTCATGACTAAACCATTTAGTCTTGCAGAAGTTGAAGTTAGAGTAGAAGCTCTTTTGAGGCGGATACGCTACATCAATCCCTCCCCAACACAACGTATCGTTTTTAAGCAGCTAGTAATTAATCCAGAGGGCCGCGAGGTAACACTTAACGATAAAACTCTTGCCTTAACAGCGCTGGAATTTAATATCTTACATTTTTTGGCAAGTCATCCTAATCAGGCTTGGAGTCGTCCACAGCTAATCCAAAAAATCTGGGGTTGCGACTACATAGGAGATGGCCGGGTGGTTGATGTGCATATTGGTCAGCTTCGCAAAAAGATGGAAGTCGACCCCAGTATACCGGAGTTTATTAAAACTGTGCGAGGCTATGGTTACAAGTTTGAAGCGCCCGACGAGAATACTAGTTTTTAAGACTACTACAGAGGTGCAAACAACACTGAGATAAAAAAGAAATACTTTGAACCATATTGGGAACTGATTTGGTCTTGCCTTGACGATTTTAAGCAAAGCTGTACTTAAAAACTATTCATTATTTTTCTTAGCCAATCTTTGACTAACCAACTCAACTGCTAAATGTATTGCTGCTTTCATACTCGTAGCATCAGCAATTCCTTTACCCGCAATATCAAACGCTGTTCCGTGGTCGGGTGAAGTGCGAACGAAAGGAAGACCTATAGAAGTATTAACTGCACGATCAAACGCCATCAGCTTCACCGGAATTAAGCCTTGGTCGTGGTAAAGTGCTAAGTAGCCATCAGCAGGATTTTGTACTAAAGAATTTCCATACCAAGCTTGACCAGGTTTAACCCACATTGTATCTGGCGGTATCGGCCCATCTAACTGCAATTGTGGTCGGTTTTGCCGCTCTTGCTCTAACCAGGGAATTAACCAATCTTGTTCTTCATGTCCAAGTTGTCCCTGTTCGCCACTGTGAGGATTTAAACCGGCGATCGCAATTCTCCCTCTATATATACCAAAATCTTTTTCTAAACACTCCACCAGCAAATCCAGTTTTTGTGTCAACAACTGCGGTGTCAACACATCGGCTACTTGACGTAGGGGAATATGTGTAGTCGCAAGTAAAGCGCGGAGTGTCCAACCAGTATGAGGCGATCGCGCTACAAATAACATGCCAAAACGGTCAACACCTGATTTTTGTGCCAAAAGTTCCGTTTGCCCTGGATAATTATATCCTGCGGCTTTCCAAGCAGATTTAGCGATCGGCCCTGTGACAATACCATCAAATTTACCAGCCAGTGTTTGAGCGATCGCATATTCCATATACGCAAAACTAGCTGCACCACTGGCTGCATTACCTATTCCTGAAATAATTTGATCTTTAATTTTTCCATCCAATTGCACATCACTGACTGACAAATCATCTGGATTTGCCAAAGCTACTAAATTCTCAGTTAAATTCAGTTTGTGATAAATCTGTGCCAGCAAATCTCCGTTACCCACTACTGTAACGTCATATTTTTTACGAATTTCTGGATCTGCTAAAGCTTTCAAAATCACCTCCGGCCCAATCCCCGCCGGATCTCCGAGCGTCAGCGCCAAACGTGGACGATGCTCTTTCACAAAATTTATTAAACCACCTTGATTATTTTGATACATAAAAATTCTTCATAATTATTATCATCAAAATTTTCTAATTTACCCATCTCTCCTTAATACTAGGGATTGCCCCCCAAGCAAGTAGGGATTACCTGCTAAACTAGTTTAAAATTGTTTACACAGGTCTAATCCTAGCAAGTGTTGAAAAGCTTCTGATAGACCTAGTTTACACACCAATTTGCATAAGGAGAATCACACTAATGGGCGGCGAAATTTTGAATGCAGCTCTATTGTCTTTCGGTTTAATCTTCGTAGGCTGGGGCTTGGGCGCGTTGTTACTGAAAATTCAAGGCACAGAAGAAGTGCGATTCGTTGATTAGGGAATCACGGTAATCAGTCCGTAAATAACTAATCCAGCCCGACAGCAGATTACTGTCATTAAAGGCTGAACTCTCGGTTAGATGCAGGTGAAAGCCCTGCCATTCAGACTCAGAATTGACTCCTTACCTGCCCACACCGAACAAGCTCGGTTCTTGTAGAGTGAAGCTGGGAACAGGGCGCAATCAGACAGCCGTTACGGGCTGACACTGGCGCTAACAGGGAGTTCCCATGATGAAACAGAGCCTAGAAAAGCGACTTAGTGCCGGGTAGGGCGTAACAATAAAAAAACCCTAACCCTACTGGAGATTCATTCCCGCCGAACACATTTTCAATAGCGGCAAGAGTCAAGGGAATCCAGTAGTCGAAATGGCTACATCTAACGGAACAACGCCACATGCTACAACGGGGGGAACCCCCGCAACGCAGTGGCTCATCAATCTCTCCGAGGGAACGAATAAAAACGAGTTGTGGGTCTAGGGGCGGTCGAACCCCAAGTAGCCCAGACGAGCGGAGGAATCCCCACAATTCGGGTAGGACAGACCGTAATTGGTCTGAGGTGTTCAGAAAATACAAACTCTAGAAGAGAAAATGATTAGACACAGTTACAAAACTAGTGAATCTTGGAAAGCCCTACCGTGGAAGAAATTCCGCCGAAATCTTTTCCGCCTTCAAAAGCGCGTATTTAAAGCTGTTCAAGTTGGAGACAAGCGGAAAGCTAGGTTACTCCAAAAGCTTACTCTAAAATCCACCTCGGCTCGATTTCTTGCAATAAGACAAGTATCTCAGCTAAATGCTGGTAAAAAGACGGCTGGTATCGATGGTAAGAAATCCCTCTCATTTGAAGAACGCTTCAACCTTGAAGAACTACTGAAAATGAATAGTGGAAACTGGAAGCATCAAGGACTACGGGAAATCCCCATCCCCAAAAAGGACGGGACTACCAGAACGCTTAAGATACCAACCATCGCGGATAGAGCTTGGCAATGCCTTGCAAAATATGCACTTGAGCCAGCACACGAAGCCACTTTCCACGCTCGGAGTTACGGATTTAGAACTGGGCGCTCTGCCCACGATGCACAAAAATACATCTTCTTAAACCTCAACTCTAATTCCAACGGAACAGAAAAACGAGTAATCGAACTCGATATTGAAAAGTGCTTCGACAGGATTAACCACGCAGCAATAATGGACGAACTCATCTCCCCCAAAGGCTTAAAACTCGGTATTTTCCGATGCCTCAAGGCAGGGGTAAATCCAGAATTCCCCGAACAAGGTACGCCTCAAGGTGGAGTGGTCAGCCCATTACTAGCAAATATCGCACTCAACGGGATCGAGAGTGTACACAGATACCACCTCAGCTACAAAGCAGGGAAAAAGGTACACGACAAGACTCCAAAAAATAAAATTGTCGAACCATCAGTCCGGTACGCGGATGACATGGTTATCATACTCCGACCCGAAGATGATGCAACAGAGATACTTGAAAGAATCAGCGAGTTCCTCCGCAAACGCGGAATGAATGTAAGCCAAAAGAAAACCAAAATCACCGCCGCGACAGATG
>JADEXV010000248.1 GCA_015206945.1 Nostocales cyanobacterium LEGE 12452 | reverse complement strand
GTCTTGAGATTTTCCCACGTAAAATATGATTACTAGATTTTTTGAAAAGTTGCAAATTGCGTAGAATAATTTCAATATTAAAAATTAATCTAAAAATATAGGTATATTTTAAAGTAAAATCGATTGCAAAAATGGTTGTAAATTTTAAAAGTTTATTTAGACAGCCAGTTATTCTTTCAAGTGCGATCGCAACACTTCTGTTAGTAGGAATTCAAAAACTGGGGGTTTTCGAGCCTCTAGAAATGAAGGTCTACGACCAAATGATGCAATTACGTGCCGACTCAGGCCCAGACACTCGTCTGTTGATTGTTGCTTTAAGTGAAAAAGATATCCAAAAATGGAATTGGCCCTTGTCTAGCGAACTTCTAGACCAACTATTAGGCAAACTCGAAGAATATCAACCGCGAGTCATTGGTCTAGATATTTTTCGCGACTTACCAGTACCGCCTGGTCATGACAAGCTACTGCAACGTCTCCAACAGAGCGATATCATCATTCCTATTTGCAAACATTCGGGTTCTAACAATCCGGGAGTAGCACCCCCAAAAGGCGTTGAAGCAGAGCGAGTGGGATTTAATGATGTCGTAGAAGATACTGATGCCACAATTCGCCGCAATCTATTATTGGTAAGTGCAGAAGAATCCGATTCTTGTCAAAGTACCTATTCTTTTAGCTTACAACTAGCACTCAAATATTTAGAAGTTGGAGGCATCCAACTAGAATTTACCCCCAAAAAGGAACTACAACTACGTAATACTGTATTTAAACCCCTGCAAAGTAACGCTGGCGGCTATGAAAAAGCAGATACCAATGGCTACCAAATCCTGCTTAATTACCGTTCTGGTCGTCAGGTTGCCCAGCAGGTAACTATTACAGAAGTACTTGCAAATCAAGTTAAACCAGATTTAGTTAAAGACCGCATCGTTTTGATTGGTTCAACAGCTAATAGTTTAAATGATATTTTTAATACGCCCTTTGCTAGCGGTAAGTCAGATAATTCTGGCAAAATGGCCGGAATTGAAATTCATGCCCATAGCGTTAGTCAAATTCTCAGTGCTGTTCTGAACAAACAACCTCTATTTTGGTTTTTACCTGAGTGGGGTAAAGTCCTTTGGATATGGGGATGGACTGTAGTTGGTGGTTTGCTGGTATGGCGGATTCAACATCCGCTAGGCTTAGGATTGGCAGCAGCAGCAGCCCTAGCAGTATTATTTGGAGCCAATTTTGTCATTTTTACCCAAGCTGGATGGTTCCCAGTCATACCTCCGGCGTTGGGGTTAGTATTTACCGCCGGGAGTGTCCTTGCCTATAGTGCTTATCAAACCAAGCAAGAGCAAAAAGAAATTACCCAACGGGTTCAAGAACACCAGCAATTAATTCTAGAATTGCAAGGTCTTTTACGGCAGCGTGGCAACGCCTCAAATGAAGCGCCAACAGTAATTGTTGATTCCATTGGGCAAGAAATTGCACTAGGAACGGTACTAAATAACCGCTACAAAATTACTCAACCCTTGGGTTCTGGAGGATTTAGCAATACTTATTTAGCTGACGATATCCAACGTCCTGGTAATCCGCAGTGTGTGGTTAAACAGTTGCGACCTCCTCGCCAAGATGCAGAATATTTAAATGTTGTCAGACGCCTATTCGACGCAGAAGCAGAAATTTTAGAAACTTTGGGTAAGCACCCACAAATTCCTCAACTGCTAGCTTTTTTTGAAGAAAATCGGCAATTTTCTTTAGTGCAAGAATTTGTTCGAGGGCACGCTATGGATAAAGAGTTAACTGCTGGGAAGCGACTAAAACAAGCTGAAGTTGTGGAAATACTCAAAGAAGTTTTAAATGTGCTGGTTTTTGTTCATAGCTATGGTGTAATCCATCGAGATATTAAACCTAGTAACTTAATTAGGCGAGAATCAGATGGGCACATTGTTTTGATTGACTTTGGCGCTGTTAAACAGATTCAACCCCAGCAGCAAGAAGCTCAGACAATTTCAATTGGCACTCCTAATTATGCACCTTCGGAACAAATGAGTGGGTTGCCAAAACTCAACAGCGATATTTATGCGTTGGGAATTATGGGAATACAAGGTTTAACTGGGGTAGAACCTAGAGAGTTTCGTAGAGACACAAATACTGGTGAAATAATTATCCAAAGTGAAGCTGATGCTAATCAACAGATTTGGCAACATTGGCGCGAATTCACTGAGGCTAGAGACGAGTTAGTGATGATTTTAAATAAAATGGTACATTTCGACTTCACTCAGCGATATCAGTCAGCCGCAGAGGTGCTTAAAACCCTTGAAAGTCTTTAGTACTCTGTATGCTCTGCTACCCAAGAAATTATAGATAGACTTCATTACCATCTTCAAGATTATTAATCGATTTAGAGGTATCTATTACATTACTAATAAAGGTATATTAGACAATTAAAGTTGTCCCATAAAGTCCTTTATTAGTAGCATCATCGGCATTATTTTTGAAAGCAAGGGTTCCTGTGATATCAGAAATAAACTCTATATAAAAACCTAGATGGTAGGCAATACAGTTCAGTCCAGTTAAGAGTTTTTTGTAGTTATTTTAGGTATCTAGAGATACTATAGTATCAATCCTCCTCTCATTAAGGTAAGTCTCTAGCTCTTTTTCTAGAAAACTTCTTCGAGTAATAACGATATTTATTTTGTGTTTTAAATTACAAATTAATTTAATATTTATCTAGTCTTTGGTTAGAGGTGTAGTGGAGTATTAGTTATTATTATTGGATTCTAAGAACAAATTTAACTTGTAATTCTATAGTATATAAAAGTTTATAAATGCAACGCTAACAACGCTGTTTTTTTTGGCTATTTGTATACTACAGACAAGTAAATTATCGTTTAGCCGCCTTATTTCAACTTAATTCACTAATTCTTTACTGAGTGCTATATGCAGAAACCCAACGACCAAAAAAGCTATTTCCTTAAGTACCTTTCCCTCGCTCCTGTTCTTGCCGTTATTTCGGTATCAGTTGCCTTCTCTACGTGGGCGATTTTTAATTATTTTTTACCCGATCTTCTTTTCCATCCTATGCCATAACATCAGGGGTGATGATGTAACTGAGTATTTAGGCTATCTGGAAAACCTCATTTCCATACCTCTCTGTTACAAGCCTATCCATTAGTTGTTCTTCTAGTAGTTTTCGTCCACCTCCATTAGTACGGATTCGAGTACTGTCGTCCTCCGTTTTTACCCCATCAAGTTCTGACAGCAAACGCATTCCCGCATGAATTGTAGTGCGGGATAGCCCAGTTGCGATCGCCTAACCGCCCCCTGGAAGCGATCGCTACTTGACTGACACCTCCCCGTCCCAGGCTTCGGGCTTCGATTGCTGCCCAAATACGCCGTGTTTTCTCTTTTCTTGTAGGGTAATAACGAATCATACTTGTCTTGAATGCTTTCGACTACCTGCTTATCAGACATATAAGGCTTTTATTCGATTACATTCTGATACTCCAACTATTCGGCCAATTGTTCAAGTTATTTTTACATGATTCCTTATTACAAACATCAAATTTAGGTTGCCTCGTTCTCAGTCTGAGACTAGGAATAACCCTCATTAAGGCTGCGCCTTCCTGACTTCGGCAGTAGCACAATGAGCAACATTTCCAGCCTATGGCTGGAAACAAGATTTGAAAATCGTTTTAGCTGAAGTGAACACCTACAATCGTTGCTATTTACCTATAAGGTATGTGGTGAAAATAAATTAAACCTGCTGTAATTATACGAATTACGAATTAATAATAATTTGTTGATAATTTATCCAAGCTTCCCAAAAAATATAAATTGATAGTATTCCTAAGAAGATACGAAGCACTAAACTCACAGTATAATCTGGTAGTTTTGGCAATATGCGAGTACTCATCTGAACGCCTAAAAGACCTCCACATCCCAAAACCATACCTTGAACAAACAGAATATTTCCCTCTAACGTGTGTCCTGTGCAGGCAGCTAAACCAGTGATGACAATCACGCCCAAACTAGTCTGAATTGCTACTTTAATTTCTTCTCCCAGTAATAACATTTGCAGTGGCACCATAATCGTACCGCCACCTAAGCCGAATAAACCTGCTAAAATTCCTGCTGCTCCCCCAGTGCCAATTTTAGAAACTAATGGGTTAAATACTAGGGCTGTATTCTCTATTTCTTTGAAGGATAGTTGCTTGCGAAGCTCAATCAGATAGATATTAGCAAGTAGTATGATGCCAAATATAAAGAGTATTATATAAGATGGAATTTTATTGGCGAAATATACGCCTATTCCAGTAGTTAAAAAAGCTGGAATTCCTAAATAAATTACTCGTTTAAAGTCAAAGTAGCCCATCCACCAATTTTGCAAACTTCCAGAAATTGAAGTAATCACAATAGCAAGGCTACTAGTAGCGATCGCTTGAACGGGAGTATAACCTAGTGTGACTAAAAGAGGAATTGTGATAATACCGCCACCTATTCCTAAAAGTCCAGCTATGACTCCAGATATTAAACCCCCACTCACTAAAATCAACCAACTAAAATCAATCATAAATAATTCTTTTTCTAGAGACTGACTTGGTGTAATTAACCTTGTACTGTCACCGGATGGCTAACAACACCTCCGTAGAGCAATCCAGAGTCATTCCACGGAACTGCACTCGGTTGTGTATTACCTAAATTGTCAGTAGCACGAGCTTGGAGAAAATATTCCCCAGGAAGTGGGTTCCATTCAATGTCCCAGCGTACCCACGCAAATGGAAAATTTGGTTCTCTCAATCGTGCAAATTGCCAAGTTTTACCGCCATCCAGGCTGACTTCCACACGGACAATTTTTCCTTTCCCAGACCAAGAACGTCCACGTAGTAAGTGGGTTTTAGCAGAAAGCGTAGCTGGCCAAGCCAACTCGAAAGCGCTCTTAACATTTTGATAGGTAATCAGCTTACCTTTATATGGTGCGATCGCTGGGTAATCTGCACCCACTAGCACCATCTGCTCCGTCACCCACTGGGTATATATCGGTGTTTCAGAAACCTCAATCCGCTCAATCCATTTAACGTTGGCATTTCCTCCCCAACCAGGAAATAAGACACGGCAAGGCTGACCGTGATCTGGAGGTAATGGTTCTCCGTTCATTGCGTAGACGACGAGCGAGTTATCTGCTAATGCTTTGCTAATTGGAACTACACTGCTGAACTTGGATTTATTTGTCTCCTTTGAATCTAGCGAATCTACATCTGCACCCTCAACGAGTACATCTTTCGCTGTAGATTTCAATCCAGCTCGTTCTAATAACATACAAAGTGGTACACCAGTCCACTCAGCCACACCAATAGCCCCAAGTCTCCATCGTGTTCCAGGGAGTGGTGCGTTGTAAGCTTCTTCAAAGAAGCGCCGACCGTTAGCAGCACACTCAATGGCACAAGTGACTGAGATGGATGGCATGGCAATGATTTCATCGTAAGTAAACTCACAGGGGGCAGAAACGCCAGTTCCATGAATTTGCAAACGCCATGTAGATGGGTCAAACGGGGGAGGTGCGCTGCGGTTGTGAACATAGAACCAATCATTTGGTACTAAATAACCACGCCCATACATCGCTTCCCAGTTCATCTCTAATGTGCCTTTGCTATGAGAGATGTACCCTGGTGGCAATGGCTTAAGTATGTTAATGCCTTTAGTTTTAACAGCTGTCTGACTGTAAGCAGGTGCAGGTTTAGCTAACCCCGCGATGGCTGTTGCGCCAACCATAGTGGCTAGTATTTTCAGAAAGCGCTGGCGCGAAATACCCGCATCTGTACTTTTTTGCCAAATGCACTGTTCAACCCGTGCTTGTAAATAATCCTCTTGCTCAAAGAGGTTTTCATCGCTCAAGCTATTACCCCCTTGTAATTTATAATTCGTAATTAAGACACAACCTTTGTTTGGATTGACTGGTTCCCAGCCTTCAGGCTGGGAACGAGATAATAAGCAATGCACAATGTCCTGAAAAAACTAGCTGTTTATCGCTGTCCAAACACCAGTTATCTGATCTTGTGTGTAGTTGGGCAAATAGTGAAACAATCCGTTTTTAGCTATTTGAGCGATCGCATTTATAAAGCGATCGCAATCTTCTAATGTATTATATACAGCAAAGCTAGCTCGGATAATACTAGGAATGTTCCGTGTAATTCCTCTGTCTACTTCCTGAGCAATCTCACAGTCTTGCTCGTCTGAAACATTCTTGAGTTTGCGAATATATTCATAAGTGCAGAAAGCGCCAGCCCGAACGCCAATACCGTATTCTTGTGCCAGAATCTCTGCTACTAAACGTCCGTCAAATCCATCAATATCAAAGGGAATAACATGGGCTAAGTTATCTCCGGGAATATGTATTTTGACACCAGAAATCAGCCCAAGCCGTGTATATGTGAATTCAACTAGAGAGTGTTCATACTGAGCAATGCGATCGCGCCCTACTGCTTCGATAATTTCAATCGCCTTGGCAATAGCGATCGCACCCATTGCATTTGGTGTTCCGGGGTCATGGGCCCGTTCGGTATAAAA
This sequence comes from Nostocales cyanobacterium LEGE 12452, assembly GCA_015206945.1. GTDB lineage: Bacteria > Cyanobacteriota > Cyanobacteriia > Cyanobacteriales > Nostocaceae > Nostoc. The sequence goes on along the minus strand of JADEXV010000248.1, from coordinate 5,091 downwards.
ACGCTTGATCTCTAGGTTTCTGGTGATATAAGGCAGGTTTCCACCGCCAATTTGATAAGGGTAGGAACTATCAAAAAATTCCTTTGGCCCCAGCAAAACCCCGGTTCCATAAGGGGCGTACATCTTGTGTCCAGAGAAAGCGACAAAATCTAAATGACATGGATCATCATCAGCACGCATATCGACTCGTTCATGCTGAATTAACTGACACACGTCGGCAAATATTTTCGCACCATACCGATGTGCTAAAGCTGCAATTTCGTAAATTGGGGGTCTGTAACCTGTAATTGTCGAAGCACCTGTAATAGTTACTAACTTAATTTGCTCGGCTTTGGGGAGATGTTGATGTGCCTTGAAAATATCTTCAATTTCTGCGACATTTACACTTCCATCCGGCTGGGTTCTGTACTGCACAACTTCGTCTCTAGTAACCCAAGGCAGCAGGTTAGATGAATGCTCGATATCAGAAACTAAGATTTTTCCAGGTTTTTCTGCCCAAAGTGTGGCGGCTCCATTAATTGCTTCTGTTGTATTCTTCGCAAAGATTACATAGTTATCTGAAGATGACCCGACAAAATCCCGAATGATGTTTCGACTGGCGTCATATTCTCGTGTAGTGATGATGGATTTTTGTCCAGAACCTCGATGTACGCTGCCATAGGTGTCAAGCATTTCGTCCACGTACCGCTTGAGGGTTGCAAAGGGTGTGGTTGTAGCTCCATTATCCAAGTTCACATACTTGACATAGTTTCTGTTAAGAGTTTTCACCTTGAAAGATAGAGACTCATCTGTAAATAACGGTCTGATTTCTTTGTCCCAAAAGCTGTCACAATTTTCTATAAACAGCGGTAATTTAGCAGTCTCTTGCTTGATATTTGCGCCCGTTGCAAGTACATCAGTCATCTTTAGCACCCCGATTTTAAATTTTGATTTTTTTGAAAAAGCTTAACTACCCCAACACTTTATTTCGCGCTACAACCAGATTAATTTTCAGTAATTATGGTCTTTATAATTACTTGATTTATAGTAGAAACCGCAGTTATTATAATTATTCTTTAATAAAATAATTAAAAATGGTATCCGTATTAATTCTTAAATAAAATGTTTTTATTGTAAATTAAAATACAATGTGTTTAATGCTATTAAGTAGTAAAGTATACTTTAAGCAATTTTATTCCAGTCATTAAACAAACTTGACGTATTGAAGATAAGTCGATCGAAAAGCTTGTAACGAATAAAACCTGCAATTGCTTGCTGGCAATGTATTTATCGAGAAAAAAGCCCTCACTAAGTTGAGATTACTCTTTAAAAAAGTTTTATATTTTACTTAAACGAATTATTACGCCTTTATTAAGACTTTATAAGTATTTACTCGTATTGATCGGGATCTCTTAAGATTGCAGTTATAGCGAAAGCTCTTAGTTGTTTGCTGACATTAAATAGCGATCGCTTCGGATGAGAGAATTATCATTGAAGAGTAGATACTTGTACGGACATCTATATCTAAGTACTCAATCAGGCATTACAAAATGTATTTCAGGAAAAAATCATAATTTATTTCTTAAGACAGATGCGATTATAAAAAATAAAGTATACTTTGAGGCAGTTTTTTCATGTAAAAAACTTCATCAGCCAGCCAATACAGTTTAATTTTTAATGTATCGGGTTTCTCTTCTCTCTCGCCTATCTTCAAAGGCGGCCAGAGTTCCCCTTGTACCTGTTCTTGACGGGGCAGAGCATCATAGTGTTATAACGGCATCAGTCTAGATACAAAATGGGAACACCAATTGATGATTAATTGCTGGTGCTTGAAGAGAGTTAAACTTAGCTTCTAGAGCAAACCCTGATTAGACACAGTTGATAAGCAATGCTAATGCCAGCACTGCTGAATATTTTTAAGCAGGTGAGTCAAGAGTGATGAATGAAGCTGACACCTCAAACAAGGGGGCTGTGATGGAATCCCTAAATTCTGCTAATTCGCCACAATCAGAGCAGGCGAGTTGTCCCTTTTACTCAGTTGTGCCTAATGACAATATGACAGTTAAAAAACTGCCGCTCCTCATGCCAGCTGAAGATACAAAATTTTCACAAGATAACACCCAGCAGGACTGGGTTGCAGAGCCTGAAAGCGGCAAACAAGCACTTATTGACTCGGAATTTCAGAACCTGCTGGCATTGAACGAAGAATTACGTGCGGCTAACAATAATTTGTATGCACAAGTGGAGCAGCTAAAAGACAACCTAGCTGAGTCAGAAAAGGTTTTGCAGTGGCAGAAAACGCGTTCTAGCGTTAGTGAGTCGATGCTCAACCAACATACTCAGGAATTAGCTGCGGCTCAAGAACAGATAAAATCTCTATTTCAACAATTAGAAACTGCTGTACAAACTGTTCAACGTCAGGAAATTTTCACTGATACTTATAAAGCACAGCTACAAATTAGCCAGCAACGCCTGGCCCAGTTAGAGCGAGAATGTACGTTGCTACACACTAATAACAACGAACAATCTCAGCAGTTATTGCAATCAGAAAATGTTTGTCGGGAGTTACGTACTAGACTGATGCGACAACAACGCCAGACGCTGCAATTCAAAGCAGCTTTGGAAAAATGTCTAGATACATCGGTTCCTAGCTATGACTCCTTAGAAGATGCTGCAAAACATCCTAAAGACATAACTAGTAGCCAAGGAAGATTTTCTAGAAAAGCTCGGTCTTTGTTTCCTAACGCCCAGCCAATTCAACCTTGGTCAGCAGAAGAAGAATCCTTGAGTAACGATCTAGATAATTCTTGGGGTGAACCCTCAGCACCAATCCCATTCCAAAGAAATGAAGGCTCTGCGACGCCATCATCTCCTTGGAACTGGACAGTTAAGAAAGACACGCCAACACCAACACAACCCGGCCCATCTCCAGAAGTTGATGATTCTCCAGATACAACTGAAGCGGTTTCACCTTCGGGTTCATCAAATTTAGATCAGCAATTAGATAGTCTAATCCAAATGTTTTTCACCTCCCAGCCTACATCTACATCACCGCCACCTACTGCGAAAACGGATGTTAGTGATGTTCCTATTTGGGAGACTTTAGCAACAATTTTAGAAGACGATGAGGAGCTAGAAAATCCACAGAAGGAAGATTTGGAGCCAGAAATTAATCCTCCTGCAACTACCTCTACTTCTTGGACGACGGATTCTGTGCTTTCACCAGCCAATAACTTACTGCTTTCCTCTAATCCATCTCACACCGAAACGCCTGTTGGAGAAACTGAAGACTACTGGTCAGAAGTTTCACAATTGTCAGCAAGTGATTTGTCCTCAGAGTCATTAGGTGATAACACCAATGATGACAATTCACCTTCGCCAGTAGTTTATCCCCAGCGTCCACCCAAGGGGCGTAAGTCATTGGCATCTGTAGAACTGCCGAATTTTCGCCCCAAAAGTTAGGAGAGACGCGATTAATCGCGTCTGTACAAGTGATTAATGCCCAATGCCCTATTCCTAATTCAGAATCCTTGCTTCTGACTTCGAAATTATGGCTTCTGGGTTGGATTTTGCCACCTGGCTGCGCGATCGCGGTTTGCCTGTGGCGATCGCATAATTGATTGCCAACAGCCACAGCCACAATCCCGGATTCCGGGGTTCTAGCCAAAAACCTACCCGGTTTAAGAAGCGCGGGAACCACGGACTTAATAAAGCACTAATCAGGGCATGACGACCGAAGGTGAAATAACTGCCAAGCCATCGCCCTAAATCTCTAGGGCCAGCAAGTTCCCAAATCCATAAAAGCAAGGCAGGATTTTTCCTAGCGGCTTTCAGTGCTAGGCGGTTAAAGGTTAACCAATCACATCTATCTTTGATGAAGTTATCTGCCACCTCTGGCGGTTCGTCTGCTAACAGCCCAAAGAAGGTGTTGAGCATGGAGTTAATCCGCTGCGGCGGTAAAAATTTCCCTGTGGGAACCATCATGCCTTTGGAAAATAACCAAGTCACAGAAACGTTGCTTTGGTAGGCGCGAATTTGGTTCAAGTGGCGGAAACTCAACAAGTCATGTTTGAGGGCAGTATCCAACAGCGTTGTTAAGCGCTCTAAGTTGCGAACTAGGGAACCAAAACCGGTGAAAACGAGGGGAGATTGGAGTGATGCCGCATCACCGATCGCAATCAATCGATCAAAGGCAACTGTGCGATCGCGACTTCCCACACTAAAATGCCCTGGTATATACCCAAATGTCGGCTTCTTCCACACTAATTTGTCCATATCGCACCTGCGATACTCTGGCAAAATTGTGAAAAAGTCCTCGTACATTTCCAGCAATGAGCCAGGATTTTCAGCATTGACTTCGTGGTAATGAAATAAATAAATCGTCAGTTCCTCATCTGCTGCGGGAAACAATTCCCAAATCAACTGCCTTCCCCGCGAAATATCCCCATGACTGTAAAGAACGTCGCCATATTGGGAATCCCATACTCCCGGCTCAAATCCGCTCTCAATTGCCGCTCCCACTGTCGGACAGACACTATCAAAGGCACGACCACCATTTAATTGCCAAGCGATGGGGGACGCGGTTCCCATTGCATCTATTAGCAGTCGTCCACTTACCTGCTTCTCAGTTTGACTGGGCAAGTGCTTGACTTGTAAAACTACCTGTGATATATCAATATCTGCACGGATAAATTCTGTTTCATCCCAAATTTCACCGCCTGCCGCTTGCAGTTTTTGCCCACACATTTGGAGCCATTTTTCGGAATCCAAGCCTAAATTTAGGACTGTGGGTGTGTGGAGGATAGGCGATCGCAGTTTGGCTGGATTATTAGCATCAAAAAACTTATTGAATCCATCTTTGTATTCCCTGGCAATGATGGTTTCTAACTCAGCGGGGGTGACTAAACCCAAGTTAACCAAGCTTTGAATCTCGTCGCGCGAAATATTCCATTCTCGGTTCATCCGCCCAAAGGGCATTCGTTCCACCAGCAAGACTTTATATCCGAGTTTTGCCATCAGTGCTGCATGGATTGCACCGAGTGCGCCACCGATATAGATAATGTCGTACTGGGCATGGGGTACAAGAGGCAGAGGGGAAAGACTTCCTGCAAC
>JADEXV010000247.1 GCA_015206945.1 Nostocales cyanobacterium LEGE 12452 | reverse complement strand
TGTGCTTTGATTCCTTCGTTCTCTCATCTGAAGTGGATGTTTGAGTGGTTTATCCGACACACCACTTTTGATTTCCCCACTCTTCAAATGTACGGAGCTTTTTCAGAAATCAAATATTAGTCCTATATCTCTAAGTAGGTATGCAAATCATCTAGACGTAATTAAGAAAGCAACCGAATCTGATGTTTTCCAGCATCGCGATGTTGTTAGTATCCAAATAGCTGGTTATGAGGTTTTAGGAAAACTATTTTCTGAGTTTGTTAACGCTATCCTGCATGACAGCAAAAAAGCAAAGTTAATCTGTAATATGCTACCTCAAGAATATCGCCCGAATCCAGACGAAGATACCTATAACAAAATCCTTAAAATTACAGACTATATCTCTGGTATGACCGATTCTTATGCTACCAGTTTATTCCAACATGTTAGTGGGATTTCATTGGGATAGAGTGACAGCATTTGCACCTGACAATGTATAGACAGTATTTATTTTTAATCATGATTGATTAACCAACCTTTTCTCTCAAGTGTATGTAGTATCTCCGTCAGAAGAGGGTTGTCATTTCTTAACAGATACTCCTGACAAATTGTAGAAATTCCTTTAGTACAGGTGTTATATCTTCTTCCCGCCACACTATAGCCGTTTCTACTAATGGTGTTTTCTCCTCCAGAGTACGATAAACTACACCAGTTCTCTGAAGATTTTGCAATGAAGACGGTGCGATCGCAATCCCCATTCCTGCTGAAACCAATCCGATAATCGTCTGCATCTGAATCGCTTCTTGAGTCACTTTTGGGCTGAAGTCTCCTTGCTGGCAAAGACTTACGATTTGATCGTAAAGTCCGGGCCCCAAATGGCGAGGGAACATAATAAAGTTTTCGTTTACTAGCGATCGCACTGAAATCTTTTCTTGTTCAGCTAAAGAATGAGTTTCTAACATAGCCACAATTAAAGCTTCTTGCTGAATACACTCTTGATTGAGTGTGTTGTCTTCTAAAGGTGGATGGGCAAAACCTACATGGATGCGGCGCTCCTGTAGTGCTTGCTCCTGCTGAGTTGTGGTTAATTCTTGCAGTACCAACTCTACTTCTGGAAACTGTTCTCTAAACCGCCGCAAAATTACAGGAAGCAAATCGTAAGTTACCAAACTGGTAAACCCAATTCGTAATTGTCCCTTTTCACCTCTTCCTGTTTTTTGGGTTAGCTCAATTGCTTTTTGGAGTTGAGCTAAAAGTTGATAAGCTTCTTGCAAAAAAACTTGTCCTGCTTCTGTTAGTTGCACCTGTCGTTTGGTTTTGCGGTGAAACAGTTCTACTCCCAATTGCGCCTCTAATTGCTGAATTTGCTGGCTTAAGGGCGGTTGAGCAATGTGCAGTCGCTCGGCGGCTCTACTGAAGTGCAGTTCTTCAGCTACAGCAATAAAGTAGCGCAGATGTCGCAGTTCCATCTTTTTGATATTTTATAAGTTTCAATTATCTATAAATATATAAACCCAGAGAGGCGCAAAGTAACGCAGAGGTTTTAGAAAATTCATTAAAACTAGAAAAGAATACTAAAATTTAAGCAAATTAGTGCTATATACTTCCCTGGCTAAGATTTGAAAAATAGTAATTATTGCTTCTTAAATAATGACCAAGAGTCATTCAAAAAATATCATTCTAGCGCCAACGATCATCTATTTTTCTCAACTTCAATGCCCCATACCCCATAACCCATGCCCAAAACCTTAATTGCATACTTCTATGGGATTAGAAGTATCCACACCAACCCAAACAAATACCCCTAGCAGGTTAAACTAGGTCTGGTAACAACTGCTCCACGTTCCTTATGAGGCTTTTATGGGAGCTAACCTCAAACAGATTGCCAGTTATTTAGACAACCTTGGTTGGGACTACCGTTTTGATGATGAAGAAGACCGAATTATAACAGGTGTAGAGGCTGATAATCTAGAAGATTTCCTAATAGTTGTCCAACTGGATGAAGAAGGAAAATTTTTTCGGGTATTTGCCCCTCAAGTCCTGGGAGGAATCCAAGAGCATCCTCACAAGGCAGCTATCCTACAGACAATGCTTGCCATTTCCTGGGAAACCAAAATGTTGCAATGGGAGTATGACCCATCCGATGGTGAAATTCGTGCCATTATTGAGTTTCCTTTAGAAGACTCGATTCTTACAGAAAAACAATTTCACCGTTGTCTGAGCGGATTAATTCAGATTGTGGATGGCATAGCAATACCTCGCTTAACAGAAGTGATGGCAACAGGCCTCGATCCGGGGAATATAGAACTTGGGGAAAGACTATTACTCAGTATCCAAGAAGAAGCCCCAGGATTGTTAGATTTACTAGAAAAAGCAATGGAAGCACGAAAAAAGCGAGGAACTTTTCCTAGTGAGTGAGACGGATCATCACTTAAATAGCTATACTCCAAAGTGATACCCTCACTATATACTGAAATTTTCTGGGGCTGGATATTATGACATCCTATGCAACCTCCTCTGCCAAAGCGGAAATGAGCGAACTCCGGCGGTTGAAAGCCTTACTACCGCCAGAACTGCAAAGCTGGGTCACGGTTGAAGGCACAACTGAGGTCAATCCACCCCTGGTTCGCTGCGAAGAAATTGGGAAAGACCAGGTAGAAATTCAAATTGATTTGGTGAAATGGGATGCCCTCGCTATGGATCAGCGTAATCTGCTGTTCTGGCATGAGGTTGCTCGCGTTCAAAATGACACAATTCCTAAAGATGGTTGGGAAATGGCAGCACTAGCCATTGGTTTAGGTGGTGCTGTAGGGGAATTGTGGGTACAAGATGGATTGCTGCTGGTGTTAGCTTTGTCGCTTTGTGGCGTGTCAGGCTGGCGACTGTACCAAAAGAATAATGGGGAAAAGCAACTAAGAGAATTGCTCAATGCTGATGAGAAAGCGATCGCTTTAGCAACTCGTTTTGGTTATAGCCTCCCCAATGCCTACAAGAGTCTTGGTAGCGCCTTGAAAACCCTGATTGATAATACTCCTAGTAAGCGCCAACGAGCGAGATACGAAGCAAGACTCTCTGCCCTCAAACGCAGTGCCAATAAGGCAAAAGCTAAATCCAAAGCTCCAGATGAGGGCGCACTATAGCAACCAAAAATTAGGTTGGGTGGGTATTGCCTACCCCCGAAATACCTAAATCAATTTGAGTTTGAGGAACCTCTCCCTGCCTTGAACTTTAGTTCAAGTTTCTCTCCGAGTCAGGGAGGCAAGATTTTACGTAATAAAGCCTTTTAAGTGGTCTTTTGATTTGGCTTCATTAGACTGCTTAGTAAGGGGGCTGCTGCCTACCTAATTAGCGGCAACAGCCCAATTACCATTTCATAAAATCTTACTTTTTTCTTGACTACATCTTTATCAAACTAAAATTTTACAACTGGTTCAGCATTTTATGCGTCTGGGGGATCACGCGCACGTGCTTGACAAACCCCTTCATCAAAGCTTGCCACGTCAAAACTCGATCGCTGGAAGGTGCAAGTACAGGTACTGAAGAAAATTGTTCTGATACAGCCAAAGGCGTAACAGGTTGTAAAAATACTGGGATATCTGGACTAACCTCTGCCACCAACGAAGCTGAACGTTCCAACTCGGCGGGATCTGTGTTTTGAGACACAATTATCTTGACAAAAACATTTAAATATGAGTCATGACATAACTGGAGAAATTTACTATGTTCTTGCCAATGACTTTCGCCGCTAACACTGGGCAATTTGAAATCCATACCTACAGAGTCTAAGTATGGGATAATCATTGCTAGTTGTTCTGGGCGATGTCCGCCGGTTTCTAAGTATATAGGTAGACCAGTTATGGCTCGCACTTGGGGTAGAAACTGCGTTAAAAATGAGGCATGAAGAAGTGGTTCGCCGCCAGTTAAGCTAATGCTATCGTGTAGACAAGGCAGATTTAGCTGTTCCACCCATTCGATTAATATGGGTAATGGAACGGGGTTAGAGTGAATTTCAAAGTCGCGCAATCCAGGCGATCGCTCTATCCGACAAGTTGTAGGTGCACTCCAAGTGTGGGCACTATCACAAAAGTGACAGCGCAAATCACACAAAGCAAAACGAATAAATATCTGACGTGTCCCTACATTCAGTCCTTCCCCTTGAATGGCAGAAAAGACCTCAATCAGGCGTGCGGTAGGTGTAACCGTATTTTTAGCAATCATTTGATGAGAGCAACGCGATCGCGCTGCGTCGGCACAACAGCAAGGATGTTTTTTGGCTTCTTGTTCTATTGTGAATCGTCGCTAGCGATCTCCAATCTCAGCCTCGGTAAATAGCAGTTAGTCCTGATTACCACTAATTTCCGATATTAGGTTAAGTAATTTTGTAGGACAAACTAATGTTTGGCATATTACATTATACATGGCAACGAAAGTGCAGAGCTTCATGACTAGCCAACCGACAGAGGTCGATTTTCCAGTTAATTCCCTAAACGACATTGCTATAGTGCAGGTGCCGACGCGGTTGAGCGTGCTGGAGGCTTTAGGCTTTAAGCAAACCTGCCAAGGCTTAATTGGGCCCAATTCATATCCCAAGCAAATCATCATTGACTTTCACCAAACTACTTTTATCGATAGTAGTGGTTTAGGTGCCCTGGTAAGTAATTTTAAATATGCTCAAACTAAGGATATTACATTAACACTGCGGAATGTAACACCTCAAGTCATGGCAGTTCTAAAACTCACAGGGTTGGATCAGGTTTTTCCTTTAGAACTTGTGGAGGATGGGTCGTTAATAGAACAAAATGACGTAGTAGATAGTCGGAAGACAACTTCCCGTAAAGTAGAGCAGTTACCCACTACTCACCCTTCTATGGCATCTTGGATGAAACGATTCTTAGATATTGTCGGGTCAGTGATTGGTTTATTAATTACAGGAGTTTTGTTTATTCCGATTGCGATCGCTATTCAAATTAATGATCCCGGGCCCATTTTCTTTAGTCAAATTCGTTGTGGTTGGATGGGGAAACGGTTTAAGATTTGGAAATTCCGCTCTATGTGTGTGGATGCGGAAGCGAAGAAATCCCAAGTCAAAAACCAAGTGCAAGGTGCTTTTTTCAAGAATGAAAATGACCCCAGAATTACTAAGGTAGGGCGCTTTTTACGGCGAACTAGTCTTGATGAATTACCCCAATTTTGGAACGTCCTCAAAGGAGAGATGAGTTTAGTAGGCACTCGACCACCTACACCTGATGAAGTGGAACGCTATGAAGTACCAGAGTGGCAACGCTTAGATGTAAAACCCGGTATGACTGGCGAATGGCAAGTAAATGGACGTTCTACAGTCCGTAGTTTTGAAGATGTAATTCGCCTGGATTTGCAATATCAAAAAAATTGGAGTTTGGTGTACGATTTAAAGCTAATTTTCAAAACTATAGCTATTCTGTTTAATAGAAACAGTGGTGCTGTTTAGCTAATTATCCTTATTCACAATTTTTTGAGAACTCGCAACTCTCACGATATTCTTAAATACACCCAAGCCTATTATGGGCTTGGGTAAATTTTAGGTTTAGTTATAACATCATGCAAGTGTCAGCTAAGTTTAGATTTGAGATTTTAGATCGATCCCAGAGATGAATCCTCTTGATTAAAACAAAGATGCTTATGTATTTTTATCCACTATTAAAATCAGGGATTGAAACCAATTTTGGATTTTGAATCATTCAATCCAAAATCCAAAATTCAAAATCTCAAATTTGGTAATCCTGTGTATCAGATTATCCCATCGCCTTCTGAACACTAACTACTTCAACCTGCTGCACCTCTGGCAACAAACGCTTCATACCTTGCTTGACAAACCCCTGCAAAAAACCAATCTGCTGATTTTGCTGAAATACCTTTTGCAATGTTTGCCGCAAATTCTCCAAATTTAAACCAGTTCCAGAATCTATCGCTATTTCCTGCTGTTGGAAATACTCAACTAGACTTAACCCTGCGACTCTAGTCAGATAAGCTGCACTTACTCCCTGCACTACGCCACCAGCAACAAAGGTAACAGCATTACTTTTCAGAACAGTACTAATAGCCTTTGTAGAAAGTTCAACTAAACCCAATTTCAGCATCAAACTTCCCATTGTTCCAGCTACGGTTTGTGCCTGTTCTAGGGAAAATTTTTGCTGATAGATATTACCCAAATCCATTACCATTTGAGCGTTAATTGCCGCAGTTGCCAGAATATCAAAGGCTGGTACTGGGTTAGCAAAGGCAGCGGCAGCAGCTATCCACTGATATTGTTCAATAATTGGGGTGGCGCGATCGCGTCTAGTTGCATTCAACCAGTTTTTCGCTTCAGCTTTCAACAACCCGGCTTTTCTCATGGTTGTCACCCAAACTAGCCGTTGTCCTTGCTGTGCCAAAACTTCACCCAACAGTTGAGTTAACTGCTGGATATCTGCTGCTGGTTGCTCCATCCACTCTTGCACAGAACCATCAGCCTCATGCTTTCGGACTTTGATGGCAATGGGAGAGGCCGCAGTTGCAACTACATTTCCCTGCATCCGCTGTTTCAATGACAGTAAGATGTTGGCGCTTTCATCGCTTAAATACTGGTCTTGTTTGTTGAAAACCAGCATATTAGGCTGATTTGCTGCCTTTAGCTGCTGTAAGGTTTTAAATTCTGAGTCTGTCAAATCACCGTTTGTCAGAAATAGCACAAAATCAGATTTTGCTACTTCTGCCAAAATAGCCGCATCTGAATTTTCACCCACTTCTCTAAATAAAGGTGCTGTCTCTTGTAGAGACACGAAATTTTGTGTCTCTAGATTTTGCTCTAACACTTGAATTAAAGTGCTTTTACCTACGGATTTCCCGCCAGTCACAGCCACTTTAATTTCTTGTCTGTCTAATTCCAACAACAATTGGGCAACTTGTTCTCTGAGTGTCTCTAAAGCTGGATGGTTTTCTGCTTCTTGTGCTAGTTGGTTAATTACAGTTTCAGTTTTAGCGATCGCACTTTCCACAGTCGCCCGATCCACCACCATCCCATCTAGCTGCTCCAAACTGTCTTTGGAGCGATTTTGCTGGAATAACCACAAACCACCGCCTACAGCTAAGGCACTCAACAAACCAAACTCACCCACTTGCACTATAGAATCGTGCCAACTGTCCAACATCCACAGAGAAAAGGACAGTCCCAATCCTCCCACTAAAATTGGTCGCTGCAACTTCACAACCATGATTCTCCGCGCCTTTTAGATGGCTATTTCTTCCAGAATAGATCAAAATAAAACAAAAACCCTGCAATCTTTAACTGATTGTAGGGTTTTTGTTTTGTCTTTTATGTGGTGGCGGGAAGTGGATTTGAACCACTGACCTTCGGGTTATGAGCCCGACGAGCTACCAGGCTGCTCTATCCCGCGTCGCTCTTAACTTTTATAGCATAACCTATAGTCAAGAGTTTGGCAACTACAAAAATGATAATTCTCCAATTACTTCTAAACGCTTGTATTTTCCCAAGGTGACAAACTTTTCTGAGAGGCTTTCGGCGGCGCTGGGACTAATCCACCCCATTTGCTGGAGTAAGTGAATAGCAACGGCATATTTTGCTCGTTTTGCCCCATCCATGACTTTGATTGCCAATCCCAAGCCTTCACCGAGTCTACCAATGCACTGCACTCCTTCGGCACCAGTTTTACTGACTAGTTCTCCTGGAGTTAACCGCATCAGTTCCGTATCAAATTCTCCATCTCCTGCGACCATTGCGGGGTGATGAGTCATCGCACGGACAATCCGCTCCATATCCAAGTTGGTACTAGAGGCTAACAGTGCATACAAAGATGCCATGTGACCGAGTTGCATCAAATAAGTTGGTGCGCCACAGTCATCATGAGCGCTGATAAATTCTGCTGCTGGCATTCGCAGCAACTCTGCTACCTTGCCCAAAATTAACTGCTGTATTGGGTGCTTGCGATCCAAGTAGTTATTCAAGGGCCAATGGCGTTGCTGACAAACGGCTAACATTCCTGCGTGTTTTCCAGAGCAATTGTATTCCAGAGGACTCCGCTTATCTTCAGGAATTGGACACTGGAGTATAGTTGGATCGAGATCGGCCCGCCAAAGGATGTTAAATACCTGTCGGACTTGATCTATTTTTCCTTTGTGGGAACTTGTAATAATTGCTAAGTCGCGATCGCTAAGTTGATAGCGTTCTAGTGTACCTGTGGTGGTGACAGCAAGTGCCTGAAATGGTTTGAGGGCTGAACGGATAAATGCAGCAGTTTCAGAATTTCCGGCAACGGTTAGAACCCGTCCTCGTTCGTCGCAGACAACAGCTTGGACTATATGCCTGGATTCAATAATACCTTCCCGCAGCAACCGGACTTCCAGTGCTGTGGCTTGAGTTCGTTTTCCCATTGTCATGGGTTTATATTTATCACCTTTTTTAATTAATTTAATCATTGGTCATTGGTAATTAGTCCTTAGCTAATGACTAATGACCAATGATCAATGACCAATGACGCTTTAAAACAAATGCCAACCTATAGTACCAATAACGTACATTCCCGCCAACCCAGCGAAGGTAAATTGTAACCGCCGCAGAATGGGTTTGATTTCGTATGAGACAATTAAGCGATCGCGGTTAAGGATTTCCTGTGGCTTTGTCCAAGTTTGACCATCGTACCAGCCGGACTCTTCATAAAACACTGTGGGACTACAAAGGCGATCGCACACGTAGAACCAGCCTAAGTATAACCTTACCAGTATCAGCACTAACCCAACACTGGCTCCTGCTGCACCACAGAGAAGAAAATGTGCAATATACTTGTGAGGTGGAAAACTTGCCGCAGCTATCGGCCCTGCGAAGAGCCAAGATAAACCCCAAATCCAAAAAAGTTTCGTGATATACTCGCGCCAATGTAAAGTGGTATCACGAAACAGCCAGGAAGTTTTTAACTCTTCGTATTCATTGAGCGGTTGTTGGTCTGTAGGAACTGGGCAATTAGAAACCGAAGACCTAATCATGTTGGCTTACCCTCACCTTCATCAGATTCTGGAAGGGAAATACGCTCTGCATGAATCCAGAACGCTTCTAAATTATAAAACTCCCGTTCCTTGGGCATCATGATATGAACGATCACATCACCGTAATCTTGTAGTACCCAACTGCCCTCGACTTTTCCTTCTGTCCTTAAGGGACGGCGTTGCAACTCAGTTTCGACTTTTCCTTCAATTGCTTGAGCGATCGCCCTTACCTGTACCTTAGAATAGCCAGTCATCATCACAAAGTAATCCGCCAGGTAAGATACCTCTGCTACTTTGAGCAATAGAATCTCACCTGCTTTGCGATCTGATGCCGCAACAGCGATCGTTGCAGCTAATTTTTCGCTCGCCTCTTCGGTTTGGCCGTGGCTTATTACCGCACTCTTCGTCAGTGGGACAGATTGCAATGGGAAATTTCCTTGGAAATAATCAGTCATTAAACCTCAGGTGCTTTCTTCCTTTTGAAACAATTGTTGACATTTACTTACAAACAACGAACAATTGATCTGACAAATGTGTCAATAGGTTTTTTTGAATACTAACAAAAAAACAGGTGTCTATGGGATTAGTTTGATAATTGGCTGTTTAGATTTTGATATCCGCAACAGCTGAAAAGCTGATGGTTCTTGTGCAGCGAGAAATCAACCAATAGCTTTCCAGCAGGAATTGACAGCGAAAACAATTGCAGATTTATCAAACAGCATAATATGTAATGTAAAGCTAGTAATTTACAGGTAACAACTACATATCTACGCTTTATACTGACTGTCTGCTAAAAATTACGATACAACGCAGCATACTAATAATTGGTCTAGCAAAAGTGCGATTTATTTATTATAGACGCGCACAACTAAGTGTAAATACTTGCTTTGCTATCAATAACCCACGAGTTGAATGAAGTGAAGCCGTGAGATTTTTAGTTCAACAATGCATCTGAAAATCTGCTTATCTATTGCTATATTTTTAATAGTAAAATTAGCTACCCTCAAAACTCATACTACTTAGATTTGAGGGCATAATTGTAATTTAGACAGATGCAGCATAACTTTGCTGCAAAGATTAAACTTCTTGTTTTGTAACTATGCCTGTAGACTGAATTTCTCTACGTTCTGCTGTCAATGAGTAACACAAGGACTCATACTGGTTTAAAGCTTGCTCAAAAGCATATTGCTCAACAGCATATTGGCGACTTTTGTAACCCAGAGTTTTGACTTTTTCGGGGTTTTTGTACAAATCTAAAATTGCCATCGCTAAAGCTTGGGGATCTTCTGGAGGAACGATAACTCCGCCGCCACTTTGCCTAATGGCTCTTGCTGCCGTACCATTGTCGGGTACAGAGGCAACTAAGGCCCCTCCACTAGCAAGTAGCACTTGAATTTTTGACGGCATATTGAAGGATACAACATTTTTCTTTTGCACCACTAAACCAACATCCGCAGCTGCCAACATTTGTGGCAAATGTTTACGGGGTTGAAATGGCAGTAACAATACATTATCTGCGCCGCAGTCTAGACATTCCTGTTGCAATCGCTGTAAACCTTTTGCCTCTCCAACGATGACAAAGACAATATCTGGGATATGGCGCAATACAGAAGCAGCTTTGACGACGCTTTCTAAGCCTTGGGTTAGAGCAATGTTACCAGAATACAGTACTACAAATTTGCCATTCAGATTATGTGCTGCACGGAAAGGGTTATCTTCTTTAGGCAAAGGGCGGATAAAATTTACATCAACCCAGTTGGGAATTTGCACAATTTTGTGAGCTTCTACGCCCTTAGCTCGCAAATTGTCCACAAACCCATCGGCGATGACGCTAATTTTACTGGCACTGCGGTAGGCAAATTTTTCTAATAATGTAAACAACTGGATGAGTAATTTATTTTTTAGCAGACCGACGTGGACGGCTGCTTCTGGTAATATATCTTGTAGATTTAAGATTACAGGACAAGCACGTAACCATCCTAAAAGCGCAACTGGTACACAACTTGGCAAGGATGGCGATGTTGAAAGGATCACATCTGGGCGCCAACCGAGAAGGGCGGGTACAAAACTAGTGACGACGAAACTCGCATCTAGTAACATCCGATCTAATAGGTTTGGTTGTGGACGAATCCAAACGTAACTGCGTTGAATTTGAACGCCATTTTTGCATTCGTTGACATACCATTTGCCCCGATATTCCTGGTAAATTTGCCGCTCAGGGTAGTTGGGCATAGCAGTAACTACGCGCACTTCATGTCCACGTTTCACTAGTCCCTCTGCTAATTCAGTCATCAGTGGGGCAATACCAATTGGCTCTGGATAGTAGTTGTAGGAGTAAATTAAAATCCGCATAAAAATTTAGTCTCAAGTACCCCGGTTTTTTATTTAGTGACAAATATTTGTCTGAAATATCATTTGGGCTTGGAAACCCCTATATTTAATTGTGACTCTAGACTCTTTTTCTGTCAGGTATTTTCCTTAAAGATTGAGTAAACTTTAAGATGTAATACTTAGGGAAACTGTGAAATTTTTTTACTATTTAAGCAGTTTTGAAATTGTTCTTTTTTGATTGGTACTTACGTAAAAGCCGTAAGTGTATTAGTTTTTGCCAAACCTGAAATCAAAGTTGGGATAGTTTAGTATTAGCTCTTCCTATAAGTTACGTACATAACCCATTTTTCTTTAATCTGAATATTAGATTTTTTG
>JADEXV010000246.1 GCA_015206945.1 Nostocales cyanobacterium LEGE 12452 | reverse complement strand
CCCCTGCCCCCATCCTAAATAGCTTTCATTGGCAGACTGACAACGAATGTCGCTCCCTGTCCGATTCCTGGACTTTCAGCCGAGACTGTGCCACCGTGTAATTCTACTAAGTGACGGACGATCGCTAACCCTAATCCTAATCCGCCATGCGATCGCGTGCTGGAACTGTCAGCTTGACGAAAGCGTTCAAATACATGGGGTAAGAATTCGGGAGCAATTCCCACTCCCGTATCACTCACCCGAATTTGTACGTAAGATTCAATGCACTCTAATTGCACATCAACTCTACCGCCCTTGGGTGTAAACTTGACGGCGTTGGAGAGCAAATTCCATACAACCTGTTGCAAACGGTTGGCATCGCCCACAACTACCTCTACTTTCGGGTCGAATCTACACTTGATACTAATCTCTTTAGCTTGGGCTGCTGGGTACACAGTATCGATTGCCGCCTCAACAAGTGGTACAAGTTCTACCCGATCCATACTTAAATGAAGTGTGCCTCTAATAATCCGTGACACATCGAGAACATCTTCAATTAATTGTGTCAGGGATCTAGTATTACGTTCAATTGTCTCTAGTGCCCGGCCAGTAGTAGCCTGATCGAATTTGCGAGTTCTAAGTAGCTGCGTCCAGCCCAGTATAGCGTTGAGAGGTGTACGGAGTTCGTGAGAGAGTGTGGCGAGAAACTCATCCTTCATGCGGTTGGCAGTTTCGGCATCGGCGCGTGCTGCTTGTTCGCGTCTAAGCAGTTGTTCGCGTTCTTGCTCTGCTTGCTTGCGATCGCTAATATCAATCATGAATCCATGTAGTAACTGCGGGCCATTTTCATCCCGCACCACATTCACAATGTCATATAGCCAGACAACTCTGCCATCAGCAGCCAACATTCTATATTCAAATTCATAATTATTTAGTGATAGAGAAGATTCTTGGCAATACTGGATAGCCCACTCCCGATCTTCTGGATGCATGTGTTTTGCCCAGAAATCATCAGTGTACCAGTCTGACAATGGATAGCCAATAATCTCAACGGTTTGCGGCCCTACATAAGTAAAATTTCCGGTAGTAGCATTTACCTCCCAAGGAATCATGCGGACTTTTTCGGTCAGCGTCTTTAAACGTTTCTCGCTTTGTTTGAGAGCTGCTTCTGCTAATTTGTGAAGTGTAATATCTGTGATTAGGGCAACAAATCCTTCAACTTTTTCCTGCTGACTGAATTGGGGAATGTAAGTGACATTTACGTAATGGTTTGTGCCATCTTTATGGGGTAATTGGGTTTCGTAAGTTACTTGCTCTCCTGAGAGTACTGCTTCTACATAAGGAAGAATTGACTGATAAACCGACTCTCCCAAAATTTCTCTAATATGTTTGCCAGAAATTTCGGAAGCAGGAAGCCCAAACCAGTGTTCATATCCTTTATTATTAAAGCGATAACGCTGCTCACTATCAACATAGGAAATCTGGACGGGCACAGCATTTGTAATTAGGCGCAGTTCATCTTCTCGCTGGCGCAGTGCTGCTTCGGCCCTTTTCTGCTCTGTGATGTCGCGTTGAGTTCCCCACGCTCTAACTAAAAACCCATTTTCAACAATTCCCACTAGATTATTCAAAAAATATTTGGAATTACCTTGCTTATCTATTTCATGGGACTCGGCATCGATTAGTCGGTAGTTAGAACGTATAAAGTTACGCAGATATTCAATATTATGTGGATCGGAGGCAACAAGAAAGTCTCCTAATCTAACACCGATAATTTCTTCGGCACGAGAACAGCCATACATCTGTGCCATAACATTGTTGCATTCTGCCAGGTAAACATATTGGTAAAAATGCTGAATTTGTTCATCTTCTGGACAATCTGCTGAAATTGGTACTTCCAGTTCGATGCACCAAATACCTTCTGAACTCTGCTCTAAAAAAGTGCGGTAGCGTTCTTCACTTTTGGAAAGGGCAAGTTCTGCTTGCTTGCGTTTGCTTATATCAATCACAAAAGAAATAATATCATTTTGGTTATTTTCTAACAAAGCAGAACTTAACAGGATAGGAACACGGCTACCATCTTTGCGGATGTATTCGTTCTCAAAGGGCTGACAAACGCCTTTAGTTGCGAGTTCTGCGATCGCACTGTTATTAATTTCAATATATTCTGGTGGTATCATGTCGCGCCATCGAAGCCCTGCTAGCAAATCCTCCTGCGAATAACCTACCATTCGTAAAAAAGCATCATTAGCCTCTGCGTAGGCGCAGCCCGCCGCAGGCATCGCCCCGTCCATATTGGCTACAATTACCCCAATGATGTTGGACTCTATCAACCTTCTAAACCTTGCTTCACTCACCTGTAGCTTCTGCAAACTCGTTTGAAGATGTTGTTTGACAGTGCGTAACCCTGAGTTCAGCAGGCTAATAAGTGTTGTCACCAGCACAAACAAGCCTAACCACAGTATGTTGTCTAGACTCGCAATCAAGAGCGAAAATACCGGCTCTAAAAAAAAGTAGCTGACGGCTAAAGTAGACAAAGCAGTAGCCAGTAACCCTGCTTCCATGCCGCCATACCAGGCAATAACCGCTACGGCAGCAAAAAACAACAGGAAAATAGTTGGTTTCAGTAGTGGCTGTAGCAATAGTGTTAGTAGCAATACGCTACCAACAGCCATTAGTGCCACAGCATAGGGCGCTAGAAGGGAACGTGTTCCTTTCAATGTGGCTTCTCCTTTTATGCAGCTAGCTAAAGGATTATTCCCAAAATCAGCTAGAAAATGCGTAGGCGTAGCTCATCGATCACTCAACATTTATTATTATGCATCGGAAAAATACACACCTAGCCGTTAGTTGCTACGAATCTATCTAAAGTCGTAAAACTTAGTTTTAACAAATATTCAATACCAGATAATCGTTGCTCTAATTATATATTAGGAGTTTTGCATAAACCCCAACAAATAAGAGTAAATAATTCTACTAAAATACAAATTTTAAAGGCATATATTTTATCTTCTAGATGTGAATTCACCCAAAGACAAAAAGCAATTAAATTTAAGCCAGCTATTAATATAATCTGTACCTGCAATTGCAGCCGTTTCAGCAAAAAGCTCTGTCGCTGTTCTTTGTAGTATTCGCACAGGTTATTGTTGGTTTGCCGATAGGACATTCCATGACTAATGAGCGTATCTAATTGGGTTTTGTCGGAATTAGTTGGATGAATCATGCACTTTTTGCGTTATTAGTAATCAAGGGAGTGGGAGAATAACTCTTAACTCCTAACTCCTAACTCCTCACTCAGCACTCAGCACTCAGCACTCTCAAATGGCTCGTACCCCTACATTAAATTTTGATCGTGGCACATTAATTTTGCATCCACCACCACGCGGTAAAGGTTGGATGGATTATGCCACATGGGATGATAGAGTTGAAAAATTCCGCATTCCAGCAATTAGATACCGATCGCTAGTGGAAGCACTACAAGCGGAAGATGTGAATTTTATCGATGAGGCCAAGCAATTTTATCCCGTAGATTTGGTTCCCACTCTAGAAATGGAACCATACCCCCACCAAACTGAAGCGCTAGCCGCTTGGAAACTGGCGGGTAGACAAGGGGTTGTTGTGCTTCCCACGGCGGCGGGAAAGACTTATTTGGCGCAAATGGCGATGCAGTCAACGCCGCGCACGACGCTCATTGTCGTGCCAACTTTAGATTTAATGCATCAATGGTATGCACACTTAGTAGCGGCTTTCCCCGATGCTGAGGTGGGATTGCTGGGGGGTGGTTCGCGGGATAGAACAGCTATCTTAGTTGCAACTTATGACAGTGCAGCAATTCATGCTGAGACGTTGGGAAATCAATATGCGTTGATTGTTTTTGATGAATGTCATCATTTACCGACAGATTTTAATCGGGTAATTGCCGAATATGCGATCGCACCTTATCGCCTGGGACTCTCCGCTACACCAGAACGCACCGATGGTAAACACGCTGAGTTAAATATCCTCATTGGTCAAGAAGTATATCGCAAACGCGCTGAAGATTTGGCGGGTAAGGCGTTAGCAGAACATGAAATTGTTCAAATTAAGGTAAAGTTATCGCAACTTGAGCGGGAAAGATACAACCAGTTAATTCAAACCCGCAACGACTTTTTAAAGCAATCGAAGATTTCTTTAGGGAGTTTGCAAGGTTGGCAAATGTTCGTGCAAATGAGTGCTAGATCGCAATCTGGACGTAGGGCGATGTTAGCCCATCGAGAAGCCAAAGATATTGCTTTGGGTACTGATGGTAAATTGCGAATTTTGATTGATTTATTGGCAGAACATTATTCGGCAAGAATTTTGATTTTTACTGCTGATAATACGACGGTTTATCGAATTTCTCAAGAGTTGCTAATTCCGGCAATTACTCATCAAACTCCTGTGAAAGAACGGCATGAGATATTAACAAAGTTTCGAGAGGGTAAATATAATACTTTGGTTGCTTCTCATGTGTTGAATGAAGGGGTTGATGTACCGGCAGCTTCTGTGGCGATTATTTTATCGGGAACGGGTTCGGCTAGAGAGTATACTCAGCGATTGGGTAGGATTTTACGGAAGGGGAATATTGAAAATAAACAGGCAATTTTGTATGAGGTAGTGGCGGAGGATACAAGTGAAGAGGGAACTTCGGCTAGGCGAAGAGGGGAGAGGAAGGTAGGGGAAGAAAAAGAAAGGAAAGGGAATTTACAGGTTGTGTATGGGAGTGGGAAGGAAAGGAGTTTGAAGGCGGCGGAACAGTTAGAAATTAATTATTCAGTCCAAAATCCAAAACTTGTACTGAGCGAACTTGTACTGAGCGAAGTCGAAGTAGTCGAAGTATCTAAAATCAAAAATTCAGCAGATGTTACCGACAGACTTACTGATGCATCGCCAAAACGGAGAGGAGATCATTCCGAAGAGACTGAAGATTGATCAAAAAACTTCGGAGTTGGCGATTGAGTTAATTAATTATTTTCAATCAGCAGTGGGGAAGACTCAAGGTGTGCTTGAGCGACAACTGACTGATTTTGAAGGAGATTCTACAGATTATCGGGTGAAGCGGGGATTAGCTTATATTCTCAAAAGCAGTTTTTGCACTTTTGAGGTGGTAAGCCCTTTGGAACCACAAATGTTAAGAGAACGGGTGTTTTCTTTGGCTGCAAAGTCTGTTTCTAGTCGAGAATCAACACAAATTACTCTGAGTAAAATTGCTGATGAGTTAACTCAAGAACTTGAACGGGAAGTTTTATTAGAACAGGTTCGGAATGGATTATACGCTGATTTATCTGAAAATAAGATTCTGACTGTTTTTGATGCACCAACAGCGCCAGATTTATTAAATAGATATAACTTATCTCAGGTGCAGGGTGTGTTTTATAAGGCCAGTAAACTGGTGTTAAATGCTCATCGCAATGTTCCGGGAGAATATAAGCTGTTATTTCGCTATTTAAAGTTGTTTCAATTGATGGCTTATATTGAAGGTGATGCTGACCACGGGTTTACAATTACCATTGACGGGCCGACGAGTTTGTTTAATCCTAGTACGCGATATGGGTTAGCGATCGCTAAACTTATTCCGGCTTTACTTCACGTTACTAAATGGAGTCTTTCTTCGATTCTGCAAACCCGTGACGCTTATACAAATGCTTGGAAAACTGGACGTTTCACTCTTAATTCTGAATGTGGTTTAGTATCCCATTATCCACCAGGAAAGCCCTACGATAGTATGCTAGAAGCATCCTTTGCTGATAAATGGGATGCGTTAAAAAGTGGTTGGGCATTAGAGCGAGAAGTTGATTTGATACCAATTCCTGGTAGTGTGATGATTCCTGATTTTCGCTTAGTTCATGCTGATGGACGCACCTTTTTATTAGAAATTGTTGGTTATTGGCGACCAGAATATTTACAAAAGAAGTTTTCTCAAGTGCGACGGGCTGAACGTGATGATTTGATTTTGGCAATTTCTGAGCGCCTTAATTTAGAAAAAGCGGGAGTAAAATTAAATGATGTCCCTGCCAGAATTGTTTGGTTTAAAGATAAGTTATTGCCAAAAGCTGTGTTAGCTGTAATGGATTGATTAAGGAGGAATGAGATGAAAAGTATAGAAACAATTGCCACAGTTACTAAAGATGGTAAGATTACAGCGCAATTACCATTGGATATTCCAGAGGGTGAACATCAGGTGGTAATAGTAATTGATGAGAAGCCTTTGGCTGAGGAAGCAGAGAAGAAAGAAAAGCGTCCTCCTCTAAACTTCCCTGTACATAACTATGGCCCTTGGCCTGAAAATCTTTCTTTAAGACGTGAGGATATGTATGGTGATTGGGGGCGGTAATCCTGTTTTTCTAGACACAAATATCCTGGTGTACGCTAGTCAGATTCAGTCTCCATTTCACCAAGCTGCTATGGAGGCTATCCAAGATTTTTATGATGCAGGGGTTGAGTTGTGGATTAGCCGACAAATATTGCGGGAATATTTGGCTACCCTTACCCGTCCGCAACAGTTCGTCAACCCACTACCCATTGCAATAGTAATTCAGGATCTCCGCTATTTCTATAACCGCTTTCGGGTGGCTGAAGATAGTTCTCAAGTTACAGAAAGGTTACTGACGCTTATGGAGGAAATTCCTAGCGGTGGTAAGCAAGTTCATGATGCAAATATTGTCGCTACGATGCTAGTTTATCGCATTCCTCAGTTACTCACTCACAACACAAGTGATTTTGCTAGATTTTCTGGGTTAATTACTGTCTTGCCATTACAAAGTTAACGCCGTGTGCGACTTTATCTCAAACCTAACACCCAACCCCTTCCCTACTAGCGTTCTACAGTGTACACACAAGTATTGTCGCAGTCATATCTTTATTAAAAAATCTCGCACTGCGTTTCTATCCCGCCTCGGAATGAATTCCGAGTCTCATAGCTGAAGTCCACTTAAGTGGACTAAATTGATTGTTCAGTCCACTTAAGTGGACTTCAGCTATTAGCCCTGAACTTTAGTTCTGGGCGGGATGCGGGTAATGTAGCCTTTCGACCTTTCCGGGAGAGGAATGGAAGCGGGGTTCCAATTTCGGTAATTGTACAATTCCACTCACTAACTCCAAATACTTCTGCGTTCCCAATACTCAGCAACTCTTTTTTCCCACTCTTCCCAGTAATCTTTAATCATTGCTGATTCAAACCAAAATACCTCTGCTGGCATTTCTGGAATCGCTACTACCAAGAGGGCATGATTTAGCTGAATGCCATAATCTCGATAATATTCGTTAGCTGCTCCTATATACGCGGTAAGTTGCAGTGGATGTTCATATAAATGCTCAATTGAACCTTTGGGTTTGTCTGCTGTTTTCCACTCGCAAATACAGGGAATACCTTGATAGCTGGCAATACAATCAACTTTGCCAGAATAGCTTAAATCATGATGAAAAACAGAGCCTTCCACAAGTCTAACTGTGTCGATTTGTTCTAAAACTGGTTTGATACTCTCCCAATAAGGGCGACTCGCTTCGGGACACACAGGGTTTTGTCCAAGAAGGTAGCGCTCAATTTGTTTGTGTGTTTGGGTTCCCCGACGGCTAGCAGTTGTAGTAATGCGGGTAGCTTCTTCTGTACCAACACGCGTTTTCCAGTTTAATAATCTGTCTCTGTCTGCTTGTGATTTGGTGGCATTAAGTATTGTAGTCACGCTGGGAAAGCGATTTCCCTTGACATCTACATAATATTGTTTACCATTTTCTCTTTTGGCTGTGGCATTAATGCGTGGTAGCAGTTGGGTATCATGCATCTGTTGGTGTGTTGACTTTGAGATTCCCTCAAGAAGGAAAGTGAATAAAACCCCTTTCCATTGTAAGGAATGGAAAGGGGTAGGGGTTTCTTAGAGTGCAAAGTGTCACTCTTTTACCGCTTATTCTTTCAAATCATCCCCCTCTGTCTTCTGTGGTTCCAGCAATTCCCAAATCAGGAACGTCAATTCGATGACAAGACCTGAACCTGGCATTAACAAGTCTGCAATTAGGGGAATCACAAATAACAAAACTGTCACCAGCTTCTTGATGTTGACGGATTTCGTTGCCTTCATTCGCTTCACCTTTGACACTGAAGGAACGATAAATTTGAGGTAGTACGTGAAAGCAAAAGCAGTTGTCTGTTAGCTGTAATGCTTGAATGTCTAGTCGTTTGAGTTTGGGGATGGTAGATTAAGTTTGGGGAATCCCCAAACTTTGTCCCAATTTGAGCAAAAGTAACTGATGACACGTCCTAGCTATGGTGATGATGTCAAAGCGCGGGTAAGGCTGCTTTTAGAAAGGCTTTTGGCTTATGCCAATGACGAGTTAGAAGACAGTGAACTTTATAAAATTTGCTATAACTGGGAAACGTCAAAGCAAGTAATAGTAAGGACTAACTTAAGAGTTCTAGCGGAACTTAGCAGTTTAAAGACAGAACAAGTCCGAGACGCACTAAATGCACTTAAAGATTTTTTAGGCATTCTCGAAGATTTGCGCGAATCCAAACGAGGCTCACCAGACTGGCACTTTCGGCTGAAGATTTTGCATGACAAAGGCGACAAAGACGCGAATTTGCAGAAATTTGATGCAGAATGGCAACGCTGTAGAGAAGAAAAATTAGGTGTACAACGTACTGAAGGTAGAAAAGCCAAACCCACGCCTACGCTTTATGAGAATATTCCCCTGAGTGGAGTGGTGAAGTTTGTTGGACGTGAAGATGAATTGAAAAATCTTCACCAACTTTTGCAGGATAATAAACAAGTAGCCATTGCAGCGATCGCTGGCATGGGTGGACTGGGTAAAACAGAACTGGCCTTACAATATGCAAAGGCTCACCGTGAAACTTACAAGGGTGGAATTTGCTGGTTGCTGGCAAAGGCTGGAGATGTAGGCATTCAAATTGTGCAGTTTGCCAGAACGCAGCTTGATTTAAACCCACCAGAAGATTTTGATTTACTTGCCCAAGTGCAATACTGCTTTCGGCTTTGGCGTGAGGGCGATGTGCTGCTAGTCTTAGACGATGTTGGAGAATATCAACAAGTTAAGCCTTACTTACCCTCGTTATCTTCCCGGTTTAAAGTGTTGATTACCACGCGCCAACACTTAGGAGCATCTATAAAGGAATTATCTTTAGATGTATTGCAACCAAAAGCAGCGCTGGAGTTATTAAAGTCATTTTTTAAAGAAACACCACAGCGAATTGAGCAAGAATTGACTATTGCAAATCAGTTGTGTGAGTGGTTGGGATATTTGCCTTTGGGTTTGGAATTAGTCGGGCGATATTTGGCGCGAAAACAGGATTTATCTCTAACAGAAATGTTGCGGCGGTTGGAGAACAAGCGACTAGAACAACCCGCCCTTATTAAACCAGAAGCCGATATGACAGCACAACGAGGTGTATTAGCAGCCTTTGAGTTGAGTTGGCAAGAATTAAAGGACGACGATAAACAGCTTGGCTGTTTGCTGAGTTTATTTGCCGCCGCACCCATATCTTGGAAGTTGGTGGAACAGTGTTTACCAGAGGAAGACGAGGAAGAGTTAGAGGAAATTAGAGATGATAGCTTGCTGAATCTGCATTTACTTCAGCGCAAAAGTGAGGGAATTTATCAACTACATCCACTGCTGAGAGAGTTTTTTCAATATAAGCTTACAGGTTTAGAACAGGCAGAAGAATTAAAGCGATCGCTTTGTCGGGTAATGGTAGCAGTCGCCCAATATATTCCTGACTCGCCCACCCTTGAGCAAATCACCGCCGTTTCTCCCGCCATTCCTCATATAGCAGAAGTAGCGAATCATCTCATTCAATACCTCAGCAATGATGATTTACCTTGGCCTTTCTACGGCAACGCTAAATTTTATAATGGTCAAGGTTTATATAACCAAGCTTTACCCTGGTTAAAAAAATGTCTAGAAGTTACTAAAAAGCGCTTGGGTGAAGAACATCCATCTGTCGCCACTACCCTCAACAACCTAGCAGAACTCTACCGTTCCCAAGGCAGATACAGCGAAGCCGAACCCCTTTTCATCCAAGCTTTGGCACTCACGCGTCAACTGCTCGGAGATGAACATCCATCTGTCGCCTCTAGCCTCAACAACCTAGCGGTACTCTACCGCTCCCAAGGCAGATACAGCGAAGCCGAACCCTTTTACATCCAAGCTTTGGCACTCAGGCGCAAGCTGCTGGGTGAAGAACATCCAGATGTCGCCCAAAGCCTCAACAACCTAGCGGGACTCTACTACTCCCAAGGCAGATACAGCGAAGCCGAACCCCTTTTAATCCAAGCTTTAGGTATTTTTGAGCAACGGTTAGGGGTGAATCATCCAAATACTGTTACTACTCGTGAAAATTTAGCAGATTTACGCGTAGGCGAAGCCAGGCGTAGGCATCGCCTCCCCCAAAATCCAGAATAAGCTAGTTTTCTGCAAAGCATACCGTAATAAAACTGAAAAGGGCGATCGCCTAGACTAAAATTCATATTAAACTAAGTAAAAATGCCATTCAACTTACTCAAAATGAGCTTTTACTTACTCAAAAGCAGCTTTTACTTTCTCAAACCCCAGTTTGCTTTCTCATTTTGGTGTTTTCCGCAAGCAAAATTAGCTTTTACTTATTCAAACCCCAGTTTGCTTTCTCATTTTAGTGTTTTCCGCAAGCAAAATTAGCTTTTACTTACTCAAAAGAAGCTTTTACTTTCTCAAACCCCAGTTTGCTTACTTATTTGAGTAATTCACGCATTCATTTTGGTATATCCTTGAGCCGAAAGCTTGCGTAGGCGTAGCCCGTCGGAGACATCGCTCTAGAAAATAAGTGTAAATCGATAAGCGATCGCTTAGTTTAGAAATGAGCATTACTCAAATAAAGCAAATCCCTTTTCGTTTCTCAGCTTTCTGTCAAAAGTTGCTGTCCTCCTGCCTCATGCCAACTACAAATATTTACGCCGTTCTACTTAAAACACGCTTTATATCTCAATACAGTTCAGAATCAGCAACAAAACCCTCATGTAGAGACACGATTTATCGCGTCTTAAAAGTGTAATGCCGATTACGATTCTTCAAATAAGCGAGCGCCCTGATGTAAACGTTCCGCAATTTGATAAGTTTGTCCTTGAGATCGCATTGTCGGAGAATGAGCGGCTAAATACCGAGATGCAGCCACTAGTATATGAATTCCAGCCGAAGTTTGACCGAGGAAAGAATACTGACGAAAAGCGGCTTCCATTTCTTGAATGACATGAAAATCACGGTTTTCTCGCAGCATCAATTTCCCTAGTTTTGCCATCAATCTTTCAGCACTACCACCACTGTATAAATAATTAGCAACTAATTGCCCTGTCTGGTTTACTTGCTGCTGACGGTTTAATAAATCCGGTAGCTGCTGGAGTAATTTTTCGGGATTTTCCCGAATTTCTTTGGGTTCTGGCAGGCGTGCTGGCGGGACATTCAAAAAACGATTTAAATATACACTCATCGCCGCATCAAACACACCTCTTAGTAATTCGACTGTTGGTACTCTTCGCAAAGCTTGATGTACGGCATTTGCAAACGTAAATGGATGGTGGGCTGAATTCCAATCTCCAAAATCGTTATTAGTGTGGAAACGAGCTACTCGTAATGCTGCTGTATAAGTCACTACGCCAGCTAAGGAGTTATGTAAAAATAACTTGAACAATTAAGTGCCTACTTTGGGTTTTATAATATAGTTCCACTCACCATGAAAATAATTTCGTTCGATTGCAATAGTATCAAGCTCTTGGTCTGTAACTTTGAT